>CAMBEJ010000150.1 GCA_945865375.1 Akkermansia muciniphila | reverse complement strand
GAAATCGAATCGGTGAACAATAAGCAATGCGATGAATGGCCCTCGGAGAGCCGGATGCGGGAAAACCGCCTGTCCGGTTCGATGAGGGGCGAAGCGAGACGGTCATTGGCCTGTGCCTCTCAATCCGTCCGCTTCGCCTACTCTACTTACTCTTCCCATTCTGCGGTAGGTATTGTCCTCCGAACGACACCTCCCGGAAACCGTGAGTTGCACCCCGGTTCATTGGTGCGCATCTCAGATGTTTCGTGCTCGCGTTTCCTACTCGTAATCGTAATCGCAATCGTAATCCCATGAACCGCCGATTCGACCACGAAAACCTGGAGGTTTATTGGAAAGTGCCGCCGCCCTGGATGTGCTCGTGGCCAAAGGCCGATGTTCTGGGGAGGAAGTTCTGTCAGGAAAAGAACGCCTCTGGAGCGTCGTTTCGATGCTAGTCCCCTTGATAAAGGCAAACTCCGATTACCGGTTGCACGAGGGAAACCCGGGATAGGATTACGATTACGATTACGAGAAGATCTGGAAAAAATGTGAGATGCGCACCCCGCGCGGCTCAAGCCCGCGCGGATAAGTGCCCCGGTTGTCCCAGCCGCCGCCCTCCTTGCTTAACGGAAAGCCAAGTCACAGCCACGTTGAATGCCCCTCCAATCACCCCCTCGGTGGCGGAACCAGTCAAATCAATGGAAATTACTTTCTATGCGACGCTCGTCCGTTGAAGGATGAACATGGAAACCCCTTGGCCAGCGTTCCCCATGGCACCCGTGCCCACTGACTTCGGTCCCTGCTGCGAGAACTGCGCGAGTGCTGGATGGGAAGAAAGCAGGGTGGCGCAGAGGAGGACGATCAGCGGAATGCGGTGACGCATTTTCACGGGGAACCCTTCAGCCTGGATGTTTCATACTCTTCGGACGGAGCACCGGTTTGCAACCGGCTTTTCCGCGCGCTCTTGCCCCAAGCCGGTTGCAAACCGGCGCTCCGCTCTGTCGGTATTTCGTGCGGACCGTGAAATGTGCGGGCCAACCTCCGAAAACCACTTTTCGGAGTTGAGTTGGGGTTGAATTCATGATTTTTTTGCTTCTGTTGCGGCGGTTCTTCGCGCAGGGCGCAG
Source organism: Akkermansia muciniphila (assembly GCA_945865375.1). Classification (GTDB taxonomy): domain Bacteria; phylum Verrucomicrobiota; class Verrucomicrobiia; order Limisphaerales; family F1-80-MAGS106; genus F1-80-MAGS106. The sequence goes on along the minus strand of CAMBEJ010000150.1, from coordinate 13,938 downwards.
GAAGCTGTATGCGGCTCGCGCGGTCCGGGTGAAGCCACGCGCCAACCTTGGGCTTCTGTAACAATCATGGTTTAGTAAAGCCGAAGCGAGTTCTTCCCAAGCTTCCAGTTTGAATCCGAAACTGCGGAAAACTTCCGCCTTGTGCTGGCCGTCGCGATGGGCGATCGAAAGGAGATAATGGGTGATCTTTCGGCTTGGCACAACCGCTCCTTTGGCGTTGGGCAGTTTCATGAGAATTGGAAGGCCGAGCGTGGGATCAAAATGTCGCTGTGGCGTTGGAAAATCATTCTTTCCGAAAACTTTATCCTATGCCTACAGTAGAGGCACTATGAACATCGCCGGCCTTCAATTCGACATCACCTGGGAAAACAAGAATGCGAACTTCGAGAAGGTCTCGCGGATGGTTGAGGAGGCCAGTTTGGAACCCGACACGCTTTTGGCGCTGCCAGAGCTCTTCGCCGTGGGATTCACGATGGAACCAGAACCGCTTGCGGAAGAAAGGGGAGGTGCCACGGAAACGTTCCTTTCGGACCTCGCCAGAAAGCACGGACTTTACGTCATCGGCGGCGTGTTGGGAAAGTCGTCGACAGGCCGCAGCCTCAACCAATCCGTCGCATTTTCACCGGAGGGAATGGAACTTGCTCGGTACACCAAAATGCAGCCCTTCACCCTGGGCGGGGAGTCCAAAAGTTACGAGGCAGGCCGATCCCCTGCCTGCTTCAAGGTTCATGATGCGGTCATGTCGCTTCACATCTGCTATGATCTTCGGTTCCCGGAGGTGTTCCGGCCCTCGGCCCTTGCCGGAGCTGACCTCTATGTCGTGATAGCAAGCTGGCCGGATGCACGCCTCCACCACTGGGTCCGGCTGCTCCAGGCGCGGGCGATCGAAAATCAAGCCTGGGTCTTGGGGGTGAACCGCTGTGGCAAAGATCCGACCCTGAGTTACTCGGGACGCACTTTGATTGCAGACCCCCATGGCGAAATCGTTGCGGACGCGGCCAATGAAGAATCGATTATTCAACACCGTTTCGATATCCAGGCTCTGAGGCAGTATCGCGAAATGTTTCCAGCGCTTTCAGACATCCGCCGGGACTTCGTTACCCCCCTCTTCACATGAGTTCCCGCTAGCAGCAAATGCCTCGCGTTAGAGAACCGGGCTTTTTCCAAGTAAAAATTGCCATGAAGCCCCCGTCAGGCATGACAAAACGCATCCAGCATTTCTCATCAGGGTCGGCGCATTGGGGCAGACCTCCAGGTCTGCCGGTCCCGGGGGCCTCCGGCCCCGCACGGAGTGGGACACTCCGCGAACCGGCAGGTCGGAGACATTGCCCCACTTTTTTCAAAATGAGAATTTCTGAATCGATCTTCACGTGCTTGCTATGGGTCCTCTTTTCAACGGGCGCGTCGGCCACCTCTTTGGAACGGTTCGAATTCTCACGGCCTGAAATGGGGGTGCCCTTCAGGATGGTCCTTTATGCACGCTCGAGCGAGCAGGCCGAGCGGGCATCTCAAGAGGCGTTCAAACGGGTCGAGGCCCTCAACCAAATCCTTAGCGACTACGAGTACGACAGCGAGCTGAGCGTGTTATCGAGAAGCTCAGGGTCCGGCGAACCCCAAGTGCTGAGCCGTGAACTGTGGCACGTCCTGAGCCGGTCCCAAGAAATGGCTAGGGAAACCGATGGGGCATTCGATGTGACGGTCGGCCCCTTTGTCAGCGTGTGGCGCAAGGCGCGGCGCGAGCGCACTCTGCCGTCCCCAGAAAAGCTTGTTGAGCTAAAGCAATCCGTTGGTCACCACCTTCTGATCCTCAATCCAAAAACGCGCTCCGCCCTGCTCAAAGCGCCGCGCATGCGGCTGGACCTCGGTGCCATCGCCAAAGGCTTCGTCGTCGATGAGGCGCTTCGCGTGCTCAAAAAACAGGGGATTCGCTCGGCCCTGGTGGCCGCAGCCGGCGATCTCGCGGTCAGTGAAGCGCCCGTGGGAAAAAAGGGATGGGAAATCGCAGTCGGGAAACACGATCTCCTGAGCCCTTCATCGAGCTCTGTCATGTCCATCAAAAATCAAGGATTGGCCACTTCCGGAGATTTGTTCCAACACGTTGATATCCAAGGGAAACGCTATTCCCACATTCTCAACCCGAAAACAGGCATGGGGTTGACAGATCACAGCTTGGTGACGGTCATTGCGAAAGACTGCATCACCGCAGACAGTTGGTCCACGGCGATCAGCGTGATGGGTCCCAAACCAGGGATCTCCGCGGCGGAGCAGCACGCGGGGGTGGCGGCGTACGTTCTAGCCAAACCGGGTGAAACTGTCGAGGCAACGATGTCGGAGCGGTTCAAACAATTACTCAACAAACCCGGCTCCAGTTCTGATAGCTCTGAGCTGCATCGTTAAGGCGGAGCGAGTTTAGCAACGAAAAAGCCCGTGTTTTGGGGAGCAAAACACGGGCGTCGAAGCGAGCCTGCCGTTCAAAACCGCTGGTCAGACGGTTTGAGAGACCCCGGGGATGGCGATGGGATAAAGGCCATCCTTGTCAGGAAGCGACTGAGGGAGGGCATCCCAGGCAAATCGTTTGGGCATGACATCGACCTCTGAGTTCAATGCTTTATCCCATTCGATGACCTGGCCGGAGTACGTCGCCATGCGTCCAATAATGGAGGTGAGGGAGCTTTTTGCGCCGTTGAACGCCTCGTTGTAGGGCGTGTCGTTGCGGATGGCCGCAAAAAGATCATCGTGTTCCTGCTGGTAGGGATCGTGGGGCGCGTCTGGCTTTTTATAGCGCCAAGCGTTGGCTCCGCGAATGACGTAGCTGTTGACGTCACAACTGCCCTTTGTTCCCACCACAGCCTCCGAAACACTGCTCCAACACCCGCGAATATGACGGCACTCGCTGGCGCATCGTGAACCATCAGCGTACTCATATTCCACGGCATGGTGGTCATAGATCTCACCATAATCCTTGCCTGTCCGGACTTGGCGTCCGCCCATCCCGTGACACTTCACAGGATACCCATTTTTTACCCAGTTGATCACATCCAGGTTGTGAATGTGTTGCTCACAGATATGATCGCCCGAAAGCCAGACGAAGTAATACCAATTCCTCATCTGGTACTCCATTTCCGTCTGTCCCGGTTGCCGTGGCTTCACCCAAACGCCGCCGTCGTTCCAATAGCAACGCATCGAGACGATATCGCCGATATCGCCGTCGTGCAGACGTTTGATGGTCTCAATATAGCCCGGCTGATGATGCCGTTGAAGACCCACGCCAACTTTTAGGTTCTTTTTCTTGGCTTCCTCGGCGGCGGCCAGCACACGCCGAACACCCGGCCCGTCAACCGCCACCGGTTTCTCCATGAAAACATGCTTCCCCTGCTTCACGGCTTCTTCAAAGTGAATCGGACGAAAACCTGGCGGGGTTGCGAGGATGACCACATCGGCGGTCGCGATGGCCTGTTTGTAGGCATCAAAGCCAATGAACTTATGATCCTCCGAAACATCCACTTTGGCCGAATGCTTTCCCTTAAGCTCGTTGAGGCTCGAGTCCATCCGATCTCGAAACGCATCACCCATCGCCACCAGTTTGAGGTTCGCGTTCGTGCTCAGCGCTTGGTTGGCCGCGCCCGTACCTCGACCGCCGCAACCGATCAGAGCCACCCTCAGCTTGTCGTCTCCGGCGGCGTGCGCCGCCCGTTCAACGGCCAACCCAGCCACCAAGGCCCCACCCACGGCCGTGGATGTCGTTCTCAAGAACCGGCGACGGCTCAACGGCCCTAGCTCCGAAGGAAAATAATTCTCGTTCATAAAGACTCCATCGATGTTGGTTTAACTTATCCTGGCTGCGGGCTGAAATCAGCCCAAGCCGAACCCGCCGATGGCGTGTCCGGAGATCCCCAAGCAAGTGAACTCGTGCAGCGCGTGGATCGGTTCTATTTAATCTCGTTCGACACCGCTTGTCCAATACTTATGCAGTTGTTCAGGAGCTGGCACCTTCAGCGGTCGGATCACGCGAAAACCGAGAAACTGGGCGTCCGTCAGATACCAGATGCTCTTCGGAAGCTGTGGATCCTGAATCTTCCAACCTTTGTCGGAAGCCCTCCGCGCGGAGGATCTGAGCAGAGCCGAATCCTCATCCTCCCATCCCCCGCCCCGGGCGACATGGGGATAAGGCTTCGTGGCCTGCTTCCAAGGTTCGGCAGAGACTCCGTCCTTCAACTCAGCATAGAAATCCGGCGCATATTGGTCGAGGGTCCACTCCGCAACGTTTCCGTGCATGTCATACAGCCCCCATGGGTTGGGTTTCTTTTTTCCTACCTTTTGATATTTAAAGTCGCTGTTGCTGCCAAACCAAGCGTATTCACCAAGCTTCGCCGCATCATCCCCGAATGAATAGGCGGTGGTTGTTCCCGCCCGGCAGGCGTACTCCCATTCAGCCTCGGTGGGAAGCCGGAAAAAAATGCCGGTCTTCGCGCTGAGCCATTGGCAATATTTGTTCGCCGCGTGTTGGGTCATGCTGATGGCCGGATAACCGTCTTTGCCCATCCCAAAACTCATCTCCACGTACGGGCGAGTCGGGCGGCTCACCGCATCCACAAGCCCCACCTCCTCTATCCCGTCATACCCTCGGAGAGGCCACCGCCGCTTCTCTTCTTCGGGAAACATGAAGAGTTCAAACTCACTCCAGGTCACTTCATATTTCCCCATCCAAAACGGGCTGACTTGAACCTTGTGCTGAGGCCCCTCATCTGCTTTGCGCCCTTTCTCGCCTTCCAAACTCCCCATCACGAACTGACCGCCAGGTATCGGCAGCATCTCAAAAGCGATCTGGCTGCCAGGGATCGTCTCCTTGAACCCCTGCATGGCCTTCTCATCGGTCACCTTCAGATTCTCTATGATCTTCTTGTGGATCACGATGGCATTCTCTAAACCATCCCCTTTGGCCGCTTGCTCCAACTTTTTAGCCGTCAGGACTATTCCCTCTGGCCACCGCGCTCCTTGGCTGACCCAGGCTCGGAGCGTCTCGATCTGATCTTTGGTCAAGGGTCCCCCCTTGGCCTTTGGAGGCATCAGATCCTCGTCGCCCTCGGAGAGCGTGGTGCTCGTGAAAACGAAACTTTTTTCTGGCAGTCCGGGAACCAGCCCGGCGCCTTTACCACCGCCCTTAAATGCGAGCTCCTTCACATCCAGTCGCAAATCTCCCTTGGCGTGCCCCTCGCGATGGCACGCCACGCAGCTCAGCTCCAGCAAAGGTTGGACCTCCTTCGCGAAATCGATCTTGCGCGCGGTGGCCAGCGCTGGACCCTCAGGCCACGTGGCACCTTGTTCGATCCAATTCTTCAGGAGCAGGGTCTGCTCCTTCACCAGCTTGTCACCCTTCGGGGGCATCACGTCGTCGTGGTCAGGGGGAAGGACGGTGGACCCGTAAAGCGGGCTTTTCGAGGATTGCCCAGGCACCAGCGCGGGCCCGTTGTCACCGCCTTTTAATGCCAGACCGCGGGTCGTCAACTTCAGCCCGCCTTTGGGTTTCTCATCCCCATGACAAGAGAGGCAATAGGCTTCGAGCACCGGACGAATCTGTTTCTGGAAATCAACCGGATCGGCGGCCTGGAGCAAGCGACCGGGCAGCACAATGACCCACATCAAACCGCACAACAAAGCTCGTGAATGGACAGACATGAGTCGCAATTTCCACAATTTGACGCGCGACAGCAATTGTTTTATCAAACGAATCAATCCCTGTCTTGGATCGCTGGATCAGTAGACCGCGGCTGGCACGATCTGAACTCAGTGAAACGACCCTGCTTAGCCTGATGCTCGAGCCACTCCAATTCCCTCCTCCCAATCGTAATCGTAATCGTAATCGTAATCCACCCCTCGGTTTCATCGGCAACACCCGTGGATTACGATTACGATAACGATTACGAAAAATGGCGGCATTGAGGTTCCGCCTTGCCCCCACCGTCGGCGGGTTGTGCGGTCGGGTCAGACACTCTGAACCAGAACGGAATGGGAACAGCCGAGGTGCGAGGGATGGGTCAGCGTTTGAAACTGTCGAATCTGAGCCGGATTCCACGCGTCCATCCCGGCTGCGAGCCGAGTCAGATACTGCCCCTGAGCCATCCGCGCGACGGTGGACATTCCACATCGGAACCCCGCTGCCTCGAGCGCATCAAAATCCACATGGGCCGTGAGATCCTGTTCTCCAGGTCGTTCGAGGACAGACCTGTCCATCCGGTGATCGCGGTAGGCTCGCAGGGTCCCCGAGGCGCGCCCCGGGCTGAAGAGTTCCGGCGTGGAAAGACCGTAGTCGAATGTGATCAAGCAGCCGCGCGACAGCTTCGACGCGGCGTTTTCCCACCACGCGCCCGCTGCCGGACACAGATCCAAGGTGAATCCGTCGGGCAACACATCCAATAAAGGAGCCCAACCGCCGCCAGTCGAAGGATCGCCGCAGACACGTCGAAGGGCTTGTTGAACCGCCCTCTCACCCGGACTGCGCAAGGGTGTGCGGGCCCATCTAAAATCCTCCCCAGCAACAGTGACCCCCCACTCGAACCACGTCCTCTCCACCGCATTCCATCCCAAGCGAGTGACAGGCATTGCGTCCAGGAGCTCGTTTGAAAACAGGGTCCCCACCAGCCCGCGAGGAGGCAGCTCCTCCAGGGATTCAAACCAACGGCATTTCCCACCGAAACCGGCCAACCGCTCCCGCTGACGTGCTCGACGAAATGACGAGGGCTCGATGATCTGGTAGGTGAGTTGAGGCCATATATCGGGGGCGGCGCGGCTGACCAGGGAACAAAAGTCGAAGGCAAACTCTCCGTGATGCGCGCCGCACTCGACCCAGACTATCGGACCATCCAAATCAGCTTTTCGCACCCAAGCCGCAAAATCCCTGGCAAGCAGCTCGGCAAACATTCCGCCTACGCTCACGCTGGTGTAAAAATCTCCTGACCGGCCCACTTCCCGGGTCGATTCGTAGTACCCGTGGAGGGGATGATAGAGCGCGGCATCCATGAAACGCTCGAAGGAAATCCACCCCGCTTTCAAAATCTCCCCAAACAAAATGCATTGCAACGCCGTCATATCTTGCAGTGATCGCTAAAAGTCGCTATGAAACCAGAAAATGTAATCGCGAGCTATGGCCAAAATTGATGCCTTTTTCAATCTCATGTTCGAGCAGAAAGCCTCGGACCTCCACCTATCCTCTGGAAACCCGCCCATCCTGCGCATTTCCGGCGAGCTGCACCGCGTGGATTATCCGCCTCTAGAAAGCGATGGTCTCAAAGCCATGCTGTATGAGATCGCTCCTGAGTACAAGATCAAGGTTTACGAGGAGACCGGGGACGTCGATTTCGGCTACGAAATTCCAGGGGTTTCCCGGTTTCGCGCAAACTTTTTCAATCAGAAAAATGGGGTCGCCTCGGTGTTCCGTCAGATTCCATCCAAGGTTCTTTCGTTCGAGGATTTTGAGAAATTCGATGCGCCGCTTCCGGCTGTTCTCAAAAAGTTTGCCATGCTCCACAAGGGCTTGGTCGTCGTCACTGGACCCACAGGATCCGGCAAATCCACGACGCTGGCGGCGATGGTGGACTACGCGAACAAAAATCGGAAGGACCATATTCTGACTGTGGAAGACCCTATCGAATTCGTCCATGAAAGCAAGAACTCACTGGTCAATCACCGGGAGGTGGGCATCCACACCAAGTCCTTCGCCTCGGCGCTCAGAGGAGCCCTGCGCGAAGACCCTGACATCATCATGGTCGGCGAGCTGCGGGATCTGGAGACCATCGAGCTGGCTCTGACGGCGGCGAGCACCGGCCACCTTGTTTTCGGAACCCTGCACACCCCAAGCGCCGCGAAAACCGTGGATCGTATTATCGACGTCTTCCCTGGCGAGCAACAGAACAAGATCCGAGCGACTCTCTCGGAGGCTCTGAAAGGGGTTGTGGCTCAAAATCTTTTTAAGCGAGCCGATAAAAAAGGGCGTGTGGCGGCACTCGAAATCCTGGTGTTCACCACGGCCATCGCCAACCTGGTTCGCGAGGGCAAGACTCACCAGATCCCGGGTATGATCCAGGTCGGCAAAAAGCTTGGCAACCAGCCTTTGGACGACGCGATCATGGACCACTTAAAGATGAAACGGATCTCCGCTGAGGAAGCCTATGATAAATGCCTCGATAAAAAGAAATTCCGTCCCTTCCTGCAACATCCTCCGGAGGACGAGGACATTTGATCCGTCGCCCGACGGAACCGCCAACTCTCTCTGAATCCGATCCTTTTTTAACTGACCTGCTCGCCGGGCACCTCCGCACTCACCTCAAGCCATCGAGAAAGCCTAATTCATTCATGAGACGCAACGAGCTCGATTACATCCTGGGCACCATGTTGAGTTCGAACAAGGACGTGTCCGACCTGAACATCACGGTGGACAAACCTCTCCAGGTGGAATCCTCCGGGCAACTGGTGCCTGTGACCGTGGAGCCCCCTATCGCGAAGCTCACACCGTTTCAGACCGAGCAGATCGCCCTCAACCTTGTGGCGGGAGGTCGCCGGTTGACCGAGGATCTCCTGAAGACCGGTTCGTGCGACTCCTCCTATTCCCTCACCGGCAAAGCGCGGTTCCGCGTGAACATCTTCTCCCAACGGGGCAACTACTCGGTCGTCTTGCGCAGGCTCTCCACCCAGATCCCCACGATTGCCCAGCTCAAACTGCCAGATATTTTTCAGCAGGTCGCTAAGGAAAAGACGGGACTGGTGCTCGTCACGGGTGCGACAGGGTCGGGAAAATCCACCACCCTCGCAGCCTTGTTGAACGAGATCAACGAAACCAAATCGATTCATGTCATCACGCTCGAGGATCCTGTTGAATTCGTGCATCCACAAAAAAAAGCGACCTTCAACCAGCGGGAGATGGGAACCGACTTTGACAAGTTCGCAAGCGGGCTGCGCGCCGCGCTGCGCCAGGCGCCTAAGATCATTCTGGTAGGCGAAATGCGTGACCGCGAGACCGTGGAAATCGGAATCAGCGCGGCCGAGACGGGCCACCTTGTCGTCAGCACCCTCCACACCATTGACGCGGGCCAGACAATCAATCGTCTTCTGGGTTTATTCGACCAGGAAGAACAAGCGCAGGTGCGGTTGCGGCTCGCGGACACCTTGCGGTGGGTGATCAGCCAGCGTCTCGCGCCCAAAGTCGGGGGCGGACGCGTCGCACTCCTCGAAATCATGGGCGCGAACCTGCGCATCAAGGACTCCATCAGCATGGGTGAGAAGGAGGGGTCCAGCTTCTACGAGATCATTGAAGCCAATTACACATTCGGCTGGCGCAGCTTCGATCAGGCCGTCTTGGATGCGTTCGAACAGGGTCTGCTGACCGAGGAAAGCGCTCTCCTTTATTGCACCAAAAAAGGACCGGTCTCCCGCGGGATCGACAACATCAAGAAAAAACGCGGAGAAATCACATCGGAAATTTCCAGCCTCCAAATGAAGAAGACGGATGGAACGTCTCCCGCTGCCGCCGCTGCCGGTGCCACAGCGGCCAAAAAGCCTGACCTTCCTCCGATTCCGATCACGCTCAAAATCAAGAGTTGAACCCCCTTCGTTTCCTATGCCTGCGCCCGTTGAAATATTGAGCCCGAACGACAAACCGGCCCTGCTCGGAGTGTCGACTCCCGAATTCATCGCCTCCTGTGATTCCACGCTCAGGGAGCTGGGCTATAAGGTGCATACTGCGGCAAACCACGATGAGTTCCAAAGCCGCTACAGGCAGGTCCCCTACCATGTCATCATCCTCGAGGAGCTGTTCGACTGCGCCACGCCTGAGGAGAACCAGAGCCTCCAAACCCTGCAATGGATGCCCATGCCCCAGCGTCGCCATGCCACCGTGCTGCTTGTTGGCGACCAATTTCAAACCATGCACGCACTCCAGGCTTTCAACCAGAGCGTCCATGCCGTTATCAATCCCCAAGAACTCGTGGGCATGCTCGCCCAGATCGTCCCCAAGCTGGTGGCTGACAATAATCTTTTCCTGGACATGTACCGCGAGTCCCAGATCCGAATCGCCCAAGGAAAGGCTTGAGCGCGGAGGCAGCGAGTGTGAACCTATCACGACTCGAGAAACAACGCGGCTCCAGGCTCGACTGCGCACTCATGGAAAGGGGCCTTTGCGAGAGTCGCGAGAAAGCGAGACGCACGGTACTGGCTGGCCAGGTTCGTGTAAACAGGCAGATCGCCGACAAACCTAGCCGTCAGGTCTCACAGAAGGACCAGATAGAAATCCAAGCTCCCGAGCGGTTCGTGAGCCGCGGCGGCCACAAACTGGAGCATGCCCTGAAAACATTCCAAATCGATGCCCAAGGCTGCCTAGCCGTCGATTTGGGCGCTTCAACGGGGGGATTCACCGATTGCTTGCTGCAGCATGGAGCGTCTCGCGTGGCCTCGGTGGACGTGGGCCACGGCCAGCTCGCCTGGAAGCTCCGGCAGGATCCCCGAGTAATCTGCCTCGAAAAAACGAACGCACGGCACCTGACCTCTCGCCAATTTCCCGCTGATTTTATCCCCTGCGATCTGGTGGTGGTGGATTGCTCATTCATTTCGCTCAGGCTAATCCTGCCCGTGGCACTTTCCCTGGTGCGTCATGGAGGACGCATCGTCGCGCTCATCAAACCGCAATTCGAAGCCGGCAAAAAGGAAGCTGACCGCGGTGAAGGTGTGATCACGGACCCTCTCATTCACGCTCGAATCCTGGCCGAACTCGAAACTTTCGCTGCCACGCTGCCCCACAGCGCCTGGCGCGGTGTCACCCAGTCGCCACTCGTGGGGCCAGCGGGCAACAAGGAATTCCTCGCGCTGCTTGAAAAAATTAACTAACAAACTGACCCGGATAGGGTTGATCGCGAACCCGGATAAGCCATCCTGCCGGAAGGCCATTTCCCACGTTGTGCGATTCATCGAATCCCGCGGCGCAGTGCCTCTCTTCGATGTCGGCGCGGCGGCATTGGCCGAAGGACGTCACCCGAAATCCGCTATGGAAACCGGCGCGCTGGCGCGGTGCACCGACATGCTCCTGGTATTTGGAGGCGACGGCACCATGCTGCGAGCGGCGCGCGAAGCCGCCGGCGGAACCGCCCCCCTTTTGGGGATCAACACAGGCCATCTCGGATTCCTCGCCGCCGTCAACATCCATGAGCTGGGGGACGCCTTGGAAAAAGTCTGGGCTGGAGCGTACTCGCTGGAGTCACGTCCCCTCATCGAAGCCTCCATCATTCCATCAAAATCCAAACGGTCGATGCTGGCTTTGAACGATTTCGTGATCGGCCGCGGCGATGTTTCGCGTGTGATCGAACTTGAAGTCACCGTGGACGGGGAGTTGCTCACGCAATACCGGGGGGACGGGCTGATCGTCAGTTCTCCAACAGGCTCCACGGCTTACTCCCTGGCGGCCGGGGGCGCGATTGTCAGCCCACGCGCACGGGTGTTCGCCCTGACCCCAATCTGTCCTCATGCACTCTCCAACAGAACCGTGATCGTCAGCCTCGATTCCGTGGTGAGCGTGTCAATACTCAGCCAGAAGCTGGCGACGATCCTGAGCGCTGACGGTCAAACTCAGGAGACGCTGACTCCGGGCGACAGAATTCAAATCCGCAACGGGAGGCGGCGCGTTAGGCTGGTCCGTCTGGAAGGCAGCTCGTTTTTCGCAACTCTCCGGCGAAAGCTTGATTGGCGCGGAACCAGTCTGTAATATCGGCTCACACCCGCACGTTGAGGAACCATGATACGACTCAAAGACATCGCTGCCCAGGCAGGTGTGTCCGTCATGACGGTGTCCAAGGTCCTCCGGAACGCCCGCGATATCTCCGCGGAAACTCGCAGCCGGATCCTCAAGATCTCCCAGGATATGGGCTACGTGCCGGATTCGATGGCGCAAGGCTTGAGGACCCGCTCAACAAAGCTCCTCGGATTGGTGATTCCGTCTGTGACAAACCCGGTTTTCGCACGCGTGGTGATGGCCGTCGAAGATCGGGCTCACGAGCTCGGGTATGACGTGATCCTGGCACACACCGCCAACGACACGGATCGCGAGTCGCACGTGATCCGGAGGCTCATCTCCCGTCGCGTCGAGGGGGTCTTGATCTCACCGGTCTACAGAATGGAACCGAGATCATCGGTGTATGAGGAGTTGCAGCGTCAAAACACCCCGACGATCATCCTGGGGCAGAAGTCCCCTTTCTGTGCCGCCTTCCCCAACGTCGAGAGCAACGACCTCGCCGCGAGTCACTCGGTAACTCAACATCTTCTGGACCTCGGACATCGGCAGATTGCATTCCTCACCGGTCCGAACGCCTCGCCGTCCGCCAATGATCGACTTGAAGGTTACAAAAGAGCCTTGCGCGATTCAGGCATAGACGTCGACGACCACCTGGTGTTCCATGCCGGAGGAACCTTGGAGGAGGGAGAAAAGGTGGCGCTTCAAATGCTGAACGAGCGCACCCAGTTTACGGCGATCCAAGCCGTGAACGACCTGGTCGCTATCGGCGCGGCAAAGACTCTCCTAAAACAGGGACTTTGCATCCCCCGGGACTTTTCAATCGCAGGCTTTGGCAACATCCTGATCACCGAGCATTTTAGAGTGCCACTCACGACCGTCCGCCAGCCCAAATACCGTCTGGGCGAGGCCGCGATGGAAATGATCACAAAATGGATGCGAGGGGAGCGACCGGCTCCGAAGCGCCTGCCCGCCCAACTCGTCGTCAGGGAAAGCTCAGGCCCTGCTCCTTTCTGCGCGCCTTTTGCGTGTGTTTCCCACGAAGCCAACCTCCAATAATGCTGAATCCAACGAGGAACCAGGGCAAAATAAGGAAACTTCAATCAATCATGGCGAAGCCTCCGAAGAAAGACTCGAAGCTCAAACTGCCACCGGCCCACGACTGGCGCACGACCGACGCCGACCGCACCTGCCCGAAGCTTCCCGAAATCGAGACGCTGCTCGACGAATGCGGCGAAAACGACGCCAAGGTCATCGTCTTCTCCGAGTGGGCACGAATGCTTCAACTTGTGCGCGACGTGGATCGGCAGCGCGGGAAACCAACTTATCCCCCGTGCAGGATTTCAGCGAACAGCTCGTAAACGACAGAACGCCGCTCAGCATAGACACAACGGGCCACGCGCTGGCCTGACTCGGAAAGGAACTGCACGATCACGCGGTAGTGGCCCACACGCAGGCGGGTGAAGCCGGCTAACTCGCCTTCCAATGGTTTCAGATCGCCGCGTTCTTCTTCCAAACCGCGCAAGGCAGAGCGCAGTTGTCTGCGTGGATCGGGAGCCAGTGAGCGGAGGAAGTGCGCTGCCTGCGGGTCGAGCTCAACGCGTGCTCGCATCCAGCTCCTTTTCGAGTTGCTCGAGCGGGATGTATTTGCCTTTGCCAGACCGGGCGCGGCGGATCGCCTTCATCGCTTCCGGATTCGAGAGAATCTCCAGCGTCTCGAAGATACTTTCCATCCGTTCGCGAGAAACGAGAAAAGCGACGGTCGCACCGCGTCGGCAAATGGTCACGGTCTTCTTCGAGCGGAGGAGCCGTGGCAGTTGGGCCTGCGCTTCGGTGATGTTCAACGTCGTTTTCACTGTCGCTTTACGTACCACCCGCCGACCAACCGGTCAAGCCCACGACAGCCCACGAGTCTCAGAGCATCTGATCCGCAGGCCGTGGGGTCACATCTCACAATTCAACAAGTGAGCCACCGCTTTCATTTGGGATTGCTCGGTGCGGTCGCTTTGCAACCGCTGTTCATAGCGTTTGGTGTTCGTCGCCACTACGCTGTAGTTCGGCAACCCTACCGCTGCCCCCAGTTCCTTCAGCTTCAGGCCACACAGACGGCGTCCCAAATACAGCACCAAGTCCCGACCGCGATCTCCGTGCCGATCACGGAATTCATCCCA
>CAMBEJ010000149.1 GCA_945865375.1 Akkermansia muciniphila | reverse complement strand
ATTCTAATTCGCTTTTAAAGTTAGACTAACTATCCACGGCCAAGCGGTGATACTTCGGACTCGAGCGATGTCGGCGGCGAGTCGCGGCAGGCCCATCTCCAGTTGGCGCAACACTCCGGCCATGTCGGCGAACACCCGGTTGGGGAATTCCTTCTCGCGTAATTCGTCCCAGAGATGTTCCTGGGGATTGAGCTGAGGGGAATAGGCGGGGAGCCGGTGGAGGCGGATGTTCTCCGGGACCACTAAGGCCTTGGCGACGTGGGAACTCGCCCCGTCGATGATCATGACGACGAAGTCGTCCGGGTGGGCTGCGCTCACCTGGGACAGAAACTGGGTCATCAGTTCGGTGTTCATTTTCCGACAGATCATCCAATCCAACTGGCCTTCCAGCGGACTGACCGCGCCGTAGACATAGGTGAATTCGCGCTCGTAGCCATTGTCCACCAGGGGCCGTTGAGGCGCTGGCGCCCAGCAGCGCCGAATCCGCACCATGCGCCCGAAGCGGGCTTCGTCCTGAAACATTAAGCGGACACGTCGGCCGCGAACGGCCTCCAGCGTCAGCAGGGTTGCCAGCTCCTCCGGGAGTTTTTTTTCCAAGCCTCCTGCACTTCGGGCTGGCTCTTGGGATGGCGGGTGTCCGGAGCCACCTTGCGCCACCCATGACGGGCGAGCAACCGGTAGATCACCGAGGGTTTTACGGGTTGACCGAGCTGCTGTGACAGGGCGGCGCGCAATGGAGAAACGACCACAACAGTCCCGCTTCCAGCCTGCTCCAACCAAGGCTTAAGGAAAACCTTCTCTTCGTCGAGAGTGAGGTGCGAACGGCGCCGACCGCCTCGCTTGGGAATTGGCGAGTTCGGTGCCTGTTCACGCCGAAAAGCCTGCTGCAAATTTGCCACGGAAGCACGACACACGCCCAAGGCGGCAGCGGTTTGTTCAAGAGTGGCCCCGAGCAGTGCCGGCAGTAGCACGGCCTGACATCGACGCAAGGCCGCGACAGACGTTGCAGTGGTAGATGCTAACTGAGCTTGTTGAACAAGCAGTTTATCAATCCGACGAGGTCTCGCCATCCACGAATCTTACCACAATTAGTCTAAGTTTGAAAGCGAATTAGAATCAGTGACCAGTTGTCACTGCGGAAAGGGGAGCGAATGGGGTCGAAAACAAGTCAAAGCAGAAATTGCTTTGGTTTCCATTTTTCCTCCTCCATTGTTGGGTGATCCGTTTGTTTTTAACTTTCAACTTTCCGCTTTTCGTCGGAAGCGGGTTGGACTTAACTGGCACGGGAAGGGTCATGGATTTTTAGCCTGGGAAACCATGGGATGAAGTCGGATGGGTTGCGGGTAATCAACCCGCTGCGGTTGACTGCGTAACCCCCAATTAACAGGTCAGGCAGCGGGCGCTTCGGAATTTTGCTTCGTCGGCGGGTACTGACGTAGATGTTCCAGGCTTTGTGGGCGGCCTCGGTGTCGGGTGTGGTCCAAGGGTCCGAGTAGGCAATCCCGGCTTGGTCAAGAAATCGCTTTTGTTCGTCCAAGTCGCCTGAGAACGCGGCCGAGAGTTCAACCACCGTGATGGGACTGACGACCAAGCCCTCAGGCAGAAGTCTTGTGAGCAGCGTCGCGGAAATTCGGCCAAATTGGGGATCATCCTCGAAAATGTCCAGGATGACACAGGTATCGATGACCCACATTAATCTTCCCTTTCCGAGGCTCGCAATTCCGCCATCCACGCTTCGGTGCGGCGTGGCGGTCCTGTGCGAAGTTTTCGAGCGTAACCCAGAACTGACATGGGGCCTTGGGGCTGCTTGAGGGCGATCGATACTCGCAGTTCCTGATCCGAAATGCGTTCCCACCGAAAGCGTTCTCCGGTCGTGAGTTTCATCGCTTTGCGGAGCGCCGCAGGGACTGAGATTTGTCCTCGTTCGGTGAGGGAAGATTCGTTCATTTTGAAATCGTATCATGTAGGTGTATCATGTAGGTGTATCATGTCAAGTGGACGGGTGTTGGGAATTTCCGCGCTCTGTTTGGCTTGGAGGACACGAGCGCCATTCGGGTCAGTCAAGAGTATCGTACTCTTTTCGCGAGAGGAACGGAGGACGGAGTTCCGAAGTAATCAGTAGTCAGTTATCAGTCGATGAGAGTTCGGCAATCTGAGATTTGAGATGCGCGACGAAGAAGCGCTGGGGGGAGCGGGGAAGTAACCAGTAGTCAGTCATTAGTCATCAGTCGTCAGTCATTAGTCGTCAGTCATCAGGGGAACTGTGGATAGGGCATCTCGCGCGCTTTCCCGCATTCGCGTGATTCGCGGGCACACACCTTGTCGGCAGGATTATTTCTCAATGTTTCGTTCCCACTTTGTGAGGAATTTGGAGGGTTAAAGATTTTTCAGATCGTAGTCCATTTGGACGATGCGGACGTAAAGGGCATCTGACAGAGTTGGGGTGTGTCCAAGGTCTCTTGGACACAGGAGGTGGGTGGGTGGCGCGTGGTGGCTCGGGGTTCGAGTGCCACGCGCCTTTTTTGTTTTCGGGGTCAATGGCGATAGCGCTCATAGAAAAAGGAGCGAGTGGTGGTCACGGATTTAGAGGCATGTGGGAATATGTGGCGGGGCTGGTTTTTCTTTCCAAGGAGGGGCTGGAATGTTTTGGGTAGGAGTATTCAAGTAGGACACTGGGGATTTCGAGTAGTCTTTCGGAGCTGAGGCCAGAGGTAGCAGGCTCAGAACTCCTGACCTACCCTGGAATCAAACGGATCTCATTCCTGGACCACGCGGTAGTGCCTTTACCACATCACCAACGACTTGCGTAAGTAACCCGACGATAATGGGCTCAGGAAGATTCCGTCCTGCTTCGAAGGATCGTGCCTGGGGTCAGGAGTTCTGAGGCTAGGTATCGAGCCCGAAAAGCTTGACCAGAAACGTGAGCGTGGTGTTTTGGCAAAATGAAAGTAATTTCCTGACAGCGGGAATCTGGATGATGAGAATCAGGGCAAAGAACCCATATTGGCAGAGGCGCATGTAAAGCTCCTCGCTCATTCCGATGAGGTTCTTGATGACATGCGAGCCGTCGAGGGGCGGAACCGGGAGCAGGTTGAAAAAGCAGAGGACGAGGTTCAGGACGGTCATCAGGAACATGAAATCCACCATCTGTTCGAGTCCGGCGAGCCTGAAAAGTTTGGCGATACCCATCGTGATCACGGCCAGACCGAGGTTCATCGCTGGCCCCGCGAGCGCGATGAGCGTGTCATCGCGACGGCGATTGCCCAGGTTGTAGGGGTTGACGGGCACGGGTTTGCCCCAGCCGATGAGAAATCCGGCCAGCCCTGACCCGGCGGAGGACAGAAAAATCATGAGCAAAGGCAAGATGACGGTGCCAAGCCAATCCATATGAACGATGGGGTTGAGGGAAATGCGCCCCTGCAACCTCGCGGTATCGTCCCCGCACTTCCACGCGGTCCACGCGTGAGCGAATTCGTGGAAGGTCAGCAAAATGACAAGACAAAGATACGCCAGCAGCCCGTCGATGAGTGTTTTTGTGTCCATTTGAATTCACGATTCGCGATTCGCGAACCAGGCTTTACGACCTCGCGCGGTGAGTTGGAAGCATGAACCTCAAGAAACGTTCAGGGATGAGCGCGCAGTTTGAAGGAGAACCGTGCCCCTTTAGCCGAATGAGGGACATGGAAGAAATATTTTCACGACCAAAGAATGCATTGATTTCGGTTCATCATCGTTCCGTTTGTGCGGTTAAACTTTCTTTTATCACCCCGATTCAATCACTGCACCTCAGTAGGTTGGGTTCGGTGTTCAAGGCGGGGGACCTCCTCGGGAACCGCGCACCCGAGGGCAGCGTGCCACTTTATCGCGGCCCTCGCGTTCTCAGCCAGATGCTCGGGATTGATGGTGCCTGCGATGAGCGACGACACTTCACTCATGTCCAAGGCCGAAGCAACGCATGTTTCCAGGACGCTTCGTCCGCCCTGCAAAGAGGAGGATCCCAGGTTCCCAGACAGCAAAGCCTTTTTGAGGAATGCGGCCTTGCCTTCGCGCCCTGCTTTGAGGAGGACCTCTTCCTGTTCACGATATTGGAAGTTCCACGAAACCATGACGGCGTCGCTCAAGTCCACCGCTTTCAAGCCTCCTTCAAGCGTCATCGATGAGACGCCAAAATATCGAAGCCAACCTTTGGCTTTGAGCTCGGCAAGCGTCTCCAAGGCGGGGGAGTCCACGATGGCTGGGAGATCGTCAGGCGGGCAATGGAGCAGCACCAGGTCCAACGACCCGCGCCGCAACCGTTTGAGACTCCGCTCGACACTGTGCCGCACCGTCTCCGAACTGAAATCATAGCGGGCTTCGCCACGCTCAAACTCCTCCCCTACTTTCGTGATCAGGATAAACGGTTGGCTTCGGCGCGCGAGAATTTGACCCAGCCGTTCTTCGGCGACGCCATACGCGGGGGCCGTATCAAGAACATTGATCCCCAATTGTTCCGCCGTATCCAGCAGATGGCCCAGGGTTTCGTCAGTGGGCAGTTCAAAGGGAGCGTAGCGGAGCTTCTGGTTGCGGCCCCACTTCACAGTGCCCAACCCCAAAACGCTGCCGCGCAGGTCCAGTCGCCCAAACCGCCGGTGCGGAATCGGGTTCATAACCGGGTCCAGGCCAGGGGCAACTGCCAGGGAAAACACCCGGCTACCGCCTGCGGCAACGCGGAAAAGTCCGAACTAGGCCGGCTTGAGGAAGGAATGTTCAGGATGGTCGGCGACGTCAGAACTCTGTCGGCCAAAAGGGGTGCGTAGACCAGTTTGGCGGGCCAAGCGATGAGGGTGTTCCCTGTGGCCAACAAGCGCGGCTCATGAGGGAGGTGTCCCTTCGAATCCCGCGGCTCTGCCCGGTCCACGTCGTGGCAGGCCCATTCCACGCCGCCCCAGCGAACGGATGGGAAGATGCTCCGCATTTCTACTCTAGTTCTTTCGAGCGCTTCGGCGGGGCTCAGGGAAACCCCTTTTTCGGCGATCTCACCTCCGAGATACCACACCCATGCGGATGCGTGCGGATGCGATGTGATGGTCGCCCGCGGTTTGGGGCTTGCTGTGACGCAATGACCATAGACAGGGAACTCCATGCCGCGAGCCATGACCATTCGCAGGGGGCGGCGCTGGGTCGCGGCCGATCCGAACCCAAGGGCTTCGGAAGCACGCTCATTTCCGGTTCCTGCGGTAAACACGAAGGCATTCGCCTCGAACCTGACTTCGACCCCGTCGAGCAGCGTGACCTCGATCGCTTCGAGACCGGGGTCCTGGGAGAGGAACCTCTTGATATCTCCCGCGACGAGGTTTCCCCGGAGGGGTTTTGAGAGAGCGGCCACCACGCTGAGGATATCCAGCACCACCTCCTTGACGGCGTAGAGAGACCCCGTTGGGGGGTTGGACCGAAAGACTTCGGGCCAGCGTTGTTTGGGAACGTCCTGGACCTCGCCCTGCATGGCCTTCCTGGCCATGGCGGATGCAAACCCTCCGAGGAGGAGGTCTCGCGACCAAAGATACTGTTCTTGGGCGAGGACACGAATGCCTTTCAAATCCAGCTCCCCCTGCCCTACGATGCAGGCGAGCCATCTGGGAGGAAGCCCCTTGAGCCGCAGCGCGACCTCACGATTGGCCCCATCGATGCCGTACTTGACACCGCCGTGGAGAATCCCCTGGGACGCCAAAGTCTGGCCGCCCCCGAGAGCTCTGGATTCCAAAACCACCACGCTCAACCCCTTCTGCGCGAGCCGGTTGGCCGTCCATAATCCAGCAATGCCGCCTCCGACGACAACGACATCACAAGAATAGGTATCCACGAGGTTTTGAGAGGCACGAGCGTTCACCGAACGCACAGGGCGGCGTCGAGGTCGCGCACCAGGATGCTCATATGGGGGTAGCGTTTATCGGGGTCACGTTCCAAGCATTTCAGGACAGCCTTCTCCAGAGCCTGAGGGATGTCCGGATTGATCTCGCTGGGGTTGACGAGCTGCTGGGAACGGTCGAGTTGTTTGAGCAAGATTTCCTTCGGAGTTTCGCCTGGGAAGGGCTTCCTGAGTGTGAGGATCTCGTAGGCGGTGACGCCGAAAGCGAAGATGTCCGCCCGATGGTCCACGAGGCGCCGTCGAAGTTGCTCGGGAGCCATGTAAGCTGGAGTGCCGGGGTGTTCGTCCATGACACGCGGCTTATCAGGGCGTGGGATGGACAGATCGAAATCGATGAGCCGCACAGTACCATTGGGGGTGACCAGGATGTTTTCAGGCTTGAAGTCCATGTGCATGAACCCACATTCATGGACGTGTTCGAGAGCTCGAGCCATGTTGATCAGGATGTTTCCGAGGTTCTCCTGGAGGACAGGATCGCATCGGCTGAGGAGGAGTTTTAGGTTGGAGCCTTCAACGTACTCCATTATCAGATAGAGCTCACCGTTGATCTTGCCGTGTGAATGGTAGGCGATAATGCCGTCGTGGTGGTGAACTTTCGCAAGCACTTCGCAACCTCGCAGGAAGCGTTTTTTGCCTATAAAATTGAAAAATGAATCATCCCGAAGACGGCGCAAAGCGAAGACCTTCCTTTGGTTGTCCGTGGCCAGCCAGATCTCGGCCATCCCGCCGCAGTTGACCAGTTCCTGGAGGTAATAAGGACCGAACTGGCCCGGTTGGGCCGTCGATTTCAAGCTTGATTCGTCGCTATGTGCCATGCCAATGCTATGCTGGGTGTAACAAGAAGCCGAATGCGTGCCAAATGATTTGTCTGAGAAGAAGCCTGTTCCATCCCGTGCTTTCGGGGGCACAGGAGGGTTTGGAGACGCAAACCACAAAGCCGTGCGTGTTGAGTCGCCATACTTTTTGGGGGGAGGCTTGAATCCCAACGGTGGCATGCGGCTGTTAGGGGTGGATCGACTGAGCATTGGGAAGGTTTTTGCCCTTTATATTGGATTTGTGTTCCTCGGAGGCAGCCTGCTTGCGCCTTGGGCTTATTGGGGCGTTCACTCCTTGTCGACGGTCGTGGCTGTGCCGAACTCCATCCTGAGTTCTCCGTTTCACCGGTATGTGAACCGGATGTGTTTGTTCATCGCGATCGCAGGTTTAGTGCCGCTGTGGCGCCGGGTGGAGGGTCATTCAGCAACCGGGTTGTGGGGCTGCTTTCCACGCGAACGGTGCATGGACTACTGGAGAGGCTGTCGGCTTGGGTTTCTTTCATTGGCCTGCTTGGCGGGCATTGTGATGGCTGCGGGCGGGCGGGATGTGAACACCGCGATGAGTCCTCAGAGCTTGGCAATCCATTGTTTGAACGCGGGGTTGTCCGCTCTGGTGGTGGGTTTTCTTGAGGAGATCCTGTTCAGGGGAGTTCTCTTTCGAGGCCTGTGCAAACAGTATTCCTTTGCCACCTCGGCGGGGGTGAGCAGTGCCCTCTATGCGTCGTTGCATTTTTTCCACCGTCCGGAGTCCCCACCCTTGGTGGAATGGTGGACAGGCATTCAAACCCTCGCCGCGATGGGATCGGGATTTGTCGACTTGAAACTGTTTCTACCATCCTTCGCCAACTTCTTTTTGGCGGGCTTGATCTTGGTCCTGATGTTTCGGGTGACCGGCGGGTTATGGTTTTCGGCGGGGCTGCATGCCGGTTGGATTTTTTGGCTGAAGTCGTATGGGCGTTTGACCGTGCCCACCGCAGGCGCCGAGGGTTGGTTTTGGGGAACAAGCCGTTTCATCGATAGCTGGCTCGCGACCACCGTGCTCTTGGTCGTCGGGGCGGCGTGCTGGATTCGCTGGAGAAAGGGGGCTTCGTATTCCTTGCCAAACAAGGGGGGGATGTGACACGGTTGGAACCGCTCAAACGGAGCGCTTTGGCCATTGGAGGTTGGACGTCTGTGGCTTGGCAGAAGTTGGGCGTCATGAATTTCAAGGAGATTTACTGCGGCATGCTGGAGGGTGTTCTGGCCTTTTTTTACCCACCCGTTTGTCAGATCTGCGGCACGAACAGAGCGATGCCCGAGCAAGGCTATGTGTGTTTGGCGTGTGTGTCCAAGCCCGGCGCGCTGCGCTTCATCGAAACCGGTTACTGCAGCCGGTGCGGCATTCCGTATGATGGGGCGGTCGAAAGGCGCTTTGCGTGCTCCAACTGTGCCGGGTTGAATTTGGAGTTCGACTGGGCACGGTCATCGGTTGTGGCAACGCCTTTTGTGCTGGATTTGGCCCGGCGCTACAAGTATCACGGGGCGACTTGGTTGCAGCCGTTGCTGAAGACTTGGCTGCTGAGGGTGGCGTTGGTGGAATTGGATGGGACTGACTGGGATTGGATCGTGCCGGTGCCGATGCACAACGTTCGGTTAAGGGAACGCGGATACAACCAAGCTGAGCGGCTGGGTGTGGGGTTGAGCTTCGGCACAGGCATCACTTTGAACACAAAGCTGTTGCGACGTGTCAAAGCGACACCAACCCAAACCACCCTTAATCGTCGGGAAAGAATGCACAACATGGCGGACGCCTTTGCGGTCCTTCCAAAGGCGGTGATTCGAGGTAAACGAGTGCTGATTGTGGATGATGTATTAACCACGGGAGCAACAACTTCCGGCTGTGCGAAGGTCCTGCGTCGAGCAGGCGCTCTGTCCGTGGGAGTTTGGACTTTGGCGCGGGGTAAATAGTTTTGCCTGGATTGGCAATGCAACGATATGGCAACCACATCGGTCACACGAAAAACACTCGGACTGGAGACCGTCGAACCGGCCCTGACCCCTCCCTCGGCGAATTCCGATCCGTTGCTTTTCAGAAAACCAAAAGTCGGCGGCTCAAAATCCCGCAAAAAGGAGATTCCCGAAGGGTTGTGGACGAAATGTCCAGAGTGCGCCGAAATGATTTATGATCGTGAGCTGGATGAGAACCTGAAGGTTTGCCCGAAGTGTTCCCATCATTTCCCTATTGGCGCTCGGGAACGGATTCATGCTTTGGTGGAGACCTGTTCATTCGAGGAGATGGACCCGACAATGACCAGTGTGGATGTGCTGCATTTCACTGGGGTGGCGACCTACAAGTCAAAGTTGGACGCCTACCAAAAGAGCTCGGGGCAGAAGGATGCGGTGGTCACAGGGGTGGGGAAGATCGGTGTTCATAGGGTGGCTCTCGGGGCGATGGATTTCAGTTTTCTGGGAGGCTCCATGGGCTCCGTGGTGGGAGAGAAATTAACTCGTTTGGTGGAAGCCGCGACGGATAAGGGCTTGCCAGCCGTCATCATTTCGACCAGCGGAGGCGCTCGCATGTATGAGGGGATGTTCAGTTTGATGCAGATGGCCAAAACGTGCGGCGCTCTGGCGTATCACGCCAAGGCCAGGCTGCCATTTATCAGTATCCTCACCCATCCCACAACGGCGGGTGTCATGGCCAGTTTTGCGAGCATCGGTGATCTTATTTTGGCGGAGCCGGCGGCGATGATCGGGTTTGCGGGGCCGCGCGTGATCAAGGACACAACCCAGGCCGAGTTGCCACCAGGATTTCAAACTGCGGAGTTTCTTCTGGATCGAGGATTGATCGACGCGATTGTGCCGAGGAAGCAGATGAAAGAGCGTTTGTTGTTTTATCTGGATTACCTCTCGGAGGGGCAGCGGCAGATGAAGGTTTTAGGGTGAGCCGGTCTGTCGCAGCAGGGTTACCCAGGCTTACATCCGGTAGCCAGAACTGTTTCGAAGTAGGGAGGGCCGTCTTCCTTGGCTACCAGAGCGACCTCCACACGTTCCAACCCAGCTTCTTCGAGCCAGTTATGCAGGTCTGCTTCGGCGAACCCGAGCCATCGATCTCCATAAAGTTCGCGCGCGGCCTCAAACGGGTGGGCGAGCAGATCCAGAATAATGGCCTGACCACCGGGTTTTAGAATCCTGTGCGCGCTGCGGATCGCCCTGGGAGGCGATGTCGCATGGTGGAGGGCCTGGCTTAGAATGACCAAATCGACACTCGCATCTTCAATGGGAGGATCCTCAAGATCGCCGAGCCTGAATTCCAGATTCTTCAGCCCGTTAGCCCGGGCTTTACCTGCGCCGAACTCAACCATTTTTTCGGAGTTATCGACCGCGATCACGCGCTTTGCCCGGCGGGCGAGCAGTTCGCTAACCAGTCCCTCACCGGATCCCAGATCGGCGATCACAAGAGGGGGCAGGATGCGGAGCAACAGGTGACCCAATGCTTGCCAAGATCGGCCCGGGCCATAACTTCGATCGAAGCGTCCTGCCACCTGGTCGAAGTAAACTTGGGCCAGGTCCTGACGCTTCAAGAGGGCTCGTTTGAGGTTCACCTGATCCGCTCCGTAAGGGGGCATTTCTCGTGCGCCTGCGATGGCTGCTTTGACCAGGTCGCAGGAGGGTGATTCAGGATTGGGCACGATTTTGTAGAAAGTGCGTTTGCCTTCCCTTCGAGACTGCACAATTCCCGCCTCCTGCATTTGTCCCAACTGAGTCGAGATGCGCGATTGTCCCATGCGCGTAATTTCCTGGAGCTCGTTCACGGAAAGCTCCTCGGATTCGAGGATGCCGAGGAGTCGAATACGAGTAGGATCGGAGAGCGCTCTGAGGAGGCGCAGTATGGCGGACATAAGGAATGAATCACGCCCGCTCTAAAAAACCCTGTTGACGCATGGCTAAGTCTATATATCTTCTTATCAGGATACGTCAATATTTGACTTTAAAAGCCATCATCTTTTAACACCACATGAGTAAGAACTACATTTTCTCTTCGGAATCCGTTGGGGAGGGCCATCCTGACAAGGTTTGCGACACCATTTCTGATGCCGTATTGGATGCGTGTCTGACGCAGGATCCCAAAAGTCGAGTGGCTTGTGAGACTTACGCCAAGAGCAATATCGTGGTGGTGGGCGGTGAGGTCACGACCCAGGCGCGACTGGATTACAACGACATCGTTCGCCAGGCTATCCGGGAGATCGGGTATATCAACGAGGACGACGTGTTTCACGCGGACAAGGTCTTTATCACGAACCTGATCACATCCCAAAGTCCTGACATTGCGCAGGGGGTGGATGCACGGGCTGCGGAAGGCAAGGAGACGGACGAGCAAGGGGCTGGGGATCAGGGATTGATGTTCGGGTTTGCGTGCGATGAGACTCCTGAATTGATGCCTGCGCCGATCATGTTCGCTCATCGCCTGGGTCGGGAGCTGACGAGAATTCGGAAGTCCGGGGTTGTCAAATGGCTCCGTCCTGACGCCAAAAGCCAGGTTTCCGTTGAGTATAGGGATGGGCGGCCGGTGAGGATTACGCATGTGGTGGTGTCCACGCAGCACGCGGCGGATGTGAAGCACAAAACGATCCGGGATTTCATCATCCGGGAAGTTGTGAAAAAAGTCATTCCTGCGGAGATGCTGGACCGGAAAACCGAGTATTTGATAAACCCGACGGGCCGGTTTGTGGTGGGAGGGCCGCAAGGGGACACGGGCTTGACGGGTCGCAAGATCATTGTGGACACCTACGGGGGGATGGGGCGGCACGGCGGCGGGGCGTTCAGTGGCAAAGATCCCTCAAAAGTGGACCGCAGCGCGGCCTACATGGGCCGTTATGTGGCGAAAAACGTGGTGGCATCCGGGATCGCGACCCGCTGTGAGATTCAGTTTGCCTATGCCATCGGCCATCCTGATCCCGTTTCTGTTGCGGTGGACACGTTTGGGACGGGCAAGGTAAGCGATGAGAGGATCACTGAAGCCGTGCGGCAGGTTTTCTCGTTTAAGCCGGCTGCGATCGTCAAGCAATTGAACTTGCTGCGCCCAATCTACGGAAAGACCACCAATTACGGGCACTTCGGCAAAGTGGATGACTTGGCGAGCATCACCTGGGAAAGAACCGATAAAACAGAGGCCCTGAAGCGCGCAGCAAAGTAGCCCTGATACGGTTTAGAGCTAAAACTCAGAGGCATTCGACACGGATCATCTCAATTTCATTATCACTCAAAGTATGGCCAAAACCAAAAGCAAAACCAAAACCACAGCCGGACTGGCGGCCTTCGCAGCCCTTGCGGAGGCCGGAGCGGCGACCTCAAATTTATCTCATTTTGCCAGTCTCACACCTCCGGGCAAGGACTTCGTGGTGCGGGACGTGGCGCTTTCAGAGTGGGGGCGGAAAGAAATTGCGGTTGCGGAACATGAAATGCCCGGCCTGATGTCTGTCCGCAACAAGTATGCGAAACAGAAACCGTTGAAAGGCGTTCGCGTCACGGGGTCGTTGCACATGACCATCCAAACTGCGGTTCTCATCGAGACCCTTGTGGATCTTGGCGCTTCGGTTCGATGGGCTTCCTGCAACATTTTTTCGACACAAGACCACGCGGCGTCAGCCATCGCGGCGACGGGCACGCCCGTGTTTGCGTGGAAAGGGGAGACGCTGGAAGAGTATTGGGAGCTGACGCTGCGGGCTGTTTTCTTTCCTGGGGATCTGGGTCCGGAACTCGTGGTTGACGACGGTGGGGACGTCACGCTTTTGATTCACAAAGGCTACGAGATGGAGCAGGGCAGCAATTGGGTCACGACCCCCAGCTCCAGCCATGAGGAGCAGGTCATCAAAAACGTTCTCAAGCGTGTCGCCAGGGAGAAGCCGGGCGTCTGGACAAAGGTCGTCAGGTCTTGGCGGGGGGTCTCGGAAGAAACCACCACGGGAGTTCAGCGGCTTTACCAGATGAAGGAAGCCGGAAAACTGTTGGTTCCTGCCATCAATGTGAACGACTCGGTCACCAAATCGAAGTTCGACAATCTGTATGGCTGCCGTGAATCGCTCGCCGACGGTTTGAAACGGGCCACCGACGTCATGATCGCCGGAAAGGTTGCTGTGGTGTGCGGTTACGGGGACGTCGGCAAAGGGAGTTCCCATTCACTCCGCGCGTATGGCGCACGAGTGATTGTGACCGAGATCGATCCCATCAACGCCTTGCAGGCCGCCATGGAGGGCTTCGAAGTCAACACCATCGAGAGCACGCTCGGCACGGGCGACATCTATGTAACGACTACGGGCAACTGCGATATCATCACTGTGGAACATATGTTGTCGATGAAGGATCAGGCGATCGTTTGTAACATCGGGCACTTCGACAACGAGATCCAGGTGGACAAACTGAAAAAAGCCAAAGGGGTAAGGATCGAGAACATCAAGCCGCAGTATGACCGGTATTATCTCCCCGGCAACAAGAGCCTTTACCTGCTGGCCGAGGGCCGGCTGGTGAATTTGGGTTGTGCTACAGGCCATCCTTCATTCGTCATGTCGAACTCTTTTACAAACCAGATCCTGGCTCAGATCGACCTCTGGTCCAACAAGGATAAATACGAGAAAACAGTGTACCGACTTCCCAAGAAACTGGACGAGGAAGTGGCCCGGTTGCACCTGGACAAGATCGGCGTGAAGCTCACCAAGCTCACCAAAGCTCAAGCGTCCTACCTGGGTGTGTCACCAGAGGGTCCGTACAAGCCCGAGCATTACCGCTATTGATTCGTTATTGCATGCCGAATCAACCCTCTGGCCAGCCGGATTCGCTGGGCCCTTTGACAGAGGGCGTGCCAAAAACATTCCCCCGGGCTCGCAGCTCCAAGGGGAAGTACGACTCGCTTGCCAAGCCCGGAGTTGCCGAGACCGCCGCCCCGTCCGAATCTGAGTTCGGCTTTCACCTCAAACCTGCCGATGTCGCTCGGTATCTGGATCGGTTTGTCATCGGTCAGAAGGAGGCCAAGAAAGTGTTGAGTGTGGCGCTTTGCGACCATTTTCAACATGTGCGAATGACCATGGAGGGGCAAGGGGCTCCGTTTTATCAGAAGCAGAACGTGCTGCTTCTTGGGCCAACTGGCGTTGGCAAGACCCATCTGGTCCGCTCTGCGGCAGAGCTCATTGGGGTGCCGTTTGTGAAAGCGGACGCGACCAAGTTCAGCGAGACCGGGTATGTGGGCGGGGACGTCGACGACCTAGTGCGCGACCTCGTTCGGCGGGCGGGCGGGAATGTGAAAACGGCGGAGCACGGGATCATCTATCTGGACGAGGTTGACAAATTGGGGACGCGCGAACCGGTCGCCGGGAGGGACGTGTCCGGACGGGGGGTGCAGACCAATCTGCTGAAGTTGATGGAGGATGGGGACGTTCCGTTGGTGTCGCCCAACGACATGACGGGGCAGCTTCAGAACGCGATGCAGACCATGCGTGGAGGAGGAGGGGCTCAACCCGAGACCATCAACACGCGCCACATCCTGTTCATCGTCAGCGGCGCTTTCTCAGGCATGGACGAGATGATTCGCAAGCGACTGGAGGAGGAGGATCGTCGGCGTTTGAAGAGTTCGAGCGCAGGGGTCGTGGGTGGCGCTTCGAGGGCAGTGAGCGCGCCATCCAAGGGTCGAGCGGGTCTCCGCAAGACACAGGGAATCAAAATGACAGTGGACCAGCTTTTTCAGAAAGTCGCCACTGCGGACCTCATCAATTATGGGTTGGAGCCTGAATTTGTGGGGCGACTTCCCGTTCGGGTGGCGTGTCACGGCCTGAACACGGAAGATCTGTTCAACGTCCTGAAAAAGAGTGAAAGCAGTTTGATCCACCAATACGAGCGGGCTTTTGCGGCTTATGGGATTGAGGTGAAATTTGAAGATGGCGGGCTGCGTTGTCTTGCCGGGTTGGCGGCGGAGGAACGAACGGGGGCCAGGGGGCTGATGACGGTTTGCGAGCGTGTGTTCAGGGATTTCAAGTTCCGGTTGCCTTCGAGCCGGGTTTCAAAGTTGAGTGTGACATCCGATCTCGTGGCGGCGCCGGAGGCTGCGTTGCGCGCTTTGTTGAAGAATTCCAGGAAACCACGGCTCCTGGCTTGATCCTCTTGGCACCGGAATCTTCCGGGGTCATCACGCTCCAATGCGTTGACTTCAAGCAAGTTCCATCAGAGTCAACTCGGGATGAATTCACAGACGCTGGTCACTAGGCAAAAGTGCGCATCTCAGATTTTTCGTGCTCGCGTTTCCTACTCGTAATCGTAATCGTAATCGTAATCCCATGAACCGCCGATTCGACCACGAAAAGCTGGAGGTTTACCCTTTGACAATGCCCGTGGCTCCGCTTTGGAAAGTGCCGCCGCCCTG
>CAMBEJ010000148.1 GCA_945865375.1 Akkermansia muciniphila | reverse complement strand
TACATTTAGAACACCAATGCTTTACGTGCCTTTGCGTGTGGAACCGCTATTTCAAAAGAAAGCAACTCTTGGTGGGTGCGCGACAATTCCGGCTTGTGCTTCAAAACGAAAAACCCACTCAGGGCGAACCTGGGTGGGTGTGGCGTGGGAGCGGGTGGTTATTCCAACAGCGGGCTTGCCTTGGAACTCTTCAACCGGTGTCGGCCTTCAAGGGCAGGATGTTATCAGCCGGTGAATACCTCCAGCCCCTTGCCGCAATTGGCAGTTTCCCCCTCCTATTAGATCCCCCTCCCTTCCGATATCCTGACGGAGGTTGCGATTAGTTCTTCGACACATCCGTGCGAACACGGAAGAATGGGGGGGCCAGGTACTTGTCTGACTCCTCATGTACTCCGGCATACCTTGTCGGTTTAGACCCACCCGCAATCTCTCGCGACGCCCCAGGCCTCCGCGAGACAGCCATAACCAATGTGCTGCTTTAATTGAAAGAAGGCAGCGAAAGGAAACCATGAAGAGAGAAGTAAATCAGAAATCCAGCGGAGGCCCGTTATGAACGGCCTCATGCTTCACTGCGGCGGTCAACTCAAGTCCAAAGAGGAGGTGTTTGCCGTTCCGATCCCCGAGGCGACCTCAAGTTACGTTCCGCTCCCCTACGAGTCCTTCGTGACCCGGATTGAAAAGCAATTGACGGTCGAGGGCATTGTCATCAAGGAGGAACGATTGGCCCTCGCCAAAAACGGGCAACGTCTCTTTGGTCTCATGCAGGTCCAAATGCCAGGGTCCACCGTGGAGGACTACGGTTGCGTAATCGGACTCAGGAACTCGTATGACAAGTCGTATTCGAGTGGGCTTTGCATCGGTGCCACGGTGTTTGTGTGCGACAACCTTTCGTTCAAGGGATCACAAGTCACCTTCGAACGGAAGCACACACCCAACATGCTCCGCGATCTGTCCTGGATCATCACCCAAACCGTCGCGACGTTGCCAGTGCAGTTTGCTGATCAAATGAGATGCTTCGACGCATATCGCCGGACCGAAATCTCGGATGCGCAAGCCCATGATTTGATCATCAGGTGCTATGACAAGGGAGCGGTCAATGTCACCGACATTCCCAAACTTCTCAAAGAATGGAGGGAACCACGTCACCCTGAGTTCTCGCAGGATGGAAAGACCGCCTGGCGCCTGTTCAACGCAGCGACCGAAACGATCAAGGGGGATCTATGGCGGCTTCCTTTGAGAACGGGAATCATCCATGACATTCTTGACCAAGAGTTGGGATTCACATCTGCTTCCTCGGTCGAGAAGAACTAGGAGCCTGGCGTCAGTCCATCGCGCCGGAATGGACATGTTAGTCACTGCTGTGCCTTTTTTAGGGTGCAGCAGTTTTTTATGACACGCCGTCGAAATCCTAACGAATCCGTAACCACTCAACGGACCCGCCGTCGGATTCAAACCCCCGCCCACTCACTCGCTCGCGACGTCCTCCACGACCGAGCGAGATTCTCGACTCGGAACCGGAGCCGTCACTCCATAACGGAATGAATTCGGATTTCAAAACCAGTTGCCATTACCTCGTCGGCTTGCCCCCCATGCATTCGCCGACGTTTCCACGCAAGGATCCTTGCGTAGGAATCCCCGAGGGGGTTTACCACACGCCGAACTCCCGCCGGGAAAGGAGTGGCAACTGGTTTTGGAACCATGAACGAAGAACCACACATCACAATTGGAGAACGCCACGGATGGGGTGACCCGCATGTTTTTGGCATTTCTCCGGTTGATCAGAGGCAGCACATATACGTGATCGGGAAGACCGGTTCGGGAAAAACAACTTTGCTCCGCAACCTCATCATCCAGCACATCATCCTCGGACACGGAGTCGGTCTCATTGATCCCCATGGCGACCTGGCCGAAGAAATCCTAAACCACATTCCCCCGCACCGCTCCGACCATCTCGTGTATTTCAATCCGAGCGACCTGGAGTTCCCGATTGGGCTCAACATTCTTGCCAACGTGCCGCCGGATGACCGCCACTTGGTTGCTTCCGGGGTTGTGACCGCTTTGAAAGGGATTTGGCACGACTCCTGGGGACCGCGCTTGGAGTATATCCTCCACAACGCCGTCTCGGCACTCCTTGATTGCAGGGGTGAAACCCTTCTCGGAGTAAACCGAATGCTCACCGATCCGAAGTATCGCGAGGGAGTCATCCGTCAGATCAAGGATCCCTTCATTAAGTCCTTCTGGACCGAGGAGTATGCTGGCTACGACCAGCGCTTTCAGCGTGAGGCCATCGCCCCGATTCAGAACAAGCTCGGCCAGTTCCTCTTGAATCCGGTGATCAGAAACATCCTGGGCCAGGTCAAAACGAAAGTAAGTATCCCTTTCGTCATGGACAACGAGCGCCTGTTCATCGCAAACCTCTCCAAGGGACAGATCGGACACGACAAGGCAAACCTATTAGGTTCCCTGCTCACGACCCAATTTCAACTTGGCGCAATGGCCAGAGCGAAACGCTCTGAAGAACAACGCCTCGATTTCTACCTCTTCATCGACGAGTTTCAGAACTTCTCGACCGATATCTTTGCCTCCGTTCTCGCGGAAGCCAGAAAATACCGTCTGTGCCTGACGCTCTCCCACCAATACATCGACCAACTTTCCTTGCCGGTTCGACAGGCGGTTTTTGGCAATGTCGGAACTTTGATCGCCTTCCGTATCGGACACACAGACGCCGAGGTGATGGAAAAGGAGTTCGGCGAGACATACCCGGCAAGTGTCCTGGCTGACCTTAACCGTTACGAGGCGGTGGTGAAGTTGTTGGAGGATGGGACCAACGCCACACCTTTTCGAGCAACAATGCTTCCACCCATCGAGAATCGAAATGGAAGGAAAGACAAGCTGATTGCCCTATCGCGCGAAAGATTTGCGATCGCGCGGGTCGTCGTGGAGGAAAAGATGAACCGCTGGGTGGCTTCGGGTGATCCCTGATCATAACCAACACCTTAGCGCTCAAGTATCAGGATCCAGTTGCGAAGCACCCAAAACTCACCACGATCCTTTCCAAAATGATTGAGAATCCCGATCTCGAAAGTCCTCGCTTGTCCCCGATTCTGGACACTGACGCACATTTGCCTCAAACGAACCGACTGTGGTAGACTTCAATCATGGTCGCTAAACAATACACATACACAGTTCAAATCGAACCGGCGAAAGAAGGCGGTTACGATGTCTTCGTACCCGCGTTGCCGGGGTGTTGCACCCAGGCGGAAACATTCGAGGAGGCGGTGGAGCGTGCCAAAGAGTGCATTGAGGGCTTTCTTGAAGCTCTTGTAAAAGCCGGGGAGGCAATTCCGGTTGAAAGTCATCCCTATCAGCCAGTGTCCCTGGGAATCCAGGTGAGATTGCCTCAGAAAGTATGAGCCGCTTACCAACTCCTCGTGCGCGAGAGGTTGTGTCGGCTCTGAAAAAAGCGGGCTTCATCGAACACCACCAGAAAGGTAGCCACTTGTACCTGTGGCAATCAACCCGACGCTTGATGACGTCCGTTCCCATGCACTCAGGCGACCTCCACCGCGGCCTATTCAAAGCGATTCTCAAACAAGCTGGTTTGTCGGAAGATCAATTCCGAGAGCTGCTCTGAGATTGCAAGTTCCTCGCACACCAGCCGATTCAAGTGGCTGGTTTTTTTATGGTGCAATGGCGCGACCGAGGATGAGTCATCATACAAGCCTCGGAGGAAAGTTGGTCATATCCCTGTGGTTCGACTTTCCGCATCCGGCAAAGATGCCCGTCTTTGGCAGATTCCTCCCACGAGATATCCTGTGAGCAAATGAAAAAAATATACAACCAGCAGGAGGAGTGCCGGGGGTCATCGCAACAGAAGGGAATCAAAAAGAGCATTGGTAAACCGCTCCCAGCGCAAATCAAAGATCATGCACTCGAAAATCTGAAGTTGGGGCGAAGGATTTTTAAGAAACTGGGAGATGTTGAAGACCTGCTCGAAATCATCGCCCGTGAGATCAAGAGGCAATTGGACCGTGTTGAATGAAGTTTCGCCCACATGTGAAATCCACTTCGGGTTTCAAAATCAGCCGCCACCACCCTGCCGACATTCGATTGATGACGTTTGCCGACGCTTGAGGCATGGCGGCTGATTTTGGAATCATGAATGACTGCACCCCGTTATCGCCAAGCGCGATGTCAGGTGCTCCGCTCGTTACTTCCACTCTCGGCATTTCTCAACGAATTCCACGAACTTGTCATTCTGGAGAATTTTCGTCTTCTCCCAGATTGCCTGCGGAATGGGGAGTGAAAAGAACCACCACACATCCCGGCGCAACCCTTCGAGTTTGATTACCAACTCGTCTTTCGTTGCGTGATACACGCTGCTCAGGTGGAGAATCACCATGTTCACAAAAATTTCCTCTTCGCGGGTAACACCACGCTTTTTTAAAGCAGGTGCGGCTTCAAGAACACGGGAGAGTCCTGGACGATTTGAGAAATCTTTCCAAAGTTCCCGATGGTTTACGGTGATCGTGAGGAGATTGGCAATCCGCCGAGTTTTGGTCTCCGAGCGAAGGGAAACAGCGGTAAAAAGGAGGCTGCCGATAATGCCGACGGCGCTTAAAATATCGAACCAATTTCGTGTGATCCAAGCCACCATTCTCGCATGGTAGCACGACAGCCGAAAAACGAAAAGGGTCCCTACAGTCTGTGCGGAATATCAAGCCTGGCAAGGACGAGCGTTTTCCGTGGAATCCTAATCATCCGCTCATCCGGCCCGCAATTGGCTGAGGGCGGCAGTTGTGGAGCCTCCGCCGTGATGTCTTTCCCAATGACAGCAAAATCTCCGTTGTCGAGCTCCCAAATGTCGGGACACCCGTAACAGCCTGGGGTCTGGGCTCCACCTGCGTGCGGATCTGGGCCAATGCGTTTAACAAAAGTCATTCTCAGCTTCTAACTATGGTGAGATGCCTTGTCAAGGGCGTTCAGATTTATTTTCCCCAAAGTGGCATCCAACAAATCGCAGCAGGCTGTTTGCTCCCGCGTCGCTCAGATTTTGCGACAGGAGCGGGAGCGTATCGGCCTCTCCATGAATGCAGTCGCCGAGCGCGCTGGCCTGTCCCAGCAAATGGTGAGCTACGTGGAACGTGGAATGCGCAATCCCACACTCGAAACACTGCTACGCATTGCCGCCGCCATGGAGATCGACCTCGCCGAGATACTCACTCAGGCGATAACGGAAACGCAGAAAGTTGCTCCGAAGCGCAAGCCCTGACGGCTTCTTCGCCTCCTTGCGTTCCGATATCGTGGGAGGATGGAATCTTCCCGCCTTCCCCGCTTCAAACGCGCCGCCGGAGTTTTCCCAATCCAACTGACGGAGCGCGACCGTGAGGTAATCCGGCTGGTTTACCGGAACAGGTTTTTGCGTTCCTCCCATCTCATCGCACTCGTGGGCGGGAGTTCGCAGCAGCTTCTGCGGCGGCTCCAACTGCTCTACCACCACGGCTACCTTGAGCGCCCCCGTGCCCAGCTCGACTACTATCACCATGGCGGCTCCCACCATATGGTCTACGGTTTAGGGGGTAAAGGTGCCGCAGTCTTGAAGCAGGAGACGGGTCTGTCTTTTCGTGAACTTCCTTGGGGAGAAAAGAACCGTTCCGTCGGAAGGATTTTCCTCGAACATGCCTTGCTCGTTTCAGACGTGATGGTGGCGATTGAACTTTCCTGCCGGCAAAACGGTCGGGTCCGACTCCTCTCCGACCTAGAATTGCTTCCCTCCGCTCTGGGCTCAAAGCCCCAAACATTCCACTGGAAAGTGAACGTCAGCAAATCCGTGGCACTTGGGGTCATTCCTGATCGCGTATTCGGACTGGAATTCCAAAATCAAAGTGGCGTGCTTGACCGTTGCTTCTTCTTCCTCGAAGCCGACCGAGGGACGATGCCCGTCAAACGCCGGGGTCTCTCTCAAACCTCCTTCTATCGCAAACTCCTCGCGTATGAGGCGACCTGGGAGCAATCAATCCATCACAGCCGTTTTGGTTTCCACCGCTTCAGAGTTCTTACGATCACCTCTAGCGCCGAGCGCGTAAAATCACTTGTCAGCGCGTGCTCGGATTTGAAGCGTGGGCATGGACTGTTTCTCTTTGCCGACCGGAGAATTTTGGAGCAGCCCACCGAGTTTTTCGACCAAGTCTGGCAAACCGGGAAGCAAAACGAGACCTCCCGCCTGTTAGATTAGCCTTCCCTCGTTCTTGCCCAAAGCGACAAATCTCCCCGCCTAGTTGGGCTTGTGACCTTGGCGATATGATGGCTTCTGGATGCAGTTCACTTTTGTGAATTGTCATTAGTTCTTCACAACAAAATACCCATAGGAGTATCCCATGCCCAAATCATCGCTCATCGACTTCCGGGCCGTCAAAACGGCCATCACCATGGAGCAGGTGCTCCAACATTACGGTCTCCTGGACCAGTTCAAGAAAAGTGGAGATTCGCTCAGTGGCCCGTGTCCGATTCACAAAGGCAGCAATCCCTCGCAGTTTAGGGTGAGCCTGAGCAAAAACATTTGGAACTGCTTTAGCCAGTGCAAGAAAGGGGGAAACGTCCTCGACTTCATTGCCCAGATCGAATCAGTCAGTATCCATGCAGCAGCATTGAAAGCGATTGAGTGGTTTCAGCTTGATCGTGAATCGATGAGTACCAACTCCAAGGAAAACAAGGCTCCATCGACTGAGGCCGCGAAGACCGAAAGTAATCCTCCACCAAAACCTGCCGCACCGAAGGCGATCACGCCCCCGGAGACAACAGCCCAAAACCCACCGCTCAGGTTCAGGTTGGATAAGTTGGTGCGCGATCACCCATACCTTGCCGAACGCGGCCTTTCACCCGAGACCATTGTTGATTTCGGTTTAGGCTTCTGTGCGAAAGGCATGATGGCAGAGCGAATCGCCATCCCGATCCACAACCCGGAAGGTGGGGTTGTGGCATATGCCGGACGGTTTCCGGGGGTGCCACCCGGCGACACACCGAAATACAAACTCCCCCAGGGCTTCCGCAAATCGTTGGAACTTTTCAACATTGACCGGGCAGTCAAGGAGCCGAAAGACAGACCCTTGGTGATCGTTGAAGGCTTCTTCGGTTGCATGAAGCTTCATCAGCATGGCTGCCGCAAAATCGTTGCCCTCATGGGCAGCACCATGTCGAAAGAGCAGGAGGAGTTAATCCGCAAACACACCGATCGTCACAGCCAAGTGATTGTCATCCTAGATGAAGACGAGGCGGGACGATCTGGACGCGAGGACATCACCGTTCGACTGGCCAAATTCGTGTTCGTGAGGGTTCACGTTCTTGCCGAGGAGGGTCAGCAACCGGAACACTTGAGTGCCGAGGAAGTGGCGGCGTTCTTCGCTTAACAGGAGGAATCCGTATGGATGTTCATTGTTCCACCTGTGGCGAGCCCTGGGATGTATTTCATCTTTGGGAAGACGCCATCGTCGAGACGGGTTTGAGTGTGGGTGAGGCCAACGCCTGGCGTTCACTTCCCCAGAGTCAAAAACTCTCCGATCACTACCGCAAGGAGTTCCAAGCTGCCGGCTGGGAGTTCGGACAGACCGTCACCAATGTCGTTCGCTGCCCGAGTTGTCCCAAGAACGCACACGCCAACCCTGACCGAGTCGACACCAAGGCGGCGCTTGAAGAGTTGTTTGGCGACGACCAAGATGGACTGGCTACAACATTCGAGGATTACCACCTGTGAGTGTCAACACTGTCCCTGTCGCCAAGTTTCGCCTTGGCCGCATCGTCACGACACAGAATGCCCTCGCCCGACTCACGCAAGAAGACATTCTTCGGGCAATCCAACGTCACATGGCCGGTGATTGGGGCGATGTTGGGGAGGAAGATCGAAAGGAGAACGAGTTCTCGCTCACGCAGCCGCTCCGCCTCTTCTCCGTCTATCATTCCGAGAATGGGGTCAAGTTCTGGATGATCACCGAGGCCGACCGGAGGGTCACCACGGTACTCCTGCCCCAGGACTATTGATCCCGCAGCGCCTCTCCGCTCTCGCAGTTCCGCACAAACCCCTTCGCTGCCAAAACAATTGGCCGTCCACGCTCTCGGCGAAGGAGAACCCCACCAGGAGCTACCTGATACTAACAGGCGGACGGTCAGAAGGAGAACAATGGAACAATTGGATTTGTTCAAGTTCCAATCACGACGACCCAAACGACAACAGCCCCAGGAATGGAAGCTGGTCTTGTTGCGGGAATGTCCCACACCAGAGGAAATGCAACTCTGCGACACGCCGGAGCGCGCGGCGGATTACTGGAAAGCGCACATCACCACGGAGCCTCATTTCAACCCGGAGTGCGAGTGTTTTGTTGTCTTGCACCTCAACACGAGGCGACGAATCCGGGGTCACAATCTGATCTCGATTGGCACAATGGACACGACTCTCGTGCATCCACGCGAGGTGTTTCGTATGGCTATCGCCCGCGGCGCGAATTCGATTGTGCTCATGCACAATCACCCCTCCGGAGAGTCACAACCCTCCGAGGCCGACATTCGGGTAACGCGGGATCTCATCCGCGCTGGGCAACTCTTGAAGTTGGAGGTTATCGACCACGTAATCGTCGGCAACCGCAATCTCTGTTCCCTTCGGACTATGGGTTATTTTTACTAGCTCGCGATTATGCCGAGTTCATGGGGTGATTCCATCAAAAACTGAAGGAATCACCCCTTTTTCATTTCTTCAACTCGGCATTATCAGGCACCTTGGACGAAGCCCAACAATTGGTTTTGCTCGGCGACACGGCAACGCTTACTTCGAAGCGGTTTCCGCCCGCAACACCACCATCGGTTGGTAGCCCTGGCCTCCAACGGAATGAGACAGGGTCGTTGGCGCTCTCTTTTCAAGCTGTCTCCAGTCCAATCATACAGCTTGGCCACCTGGCGCTGCACCCCGGCCTAGACGGTCTTTAACCCGCCAACCCGAGGAGCTGCTGGGCAGGATCAAGCCCTTCTGAACCTCTCTGGCCACAGAGCGAGGACTCAAAGAGCACCCTGTCAATGATGCATCAACGTTTTTGGGAGGACACAGCAGTCGTTGTACAATGCCAATCATTTCCTGAGAAGTAAATGGCCCACCCCTCCCTCAACATCCTCTCGATAATGGTCCCTTAAATAATTGGACAACTCAAATTTTGCTTCCCAGTCCGTAGGCACGAGAATCTGTTCCGGTTGATATTTCTCCAAACACCGCAGCATTTCTTCCTTTCCGATCTGCCCGGACCAAATCCGCTTCGCGGGCATTACCGCCAGCTCAGGCGGAATTGGCAAACCTGCCCAAAACGCAGCGATTTGATGGTTCGTCAAGACCCAGCGCGTTCCAACAGAATGGCTCTTGAAAGCGGCCACCGTGGCATCCTCCGTCGCGGATCGAGCGGCACGAACCTTCGCCAACTCGTGCCATAAACTCCCTGGCCATGAAGTCAACGCCAGCGACGCGACGGCGGACCAAGTCAGCAATCCGATTCCGAAGCGCAGCTTCCCCCACGGAGACGAGTCTAACGCCAGCTTCCAGACATGTTGAAACAACTCCACTATTCCAATCGCTCCCAGCCACGCCATTGGGATCGAAAAATGCAAGTGGTAATAGTACCAGAACGGTCGATGCCATGAGTGAATCACGAATGCGGTCACCAACAACACCACTGGCAGCCGCAAGTCCCAGCGCCGCCTAATGAATATCAATACCATACCCACAGTTGCTGGAACAGAGATCGCCAGATCCGACAACAATGACTCCGGTCGGAATTTATACCCTTCACTCGCCACAACCTCCCTCGTCCCGTGAGAAAAGTGCGATCCAAAACAGACCCGCAAGGTGTCCATCTGATAGAAACCGGCTACAACGAACCCGAATGCCACCGCACTGGAGGCGCACCAAAGCAGACCTTCCCGGTGTGAACGCCACCAGCTTTGATCCCATCTGGCGGTTGCATCCGAGCTGATTCTTTGTCGATTCACCAGATAATCCACCAGTAGTGCTGGCAGGAAAACAATTGCCGTGAACTTTATTTGCAGAGCGCAGCCGAACAACGCCCCTGAGATCACCAACCATTTCGATTCCTTGCGCTGGACGTATCGGAACCACGCCCACGCTGACGCAAGACCCATCGCCATGGCCGGCATTTCGAGCATCACCGACACACTCAACTGAATGAATGACTCGGACGCGAAAAGCAACGCCACCGCCAACAGTCCCACCACGCAACCGGACCGGTGACGTGCCATCTGATACAACGCTCCCACCAGTACCATCGCAAACACAACGCTCAACAAACGCCCAAGGAAAGCGGATGGCCCAAAGACTCGAAACAACATCGCGAGCAGTTCCGTATGCAGCGGCGGCTGATCATTCCAAAACTCGCGATAGATCGGATGGCCGAGGCTGACGAGCCATGCTTTCATCAGTTCGAATCCCTCATCAGTGCCAAACTCAAATGCGGTTCGCAGAGGAACCATGAGGCAAAGAACCAAACCGAAACCGAGCGGGACCACCCAATCCAATACCCAGTCTTTCGAGCACCGGTTCATCCCGCCCACCCATAGTTTACGAAGCGCCACAGCAAAGCCAGATGGAGAACCCCCATTCCCAAGACAACTGCCGCCCGCAGCCACGGTCTTTCCCACCGCGTAACGACCACTCCCAGTGCGATGAAGAGTGGAAAGATGACAGATTCAAATCGGATGAAGGAAATGAACGTACCGCTCATTGTCGGCACGATACCCAAAACGCAACTCCACAGCGTGAGATCCTTTCCCAAGCGCCAGAGCAGTGGCAAACAAAAAGCCAGCATCAAGAATCCGCACCGATCCAAAACCGATCCGCGAAACTCATGCCACGAAGTAGGCTCGAAGAAGCCGAAGAAGAACCTGGGCAGATCCCACAAGTTGCCGATCGAATGCGCCCTCCAATACACTTGGGCTTCAAACCCTTCATACGCATTTCCCGTCCACACCCGCATGAGACAAAAGTAAGTCGCCCAACCCAGGAAGGGAGCAGTAATGAGTATCGCTGGCCCTGCTCCTGGCACCTTCGCCACGTCTACGGCCATCTCGTCCTTTTCCCGTGTCCGTTCCTCCGAGAGCCATCGACTGCGGCTCAATACCCCCCATCGGCCGTGCATCAGAACGTGCCAGAGTATCGGGAGCAGAACAAGGACGCCCACCGCCCGCGACAACGGCAGAAGAAACGCCGCAACCCATGCCAGCCCGTAACGTTTGCTTTCCAGCCCGAACCACAGCAACATCGTCAGAAGAAAAAACAGCGGTTCCGTGTATACGAACTGGTAAAACAGCGAGCCGGGAAAAACGACAAGGAAGACTAATGCCCACGTCGCCACGGCCTCTCCAAAGCGTCTGCCAGCGATGCACCAAAAAAGTGTCCACCCTGCGAGCGAAAACAAGTTCGCCAACACCATGCCGCCGATCAACTTGCTGACTCCGGTTCCATCGGAAAGCAATCGGATCAAAAGCGGCCACAAAGGATAAAATACGCACGCTTTGAGTCCCTTGAAATAACCGGCTTCGCTCAACACCAAGTAATGCGCAGCATCCCAAGTCGTGAAATGACGGGCGAACCCCGCCTGCTGCCACTCCAGCCATCGCGCCTCCGTCGCGGGAAACCAACCTTCCCGGATCGAGCTGGATCTGGATTCATCAAAGTCCCGCCACAACCACAGAGCGCTCACCAGCAGTGCGAAATACCCAGCTTTGACCACAAGCAGGCACAGGAGGACTTTTTGCCACTCTTTCAGCTTCCCGATCATTCCAGCCTTCAGGAGTACGCCCCCGCTGGCCCTCAAGCGCATTGGGAAGCCCCTGAAGTTCCCCAGCCAAACCGCCGGTTGAGGAAAAAATTCCAAACGCTCACCACAACGATCGAAACGAAATTGGCTAGATAGACATTCATGCCAAGGCAATATGCTTGCAAGTTCAATAGGCCCACGCTTAGCGCAATCCCCGTCGTACAGATCAGATTGAACTTTGCCAAGCGCATCAGCCGTGAAGACCACTTGCCTTGGTCCCTTCCCTTCGCGTGAAAAGTCCACCTATCGTTCCATAGGAAATTGTTCAACATCGCCGCCTCGGCCGCGATGACCTTGCCCAGAGTCAAATTCCAACCGAGCCATGCCGGAGACGCGAGAAAGTGAAGGACCAGCATGTCCACAACCACACCACTGCCTCCCACGACGCAATATTTCACATACTGCAGGGCGATCACCGGGTTGCTTTGCGCAAGGATTGACGGCTGTTTCATTTTGACACCTAGTTCAAAATATCTATCTGTAGCAGCCAACACACGCAATCCCCACTACCTAGTCTCCAATCTCCCAACTCCTGCGAGCAACCAGAGCCACGTAGCCTCGGCTCCTCCTTGGATTTGAATCCTCAAATCGGTCACAAGTCAACTGCCGAGATTGCTCAACGCTCCCGACTCCAAAGTTACTTCGGTTCCCGCCAAATACCGTGCACCTGCATCCACAGCACATCCACGTTACCCGGCATCAAAGAGTCATCTCGTGGAGCGGATA
This sequence comes from Akkermansia muciniphila, assembly GCA_945865375.1. Classification (GTDB taxonomy): domain Bacteria; phylum Verrucomicrobiota; class Verrucomicrobiia; order Limisphaerales; family F1-80-MAGS106; genus F1-80-MAGS106. The sequence continues at coordinate 2,730 of CAMBEJ010000148.1, read as the reverse complement.
GTGTCCGGCGGTCTTGCCAGCGGCGCAGGCTCACATGACCATCCGCATAAGCGAGATTGGCCCCGCCCCGATGCAATATCGCCGGTTTATCCCGGAGAACCCACGAATCGGGATTCCGAGCGTCAAAGTCCCACTGCATTCCGAACGATCCGTCATTGATCGTATCAATTCGCTCTTCCACAAACACCACCGCTTCGGCTGAGGCTGGCCGGATAATGTCGCTTACCCGCCGAAAAGGTTTCACGTGAGAGACCTCAATGGGAGATCCCATGAAACAATTCAGAGAAAGCGTACGCAAGCGCGGCATCTTGACGGGACCCACCGTTGGATCCTTGCTAGCCGGACAGCGCCACACCTTGGGATCGATGATGTATGATCCGATCAGACTCCGGCGCAGGAACATTATGTTCGTGCAATCCGGCCCCGGTAGACCAAGCCAACCTTCCACCCAGGTCTCCCCTAACGGGATTTCCTGTCCATCCCGATTCGGCAAGATCGCATCCTCATGATCATCGGCATAAAGCTGAAAAGCCAAGCCAAACTGCTTCATGTTCGAGAGGCAGGTTACAGACGATGCTCGTCCTTTGGCTGCCGAGAGCCCAGGCAATAACAAACTCGCAAGAATCGCCAGGATGGCAATCACAACAAGAAGCTCGACTAATGTGAACGCGAGCCAGCATGTCGGACTGAATGGATTCTTGGATCTCAACGGAGTTCTCTCTCTCTTGGCTCGCACCATGGACCGACACTAGCTGCTAACCGGTGTGTTGGTTGCATTATTCAACTGAAGGGCGCACAGATCTGAACGTGCCGCTTGCACCTACGTGGCGCTCAGCTGCGCCGTCGAACAAAATACTTTGCGCGGCGTGTGGATGCCAACCCCTGGTGCCATGGTCGCTCTTCGGAGTCGGAACGAAGTGCTTCCCAATCTTCGCCACGCAACGCACCGGACGTCTACTTTACTTTCTACGCAGCATCAGGTCACAAAGAAGCTCGTTCGACGGATTGGATGTTTGATGGAGGGCTGCCAAACCCGTTCTCGGATATGGCGACTGCATCCTTTCCTGGCATACGGCGCATTAGGAACCAGACGCTAAATCCTAACATATACCCGAGGAGAATCTTCGAAATGTTGCCAAGCGCAACATTCGACAGACCAACCCACCTTATGGCCCCGCCTAAACAATCGCAGGGTTTGAAATCGGCGGTCAACCACAGACCAACGCGATAAACCAGAAAAGCTGTATTCAGCCAAGCCGTTAACAGTAAGGCGACTCGCTGGCTCGAGGAGAAGAATATTGAGCAGGCGACCCCAAGCTCTACCAAGGAGACCAAAAAGAGCAATTGACGCGTGGTCAGGAAATACAATATCCAATCCCGTTGATCAAGAGGCCCCTGCGAAAGCTGGACAGCAATAAGTTTCAGGGCACTAGTACTAAGTAAGATGGTCCCGACTGTGCCCAAGAAGATATTTTGCAGATTCATGCTTAGATTCCTGATGCCAGGCCACAGCCGGTCACTCGATAAATGGAGGTCTTGAGAAATCAAACAAAACAAATACAGAGTGGCGAGCAGAAGCGAAAAACCAGTAGGAGGAGGATGCCCCCTCCTACTCCTCACCGTCAGCAGCTTGCCGACCAAGTAGCGTAGATGGGCGTTCCAGTGGTAGGGCATTCGCACGCCGCGTTGCACTTCCTTTTGAACTTACTCACTGCGGCGGCCCAGACTCGCGGGGTGCAGCCCAGTCCCGTGCCGCCGCAATTGCCCCCTGTCGTATAGACCCATATCTCGCAGTGATCGGTCCACGCAGTACAGGCCACAGCGCATGCAGTGATCGTGCTCGGATCTGGAAGCACGCACTTGTCCCATGAGGCCAACGCCACAACAGGGAGAGCCAACACCAATGTGACGCTCATCATTGCTCTGAATTTAATCAATTTCATATTTCCTTAAACTTGTTAGGGTTTGTAACTGTTAAACCGTATATTGCAATCTGACTGACTGTTTGCACTTCATGTGCTAATCGTGAACACCTCCTATTTGGCTATTTGTTATTCGCTTTACTGCGTCCAGTTACGGCACGTGATTTAATGTAGTAAAGTGCCGGGAATGTGCATAATGCTATAAGAGAAAACATGAAGATCCGCTGGATCCAAACAGTGTTCCGATAAAAGTAACGTGGATTGTACCTTTCTTGTTTAAATAGGCCCTTTAGCATCGAGGCGTTAGTGTCGACGATCCAAGCCGCGTTGGTAATGAAATATTTCACCCCGTCACTTGCGTATGCTTCCGTCCTGAACCTGAACCGCTGATCATAGGTTGAAGCGATGCCACTGATTATAGGAAGAGAAACTGGTTTGTCCTGCGCTTCAATTGATGTAGCTTTCCCGATAACCTGATAGTTCAGTGTTTCTTCCTTTGTTTGTGCCTGTGGTGGAAAGTATACCTGGAGCTCGAACTCACTAGGCAGAGAGAGTGTTCCAATATGTGTTATCGCAGTGATAGAGTACCGAGCTTCGCAGTATTTATCTGGTAAGGACTTAGCATATTCGACTTTCTTGGCAAGAAAGCGATTTCCACCCTGTCAGCGGTCGAATCAAACTGACCCACCTCGGGTCACTTCAAACTGACCCACCCCTTGCGGTCTATTTTTAGTCTTTTCTGAAGTCGGAGTTCAAGTTCTGTTTGATACTATTTTTGGATGGTTGGGAGGATAGTGCTTTGCGGGAG
>CAMBEJ010000147.1 GCA_945865375.1 Akkermansia muciniphila | reverse complement strand
AAGGTTTCGGAGTTGGGATGACCCGAGAGGGTTGAAGGAGCTTAGCCAGGGGCAAACGAGTCTGCGAGTGCCGCCCCTGGATCCCAGCCCCAATGGCAGTCGCCCCCTCCTTCGCCAAGGCTTCCGCCTTCGCTGAAGCTACGGTGGACAGGACGGCGGGCAGGCCGGAGGGCCGATGGATTTCGTCTTAGAAACGAACCCGAGCAATATCGTGAGTTGTTGAATGGAAACCGTGTGATTATTGATGCATCTGACTTTTGGTGAACCTTGCTCCATCACCCTTCCAGGGCGTGAATCCAATTCCAAAACCAACCAGGTGCCGCGCTCGTAGACTCGCTTGCGCCTGGCTAACATCTCCGACCCTTCCAGGGCAAAAGGCGCTTTCCAAGCCTTAAGAAAGCGGGGCATTCCACTCAAAACAGCGAAGAACCTATTCATTGATGATTCCGCGTCGATAACCTCACCATTGGAGGCCACTTTGGCTGCGCCGCACCAAGCCAAGAAACCCAGTGCTGGATTGGGAGCGGGGGAAAAAGGCATTTGAAGGTTCGAAGGCTATGCCAGAATGTTCTTCACCACCTCGCCATGCACGTCGGTGAGTCGATAATCCCTCCCCTGAAAACGGTAGGTGAGCTTTTCATGATTAAACCCGATCGAGTGCATGATCGTAGCTTGCAGATCATGCACATGCACTTTGTCAGCCACCACGGAGAAGCCCAACTCATCGGTCTCCCCGTACATCATGCCGCCCTTGATCCCGCCCCCGGCCAGAAAGATCGAAAAACAGTCGGGGTAATGGTCGCGTCCCAAGATCTTTCCTCCGGCCGTGCGGCCTTCGCGGAATGGAGTGCGCCCGAACTCGCCACCCCAAACGATCAACGTTTCATCGAGCAGACCGCGCTGTTTAAGATCCTGGATCAACGCCGCCACGGGCTTGTCCGTTTTCTGGAATTTCCGGGTCAACCCATCTCGAATATCTTCGTTTTCGCCTGTGCCATGAAAATCCCAGCCCCAGTCGAACAGTTGGACGTAACGCACGCCTTGTTCCACGAGCCGACGGGCGAGCAGACAATTATTTGCAAAGCTGGCTTCACCCGGCTTGGCTCCATAGGACTCGAGAGTAGTCGGGGCCTCTCGCGCAATGTCCATGACCTCAGGGACGGAGACCTGCATGCGGTAGGCCAGCTCGTACTGGGCAATGCGAGTGGTGGTTTCGGGATGACCCATTTCCTTGACCTGTAGCTCATTCAAATCACGCAGGGCATCCAAAGTGCGGCGTCGGAGAGTGCGGTCCATTCCAGGGGGGTCGGATACGTAGAGGACCGGATCCCCCTTGGAACGACACTGCACACCCTGAAACACCGACGGAAGAAACCCGCTTCCCCACCCGCTCTGTCCAGCGCTCGGTTGCACTCCGCTGGAGATGAGCACGACGAATCCTGGCAGGTTTTCATTTTCTGACCCCAGCCCATACGTCACCCAGGATCCCATGGAGGGACGTCCCTGGCGCGCGGACCCCGTGTAGAGCAGGAGTTCCGCTGGAGCATGGTTGAACTGATCCGTGGTCATGGAACGGATCACGCACATCTCATCCGCCACTTTGTGAAAATTCGGCACGGCATCCGACATCCAAATCCCACCCTGACCGTGCTGGGTGTACTTTCTAGGAGTGCCCATGAGTTTGGGAACACCCTCCGTGAAGGCAAACCGGCGGCCCTTCAAGATCTCATCCGGACAAGGCTGCCCATCCCGCTTCACGAGCTCGGGTTTGTAGTCGAAGATGTCGAGATGCGGCGGCCCGCCCGACATGTGCAGATAAATCACATGCTTGGCCTTGGGGTTGAAATGCGGCCGCTTTGGCGCCAAAGGATTGGTCGAGGCCATCGACGCCAGCCCGTTCGGAACATTGAGCAGATTTCCCAAAGCCAAAGCTCCCAGACTGAAACCACCGCTCTGTCGCAGAAAGTTGCGCCGGGTAATCTGCCGCAAGCGCTCGGTTTGAACTTCATTCATAAGCTTAGTCCCTCCGTCTTCGTCAGCGTTTCATCACCGTCTCGTCCAAATTCAAAAGCAAATTGGCAACGGTCGTCCAAGCTGCGAGTTCCTTCGGATCTTTTTCGGCCACACTTGAGATCGCCCCAAAGGCGACGGTTTTATCAGCTTTCTGCGAGTCCTCCGCATAACTCGCCATGGCCTCATCAACGAGCGTCAGCAGGCGAGCTGTCTCCGACTCAAGCGGCGCGCGAGAGAGACAGAGTCTGAAGCCGTGCCGGATTCGATCCGCCGAGGCACTGCTGCTCCGGATCATCCGCTTCGCCAATCCCTGGGCGGCCTGAAGATACACCGGGTCGTTCAATGTCACAAGCGCCTGGAGCGGTGTGTTGGTGCGGTTCCGTCGGAGGGTGCAAACCTCACGGTTGGGTGCGTCGAATGTCGACATGGAGGGATACGGGCTGGTGCGCCGCCACTCCGTGTAGAGCCCACGACGAAAGCTGTCTTCGCCTTCACTTGTTTTCCAATCCACCGAACTGCCGAATGCCGCGCTCAATCCAGAATTCGGTCTCGGCGGTTTGACGGAGGCACCATGGACCTTCGGGCTCAGCAACCCTCCGAGGAACAGCGCCTGATCGCGCACCATTTCCGCCGTGATCCGGAACCGCGGGCCTCGGGCCAGCAGCCGGTTGTCCGGGTCGCGCTCCAACAACTCAGAGGTCACTTTGGATGTCTGCTTGTAAGTCGCGGAACTCACCAACAATTTAACAAACCGCTTCAAATCCCACCTCTGGGCAACCAGCTCCGTCGCCAGCCAATCCAACAACTCCTGGTTGGACGGTTGTTCGCCCTGAGAACCGAACTCCTCGCTCGTGCGCACAATCCCGATTCCAAAAAGTTGCTCCCAGATCCGATTCGCCACCACCCTGGCCGTGAGTGGATTATTTTCATCCACCAACCACTTCGCCAGAGTCAGCCGGTTGCGCGGCGCCCCTTCGGCCAAGGGGTGGAAGGAAGCGGGAACTCCTTCCGTCACCTCGCTCCCCAGGCTCATATAGTTGCCCCGAAACTGGATCTGAGTTTTGCGCCCTTTGTCAGCCGCCAACTCGCGCTGGATCGGAACCGTGTTTGGCTTGATCGCGGTCAATTCTCCGCTTGCCACCGCGACTTGATCACGCTCCGTTTGCAACTCAGGCGCCACAAATCGAATAAAATGCGAAGTCACTTCCTTCGTGTCAGCCGCATTGCCCGCCCCAGCGGAGGCCGATAAAATACGCACTATGTTCCCGGGCGTTTTGGCGAAAGGAGTCAGCCGCTCTTCCGAAGCAGCCAGCAGCTTGAAAGACATCAATCGAGGCGGTTCCCCGTCGCCGACAACTCGAAATGTCACCGTCAATTTTGCCCCTTCGGCATAGGTCTCCGTCCGGTCAGTTAGGACCGTCAGCGAGTGGGTCTTCCCAGCCGATGTGGGAACCACCCACCCGTTCTTGTTCGGCTCGGCAGCTTCGCTGAAAACCGCACTGGCATCGGATCCAGCCCCACTCTCATCCCCGAAAGCCGACGTGAACAGGAGTGAGCGCGACGCATCGACCGCCCATTCAGCGCGAGGCATGGGTGGGCCCTTGATTTTTCTCTCCCAAAGCACTTCCCGCTTTTCATTGAGCACGAGAACTCGGAAATCGCTGAGGCGCTTGGAGGTCTCGGAATCGGTTCGATTCCAAATCGCAATACGCCGGATGTCTTGATGGGATTTAAGATCCAGCTCCCACCAAGGGTTTTCCGAGATTTTTGTGTGCGTGGTCGAACGCGCGTTGGTGAAATGACCGTCGGTGTTGCCATCGATCGCCAGTTTGGCGGGGCCATCGGAGTCCGTGCTGCTCTGGGATGCCTCACCTTTGGAGGCCATGTTATCCTGGGTGCCAAACACCTGAACCTCAGCCAAGGACAAAATCTTGTCCTTGCCCGGCAATTCCACACGCACGAACCGCCCTCCGATGCTCTGTGCTGCGGAAGGCGTCAAAATCGCGGAAAATCGCGAGATCATGGTCCTAGCCGCCACCGCCGATCCCTCCCCTGAACGCGCTTGGTTTTGATGAGGAAGGACCTCAACGCGCAGCGCGCTGATCTGTTTTCCGCTGAGCGGCAGTTCGACGGTATACGTGTCCACGACCTGGCCTTTATGCACCACCTGTCCGTCCTCCTGCGCTGTGAGAACGGCTTCACGCGCATACTTCGCCTGGGAAGGTTTGATCCCCTGCCACGAAATCGGCGAAGGGAAACTGTGTTCCCATGCCGCCCTCTGCGCCAGCAGCTCGGGCGTCGGTGTGCTCAACATCTGATTTAACTTTGCAATCTCCTCATCCAACTGCTTTCGCCGTTGCTTTTGAACCGGAGTAAAAAAAGGAAGAACCGGCGTCTCATCAAAGCGGTCCGCATCCTCGGTGTTGTTGAGAAAGGCAAAGAAACGAAAGTATTCCTCCTGCGAAATGGGGTCGTACTTATGGTTGTGGCACTGGGCGCAGGCTATCGATGTCCCCATCCAGACCGCGAGCGTGGTGTTCACCCGATCGACGACCGCAGCATTCCGGAATTCTTCATCATTGGTGCCTCCTTCACTGTTGGTCATCGTGTTGCGATGAAAGGCCGTCGCGATCAACTGCTCTTCACTCGGTTCGGGAAGGAGATCTCCAGCAATCTGCTCAAGGGTGAACTGATCGAACGGCTTGTTGTTGTTAAAAGCATCGATCACATAATCTCGAAACCCCCAGATCGATCTCAACGGATCATCGGCGTACCCCGCGGAATCCGCGTAGCGCGACAGATCCAACCAGAGCTGCGCCCAGTGCTCTCCATAACTGTCTTTCTGCAAAAACCGATCCACCAGCCTCCCGTAAGCGTCCGGATTGGCGTCCGACAAAAAATCGTCAACCTCAGCAAGCGTGGGCGGCAACCCCGTGAGATCCAGGGCAACTCGGCGGATCAGCGTGCTTCGATCCGCCTCTGGCATCGGAGAAAATGCTTCCCTTTCAAGCCTTGCCAAAACGAAATGGTCCAACTCGTTACGAGGCCAAGAGGGGTTCTGTACGGATGGCACCTCGGGCCGCAACGGCTTGGTGTAGGACCAATGGGCCGCATAGGGTGCCCCCTGCTCCACCCACTGTCTCAGTAATTCAATCTGCTCGAGCGCAAGCTTCTTGCCCGTTCTGCCGGGGGGCATCAACTCATCCGGGTCCAGGTGAGTCACACGAGCCATGAGCTCGCTCTGCCCAGGCTGCCCGGGAACAATCGCTTTTCTACCGGATTTCGCCGACTTAAGGGCTTCCTCGCGGATATCGAGCCGTAGCTTCCCTTTGCGCTCAGCGGGGTCAAAACCGTGGCACTGGAAACAGTTCTCGCTGAGAATTGGCCGAATCTGGCGATTGAAATCGATCTTGCCGACCGCCGCTGCCGTCTGAGCGTCGGCGATGAGCACGACGAAGCTCAAAAGCAATGCCATCCAGCCAGGACCCCCCGAGGCTGCAGGGAAAACGCGCGCTGCCCGCCCCGCCAGCACAACACGGGGAATGGCCCAATAAGGTCGCAGTTTCATTTCCATTTTGGAGAGACTAATGATGGACGGCATTTAGCCACGGTCATTCATAAAGGGAAAGAAATTTACCAGAGGCCAATGGGTTCCTTGCTGGGCAGTGGGTGGTGGCTGTGCGGTTTGATGGGTCAGCGCTTCTTCTCCCGCAGCAGACGGTGGGCACGTGCGACGTCACCCATGGGGCCGGAGAGTGAGAAGTCGGTTGCGGCGAGCAGCATGTGTTCGCGGGATTTATCCGGTTTTCCGATGGCTTCGTAGTAAAGCGCGAGGTAGAGGTGCGCGTAAAACAAGGGTGCTTTGGCATCGGTTTGGCCGGGGCTTTTGGCCGCATTAAGGACCGCTTCCTCCGTTCCTTTGCCAGCAAAAAGGGCTTGGACTTCCTTGAGAGGGACGCGAGGGTCTCCAGTGATTTGGATCAACAAATGGCGAGCCTTTTCAACCCCTTCCAGCTTGGACACACACAAGAAGTGCCAGACCGCGTTCTCGACATCCTGTGAATTCACTGTCTGGTGGAGTTCGAACTGCTTGCGTCCCTCCTCGTATTTCTCCGCGTAATAACAGGCAATACCACGCTGCCAATGGTGAGGGCGCTGGCCTGGGTTCAGCTCAAGTGCGCGGTCGAAGTCAGCCACCGAAGCCACCGGGTTCCCCAGCGTGAGCTGGAGCCAGCCTCTTTGGTGGAGCGCCCGGGCGTCTTTGGGATGCCCCATTAAAATGACGTCGTAATCCTGCCTCGCAAGTTCGCCCAGCCCGATGGATTCTCGGATGCCAGCGCGCATGGCACGAGCCTGGATGTTTTTGGAATCTCCATCGAGAGTCCTATCCAGAATGGCCAGGGCCTGCTTTGGGTTTCCCATGTCGAACAAAGCCTTGGCTCTTGCAAGGGAGTCAAGCGGCTTGGCCTGGGGCTGGCTTGGGGAGCCCGGCCCGGTCTTCTGTGGCGGCTGTGGCTGTGGCTTGGGTTGTGTGCTCAGCAAGGGCTGCCCATAAGCTCTCGCGCACAGTATTCCCACGCAAAGGACGACGGCGTGCAGTGTTTTCATAGCTCGAATCTATCAACATTCACAACCCCTTGCCACGAATTCCTGCAAATCCCTCCTCCTATTCTTAAACTTATTGAGTTGTCACCGACCCGTCAGAGCTGTTGAAATCGGCGCATGAGCAAGCCACTGCATCAGATTCGCGCGGGTGTGATCGGGACCGGTTTCATCGGGCCCGTGCATATCGAAGCCCTGAAGCGTCTGGGAGTCCAGGTGACGGCTGTTTGCGGGTCAACCAAGGGCGCGCGAGCCCTCGCTGAAAAGTGGGGTATCCCCGAAGTTTACGGCGACTACGATTACAAGGCGATGCTTCGTTCCCCTAACGTGGATGTGGTTCATATCACCTCTCCAAACAAAGCCCATGTGGAGCAGTCTCTGGCCGCTTTGTCGGCGGGCAAACATGTGGTGTGCGAGAAGCCTCTTGGGATGACGTCCAAGGAGACCGCGCGCATCGTCAAATTGATCCAGAAAAGCGGCGCAAGCTCCCCTGTTTTCGCCGTCAACTACATGTGCCGTTTTTTTCCGGCCGTGCTCCAAATGCGGGCGATGGCAGCCCGTGGCGACCTGGGACAAATCATCCACGTGCAAGGTCATTTTTTCCAGGATTGGCTCTTGAAAGACACCGACTACAACTGGCGATTGATGGCGAGTGAAGGCGGAAAACTGCGCGCCGTGGGCGACATTGGAACCCACTGGATCGATGCCGTGTCGTTCATTCTGGGCGCCCGTGTGGAGTCGATTTTTGCGACCTTGGAAACATTTCACAAAAAACGGTTTCGACCACAAGGCGAGGTCAAGACGTTCCAGACTGGCTCTCCGTCTGAGCAAGTGGGTTACAAGGTGGACACAGAAGACTTTGCGAGCCTCCTGATGCGGTTCGGGAAGTCGGCTCATGGGCACGCGAATGGCGTGCATGCCAACGCGTCCATATCGCAAGTGGCAGCGGGCTGGAAGTGCAGTCTTCACATCGGGATTTATGGAACGCAGGGCAGCGTCCGTTGGGACTTGCAGCAACCCAACGAAATCATCGTGGGAAGGCGCGACGAGCCGAACCAGATTTTGCAGCGAGCCACCGCCGGGTTCAGCGACGATGTGGCGGGGTTCACTGACTATCCAGGCGGGCATGCGGAAGGTTTTCCAGACAGCCACAAAATGCATTGCCGCGCCGTGTACGAACAGATCGCCAGTGATCAGAAAAAACCGGTGCTGTTTGCAACAGCCGAAGACGGGCACCATGAAGTCAAACTGTGCGAGGCGGTGTTGAAAAGCGATCGAACGAAAAAATGGGTCCCCTTATGAGGGAGCCGAAACGCAGGGGAGATTGGCCACTCTGTGACGAGGTGACGCGGCAATCCAACAACCAAGGCACGCGCCCCACTTCCGTTGGCACGAGGGGTGTCTTTACAAGTGGTCGGTGGCTGCAGATTCTACGCTGCGGTCGTCGCTGACTCGAGCGGCCGCCAGCGACCGGGGATAGCGGCCGTCGGGGACGGCCGCCCACAGGACGACCGCCCACAGGACGACCGCCCACAGGACGACCAACCACAGGACGGCCAACCATTCCGGTCTTGTGGGCGGCCGTCCCCGACGGCCGCGTTCAGGCGGCCCCTCTTTTTTGTTCCCTTGGTGTTTTTCCACGGACAACTTGTGAATGCACGGTGGCACAATTGAAGAAAGGACCCCGCCTTGACCGAACCGAGTCCAATGATTAGGCTAAGGCGATCGACCCTCACCTTAACCCACAATCAAAGCAGACATCACTCGAAATGCTTCCTTTCCAAATCATGGACACAACCTTTCAGCGATCCAACCCATCCAACCCATCCAACCCGCCAGACAGGCGCGGTTTTACACTCATTGAGTTGCTGGTGGTCATCGCCATCATCGCGATTCTTGCCGGCATGCTTCTGCCAGCATTGTCTCGGGCGAAGCTCAAAGCCACTGGTGCCGCGTGCCTCAACAATCAGAAGCAACTGGCTCTCGCGTTTGTGATGTACGCGGATGACAACGACGACGTCATGGTGCCGACAGATGGGAATGCGGGTGGCGGCTATTGGAAAGGTCCCATGCGGAACGGGGCATTCACGGATCTTTCCGTCGGGATGAGCATCGCGGACTCGCAGGCAAGGATCGAGGAAGGTTTGAAGGCGGGGCCTTTATTCCGATACGCCTCCGCCACGGCCGGGTATCACTGCCCGGGAGATCTGCGCACCAAACGGCTCAAGCCCGGACGCGGCTGGGCTTACGACAGTTACTCGAAAGCGAATGGGATGAACGGGATCGTGGACTGGCAGGGCGGGGCGCAAACGCCGTACAAGAAAATGACCGCCGTGCTGGGGCCCACCGAGGCCATGGTGTTCCTGGAAGAGGCGGACCCACGCAACTACAACCTGGGAACATGGGTGATCGACGTGGATCCCGGCGCAGGCTGGGTGGATCCGTTCGCCATTTTCCACGGGAGCACCAGCACGCTCGGTTTCGCGGACGGGCATGCCGAAGCCCATAAATGGCTCGAGAGCACGACCCTCAAAGCTGCGACCGCTTCCGCCAACGGCACGTCGAGTTTTAATTGGTCAGGGGGCAACAACAAGAACCGTGACTTCCAATGGGTTTACCAGCGCTATAAGCACGCCAAATGGGCTCCACTGAAATGAAGTCCTGCCCTCGTTCGAAACGAGAGCAGAACGTTATCGCCACGCCGGTGGTTTGGAACGTCCCATGAACCGTTCCCTGGGAGCGCCGGCATCTTGCCGGCTAGCAGCCTGTCGGACTTAGCCCGATTTTCGCGAAAAACCTCATTTTAAGACCATCAAAACACACCTTCGCCGAAAATCCAAACGCGCCATATCGAATATCCAGAAGTTCCAGAGAGTTACCAGCAGAATCGCCAGCAAGTTGGCCACGTATAGATTAAACGCCAACCACGTGTAAAACAGGTGCATAATGAGCACGGCCAGCCCGATCCCGATGCCGCAGATCGCGTGGAACCGCCACAAACGCCGCACTACACCTGGATGCAACTTCCGGTTGCCGCTGGAGTTTCGAAATGTCCAGAGCTCGTTCCAAAGGAAATTGTTGAGCATGGCGGCCTGCGCGGAGCACAACTTGCTGAGGCTGACGTTCCAGCCGCACCACCTGGCGTCCGCCAGGAAATGCAGCACTGCCATGTCCACCACAACCCCACTGCCACCCACCAGGCAGAATTTGACGAACTGCCTGACTCGCGGCTCTTTCGTCAGAGTGAGGATTAGCGCTCTCATCATTCACGCAAGGTGGCGTGCTGTTGCAGCCAAAGCACGTCTCGATTTCCGGGCATGGGCGCATCATCGCGCGGCGCCGACAGCGTGCGCGCATCCTGCCAACGGTGGACGTCCGCGTGGCCGTCAGCATACGCCAGGGTGCTGCCGCGCCGGTGCATAATGGCCGGTTTGTCCCGAAGTACCCAGCCTTCGGGACGATTCTCGGAAAAATCCCACTGCATCCCAAACGAGCCATCGTTGATCGTGTCGATGCGTTCATCGATAAACACCAGCGCCTCCGACGGCGAGGGCCGTGTGATTTCACTCAGCCGCCGAAAGACAGTGACGCCAGGCGGGTTCAACGGGGGGCTCATGAAGCAGTTCAGTGACACCGTCCGCACGCGCGGCAGGGTAATGCCCACCACCGTCGGGTTTTTGGCCGCCGGGCAGCGCCACAGCTTCGTCTTCCCGCCCAGATACGGTCCCACCAGGCTGCGTTGAAGATAAAGCGTGTTGGTGCAATCCGGTCCTGGCACGCCCAGCCAGCCTTCCACCCAGGTCTCGCCCAGCGAAACGTTCTCGCCGCCTCTGTTCGGCAACACGGCGTCATTATGGTCCCCTGCGTAAAGTTGAAACGCCACGCCGAACTGCTTCAAGTTCGACAGACACACGGTACGCTGTGCCCGCGCCTTGGCCGCCGACAGCGCCGGCAACAGCAGGCCCGCCAGGATCGCAATGATCGCGATCACCACCAGCAATTCAATCAGCGTGAAGGCGATGGACCTGCCTTCCGCAACATCTACCCGGCATTGAGTCTTCATAATTCATCCTCGATTCGACCGCCAGCTTCGTCATTCGTCATTCGGGTCACCCCGCCCACCGGAAATTGACAAACCTCCATGCCAACACGACGTGCAGCGTCACAAAGACCGTCAGCAGCGCGTAACGGGGGCAGCGCCACTCGCGCCGCCCCAGGAACACGCCTAGAGCAATGAACATTGGGAACGCACACGATGCAAACCTCGTGAAAGACGTGAACGTGCCGCTCATGGCCGGCAGAATCCCCAGCACGCAGGCCCACACCAGCAGCCCCTTGTCCATCCGCCACATCACCGGCAGGCAATACAACAGCAGCAAGAAAGCGCACCGGTCCAGCACCGATCCCCTGAACGCATGCCACTCCGTGGGCGTGAAAAAGCCCAGGACGAACTTCGGCACATTCCACAGGTTGCCGATCGAATGCACACCCCAGTACTTCTGCGCCTCGAACCCCTCGAACGGGTTGCCCGTCCAACTGCCCATCAAAACGAGGTAGGCCGCCCAGCCCAGCAGCGGCGCGGCCAGCAGCCATGCCCGCCCAGCCACTTCGCGAAGCGGAAGAGTGACGGAAGGCGCCGCATCCGAACCTGGAACTTCACCGGCTCCAGCGCGGCAGGATCGCGCCCAGAGCAGCGCGGGCATCCAGCCTGCCCCCGACTGCCACGATGCCTGTGCCATTTTCGCCTTGAGCCACGGTGCGGCCGGCTTCAGCGCGTACCAAGCGATGGGCAGCACGGCAAACACGCCCACGCCCCGTGACAGCGGCAGCAGACTCGCCGCCAGCCAGGCCCATCCGTGGCGCTGTTCTTCCAGACCCCACCACAACAGCAGCACCAGCAGCAGGAACGGGCTCTCGGTGTAGTTGAACTGAAAAAACAACGCGCCGGGAAACGCAATCAGGAAGATCAAGGCCCAATTCGCCGCCGATTCTCCCCAGCGCCGCGCCACCAGCCCATGGAACAATACCCACGCCGCCAGAGAAAAGGCGTTCGCCAACAGCACGCCCGCCAGCACGTGACTCCCGCCGACCAGCGGCGCGAACCTGCGGACTAGCAATGGCCACAGTGGGTAGAAGGCGCAGGAAGGAACGCCGGTGTGATAGCCGACTTCACTCAGGTACAAGTAGTGGGCCGCGTCCCACGTGGCGAAGTGGCTGGCAAAGACGGGACCACCCTCGCGCGGCCAGCGGGCCATCACTCCGTAGAACTTCCCCTCATCGAAGTCGTTCCACAGACACACTCCGGCAAGCACGGCCGCCAAATATGTTGCCTTGAACCCAACCAACCAGTGAACCAACGGCTGCCGCGCGACAGTGCGCAGGGGTCTGGCAAAAACGGCGGTGTTCATGTGACCTTCCGTCCGACCATGGCAGGCCGCGCGCCAGGGCCACTCCGAACCCGCTTTAGATTACGGCGAACCCGCAGCAGACCTTTGAAGTCGGCCCATGCAGTGGACGCGATGCGCACGCGGCTATCCGGATTATCGGTCCACACCACCGGCATATCGCAAATGCGATAGCCGAAGTGCTCCGCCAACACCAGTAGTTCCGTGTCAAAAAACCAGCCGCTGTCCTCCACCAGCGGCAGCAGCTCACCTGCCACCTGCCGCGTGATGGCTTTGAACCCGCATTGAGCGTCGGAGAAACGCACTGGGAAGAACACCTTCACCAGTCTAATGTAGCACCGCGAAATCAACTCCCGCCTCCAGCCGCGCCGCGTGCGCGAAGCCGGCAGCAGCCGCGACCCCACCGCCAGGTCGAACCCCCGCTCCGCCACCGCCTCCACCAGGGCGGGAAAGGCCGCCAGGTCTGTAGCCAGGTCCACGTCCATGTAGCTGAGGATGTCCGCCGCGCTCGCCAGCCACGCCTGTTTGACGGCGCCGCCCCGTCCCTTGTCCGGTATCCAGAGCGCGCGCACGTCGCGATATTCCCGGCTCAACTGCTCTGCCACCGCCTGCGTCTGGTCCGTCGAGCCATTGTTGGCGATCACCACCTCGCACTCAAAGCGGCCTTGCCGCTTCAGGAACTCCTGTAACCGCAGCACGCAGCGGCTCAGCCGGGCCTCTTCGTTATAGACCGGAATGACAACGACCACCTTCATGGCGAGGCGGGCACTTTGGCGGCAGCCATGCCGGATGCCGATACGCGGGGCCGAACCAAGTTTTGCACCACCAATGCCAGCGCCACCATATCCCTTCTCACCAGCAAGTAGGGCAGGTCGCTCCCAGGGCATGGCACATACTCGCAAGACAAATATGCGATCAATTCTTCGTCAACCCTGTCTTGCCACTGCAAGGCAACAAGTTCCGGCTTGTACTGAATGATCGTCGCCAGCAAGTCTTTTGGAGTAAACCGGCCTGACCGGACACGCTTCTGCGACACCACAGCCAGCGGCGGTGGAACGGGGATTCCGGCATGGAAAGCATGAATGCTGCGATCCACCACGACCCAGTGTGCCTGATGGGAGTGCCGGCGAAGCTCCTTGACCAGCGGGTCTTGATTCACGAGCGGAACAGCGGTGATGGCTGTCCAGGTTTGTGATGCCTTCTGACGCAGGTCGGAAAGAAGCAGCGCTGCCAGGCCGGCCCAAAGAAGATAAACCAGCGTCGCCGAAAATGGAGGTCGCACAAATTTGCTTAGATCTGCATTCAAGAAATATAAAAAGATCTCTTTGAGAGCGATTGCCGAAAGCCAAGCCAGCGGAATCGCAAAGTGGAGATAATGAAAATACCAATAGGGCCGGTGAAAGCAATGGAACACATAGACCGTTATCAAAAGAACGGCGGGGAAAAGCAGCTTCCAGAAGCGCCGTAACAAGATCCAGCCTAGCCCGGCGATGGCTGCTGCGGAGGCACCCAAGTCATACCAGAGCGCCTCGTGAAATTGGCGGAAAGAACCGTCGGCCTCGAAGGCGGTTCGGGTTTGTTCCGAGAAATGGGTTCCCAGGAGAAAATCAGCATTGGCTGCAGGGAAAAGCGCCCAGAGACAGCCGAATCCCAGTGCGACTCCGACGTTCCACACCAGGACGGACCGTGCAAAAGGATGCCAGGCCACCCGCTGGGCCTCGCCGGCGCGCCGGTGCATCAGAAAAAGCTCAATTACCAGCGCGGGAATAAACAATACTGCTGTTAATTTGATTTGGAGCGCCAGTCCCATGGTGAGGCCGGAACAGAAGAGAAGCCATCGCCCCAACTCAGGGCGATATTGAAACAGAATCCATACGGAAAACAATCCCAGAGCCATGGCCGGCAGCACGATCATGGCGGAGACGCTCAGTTGCAAGAAATGCGGTGAAAGCGCCAGCAGAACCGCTCCTATCCAAGCGGCAATGATTCCGGAGCGCGACCGGATCAGCTCATAAAAGCTCCACAGCGCCAAGGCTGCGAATGCCACCGACAAGAGCCTCGCCGCCAGCACAGACGGCCCGAATAGTCTGAATAGGAAAGCCAGTAGCGCCGTATGAAGCGGAGGCTGGTCGCTCCAGATTTCCTCATAAAGAGCAAAACCGCAGCTGAGCAGAAACCCTTTCATCAACTCGTAGCCCTCATCGGTGCCAAACTCCAGAGCGGTCCCGAGCGGAGCCGCGGAGATCATTAATAGAACGAAACAAAGTGGAACCAAGAGCGACAGCAATGGAGTCAACCTATTGCAAAGCAAGCTATGATCCCAGAGGCGCATCACAGGAATATTAGGAGCGAAGGTCTTCATTCATATTCAATGAGCCACCGACTGACGGTGCTCCATCCCGCCGAAGCTTTGAAGACGAGGTCAAGTTGCTTATCGCTTGCCGCGAGCAGTTCCGTATGTGAAGCAGCGGAGCGGACAGGTGTTGGCAATTTAATCGCCAAAACAACCGTCGAGATTATTATTGATGCAATTCTTGCTCCCATTTACCGGGCCTTTCGGAGAAAACGCCATGCTACCGGAAGCAGACCGACCATTACGAAGTCAAATAGCATAAAGTAAATTCGGCCCTTGCTCATCTCGCAGAAAGTTTGATACGAGACCTGTCGCAGTAATGTTCCGTCGGCAGCCACTCAAAATGTTAACCGATGTTTTGGAAGCGCACGCGCGGTAGCGCTGGTGCGATCATTGATAAGAGTGCCTGGTTTCTTGTACTCACGACTTTGATCAAGGGCGAACTCGACATTCTCACGCGGACCGAATGTGACGCGCTTCAGTTCATGGTTGCGTGTCAAGACGTGCTTTGCAAATCTCGTCAACTCCTCAGGAACGTATAACTGACATTTTGGCGATAATTTCTCCACTTTCCTGCACCCTGCCCAAGCCCCTGTCGTTTTAGGCGCACGGTTCTTCCAGTATTCCGCTTCAAAAGTAGGTGCGGAATCGGGCGGACGACTTCTCCGTCAGAACACTACGATTCCGACCGCCAGTCCTCAACACCGGGCCGATTCCCTAGAAAATCAGGTTGGCGCGTTCCCGAACAACGTCACAACTATCGCCAAAATGTCAGATCTGCCAGGCCCTTCCGCCTAGGCTCAATGCCGTTAAGTAATTCACGCTGTGATGGCGGATAGTTCACATTCGGGAGGGCCCGATTTGTAAGTGTTTTTCATCAGGCGCGGCCAACTGCTCACGGGTTGGCGTATCTTGCGCGGACACGAGCGGGCGCGTCGCTTTGGAGTCA
>CAMBEJ010000146.1 GCA_945865375.1 Akkermansia muciniphila | reverse complement strand
CAAGGATGAGAATTCGATTCATGGGAAATTGGAGTCGCGGAGCAAAGACCTGCTACCCGTCCGGGGTGGTAGACGCAATGCTGAAACCTCCTGTTCAAGTCCCGTCATGGTGAAGGTCTGGAAATTTTGCGGAAGCATTTTAAGGCATGATGCCCCATGATCCAGCATGCGGAATATTTTCCAAATTCTTGCACAGAGGGTATCTATAAACGAGGCCGGGCCGAAAGGGGAGACCGCCTTCGCCCTGTGGCCATGGCCAGGAAAAAAAGGATTGTTCCCTTCGGGCCACAATAACCACGGCCAGCGTCCGGCCTGACCGCAGGGCGGACTTGCAAAGACTTCAGCGTGTCCACCTTGACGGCAACCGGATTCAGCCTGACGCCGGGGGGCGGTGGTGTTCCACGGAAGGCTGGGGCCAACGTCCTTCCTGACGGGCTTCCACGACTGCCAGCAATGAAGACGGCAAAGGCCGCCACGACGTTCCAACTGACCAACCACGTCTTCACCCTCGCCACCGTCCGGCGCTGGCCTGGGGGCGAACCAGACACAACTTGGCACAGATCTTCACATCGAAACGAGCCAGACACAGTTTGGACACATCATTTCATCCCGACACAACCAGACACATGTTTTCTTTCCTCTGGTTGCAAGTAGATACACTTAAACCCTTGCTATCGTTGCTTGTTATGTGTATATCTACATGCAGGTAGTGACACAGAAAGGCAACATGAAGCAAGAAACAGACCCCTCCAATACAGGCTCAAGTCCTGTCGCGCCCACCATTCCGGCTGATGAGGAAGGGGGAACTGCGGATGAACACGGATCGAAGAGGGAACGTCGTGCCTACTGAGGCGGCGAATCGGGTCGGCGTTTGGGCTCGTTGGTATCGCCGTTCATTTGTACATCAAGGGGGTCGTTTTAGAGTGATGTGCGTACGTGTGCTCGCGTTTCTGTCGTTTTTGAGATTTGATGAAAGCCATGCGATGGTGTTTACAGAAATGGTTCATGGAAAGCAGGATCTGGGTGTTCCTTTTTTCCCTCTCGCTCCTGCCGAGCCTGGCGGGGGGGGCTGTTCAGGGCGGCGCGCGCGCCCCCAAGATCTATGACCCGGTTCGGGCCAGCACTTTGTCGGGATCCAAATCGGGATGGCGGGATGGGGCTGTGACGAACGCTTTGTTTCATCAACCTTCCTCCTTGGCGGTGGATCCATCTGGGCGGGTTTGGATCGCGGAGTCCGTGATTCTAGGTCCTTACGTAGCGGGAGTTGGGGCGCATCGGATTCGGCGGTTCGATCCCGTCTCCGGGCTTGTGACGACCGTCGCGGGGCATTCGCAGCCTGGATATGCGGATGGTGCTGGGGCAGTGGCCAGGTTCCGGGGGCCGTCGGGGTTCGCGTTCGACAAGCGCGGCAACGTGTTTGTGGCCGATCGCTTGAACCATCGCATCCGGAAGATCGGGGCAAACGGGGTGGTGACGACCTTTGCCGGCTCAGGCGCGGGGCTGAGGGATGGTCCGGCGTTGAATGCTCGGTTCCACTCGCCGATCGGTCTGGCCATGGATGCGGAGGAGAACCTTTACGTCGCGGACTTTGGCAACCATCGGATCCGACAAATCAGCGCTGCGGGCGTCGTGAAAACCTTGGCTGGGAGCCTGGCTGGCTTTCGGGACGGAGTCCGGTATTCGGCGCTGTTCAACGGTCCTACCGGAGTGGCTTTTTCAGAGGATGGGAGCTTGATTGTCGGAGACTGGGTGAATGGCGCGCTTCGGAGAGTTTCACGGGAAGGGACCGTGGTGACCGTCGCGACTGGTCTTGGTTATGTGCAGCAGGTGAAGGCATCATGGGCTGGAGCCCTTTACGCGGTGCACGCGTTGCCTGGTGCCGATGGGCGAAATACGATCACGCGCTTCGACGCGAGCGGCGCCGAGGCGTGGAGCTTTTCACCCACGACAGGGTTTCGCGACGGGCCTGTTGAGGTTTGTGCTTTTTCCAGTGTTCTCGGTGATGTCATCTCGTTGGATGCGGCGAGGTTGTTGATTGCGGATACGCTCAACAATCGGCTGCGCGTGCTGGAAATGGTGCCGCGAGCCATGCTGGAGGCGACACCTCCATCCGGATTGTTCACCAACCAGGTGGAATGGGTCATCGCAGTCGATCTGCCGGAGGCCGAGGTGCGGTTGACGCTCGATGGAACAGACCCGACGGCGCAGTCGCGCATTTACATCAGACCGCTCGTGTTCGACACGGGAACCATCGTGAAAGCGCGGGCATTTATCGATGGACTCCCGCGTTCTTTGGTTGAGGAGAGGCGGTTTCAGAGGGTTTATGCGGTCAACGACGGGATTCTTCCGGCGTGGCGCGAGGGATTTTTCGGGCCTGGATATGTGACAGACCCTCGCGTGTCGGCCCAGGTCGATCCAGACGGGGACGGGTATTCCAATTCGCAGGAATTCGTTGCACGGACAGATCCCACCGATTCACGCTCGTTTCCTTTTGAGCAGAAAAAGCCCTTGGATTTTAACGGAGATGGAAACGCCGATTTGTTGTTACAAAACCAAGAGGGATTCTTGGCAGCCTGGTTCATGAACGGTGAGGCGGTTGTGAACGCGAGTTCTTTCATCCCGAACACCAGCCAAAACCCTGACCAGAGGCTTGTGGGTGTGGGCGACTTTAACCGCGACCAGAAGCCGGACCTGTTGTTACAACAAAGGGCTGGACCTGACGCGGGGCGCTTGGTCGTGTGGGTGATGGACGGAATTCAGTTGGCCGAGTTGACGATTGTAGAGGAGAGTCTGGTGGATAGAGAATGGACGGCAGTGGGAGTGGGTGACTACAACTTTGATGGGTGGCCCGATGTGATTGGCCAGGGGGTTGACGGGGTGCTGTCGGTGGCTTTCTGTCGTGGGACGACGGTGATCGGACGTGCCAGGTTTCGGCCCGAGGCCCCGTTGAATGGGATTGGCCAGATCGATCTAGCGTGGCGGTTGGTGGGCAATGCGGATGTGAACGGCGATGGGCGGATGGATCTGGTTTTCCAACGGGAGGGCGGACTCAGCCGGCCGGTCGCGGTATGGACGATGAACGGGTTGGATTTGATCAAGGCCAGCCTTTTGCAGCCGAGCGATCCCGGGGCCGGCTGGAGTCTTGCGGGCACAGGTGACTTCAACAACGACAGGAAACCGGATTTTCTGTTCCAACACACCGCCGGCAATTACGGCATCTGGTTCATGAATGACGTCAATCGGATCAAGAGTTCTCCGTTGTCGCCGGAAACAGCAGGACCAGGCTGGAGGATCGCGGGGCCCAGATGACATGCAGGTCAGGCGACGATCCCTTTCACCCCATTTCCTGCGACATCGGCCAATCGAAAATCCCCCCCGGCGAGCCGCTGATATCAACCTAAATCCAGCATTTGATTTAGCCGCGAAAGAACGCGAAGAACACAGAGTTAATGAGTTCTGAAATGAATCTCTCGACTTCATCATTCACTCGTTGGGTGAGCCACTCTTCGTTGGCATTAACCCATGAAGCCCTTCTCTTTGCGTTCTTTGTGCTCTTTTGTGGCCATTCCAATCGCGGTTTTTAGGATCAATGGGTTGAGCAAATCTCGAAGTTCGGAGTTCCGCCTTGGGCCGTCGGGTTCAGACCAGACCTTTGAATCGCGCATCGGCGGCGAGTGCTTTCACCAGATCCTTGATTTTGTGAGACTCGGCCTTGTGCGCTAAAAGGATCGCGTCGTCGGTATGGACAAAAATGATATCACTCAGTCCGACCACCGTGATCGGGGTCCTGTTCCTGGTGCGGGCATCGAAGATGATGTTGCGTGCGGCGTCGATGTGGATGAAATCGCCGGCGACACAATTGCCTTGGGCATCGGGCGGCAGATGTCGGGCGAGGGCGTTCCAGGCACCCAGGTCATCCCAGGCAAAGGCTCCATCGGCCACCACCACATTTTTCGCGTGCTCGAGCAAGGCGTAGTCAATGGAGAGTTTTGCCACGCCGGGATACTCGGCCCTGAGAATCCTGGCTAGTTTGGCGGGGCTCTTCGCAACCGCCATCCAGCGTAGGGAGGCAGCGTGCATTTCAGGCCGATGTTGCCGCAGGCCTTCGGTCAGGGTCGCGTGCGACCAGATGAACATTCCGGCGTTCCACCGGTAATGGCCGCTCGCGAGATATTCCACTGCCTTTTCAATCGGGGGTTTCTCGACAAACTTCTCGCCTTTATAAAAAATGGTTTTGGCAGGTTTCACGCCGGAAATCTGCCGCAAAAGCCCCCCACATTTGATATACCCGTAGCCGGTGGCGGGTTCGGTGGGGTTGATGCCGATGGTCACAATGACCTCTTCAAGAGCCGCGAGGTTGAGTGAATCCAGGAGGACTCCCTGGAACGTTCTTTCGTCCGGGATGACATGATCGGACGGGAGCACCGCCATGACTCCTCTGGAGGACCGGGCTCCGACCAAGGCAGCTCCGAGGGCGACGGCGGCACAGGTGTCGCGTCCGCACGGTTCGGCGACCACGTTGAACCTTGGGATCTGGGGTAGCTGGCGCCGGACTTCGGCGGCCTGGACTTGATTCGTGACGATGAAAATATTATCACTGGGCACGATCGGCGAAACCCTTCCCACAGCCTGTTGCAGGAAAGATTGGTTCCCCAGCAATGTGATCAGTTGCTTTGGGGTTTTCTCCCGGCTGACTGGCCAGAAGCGTTCTCCTTTCCCGCCCGCCATGATGATGACGAACCGGTCTTTCCGGGCTAGACCCTTCGGTCTGGAAGTCTTGGGCAATGCCGCTTTCATGGTGGTTAAACGGATTTGGAAGCCCGGACCAGGGAGGCTACAAATTCCGCAACGACCCGGACGAGATCGGGGTGTTTTCCGTGTTCGGCAATTTGATTCACAATAGCGCTGCCGACCACAATCGCTTCAGCATAGCGGGCGACAGCCCGAGCTTGATCGGGGTTGGAGATACCAAAGCCCACAGCGATTGGCAGAGGTGTGTGGGCGCGGATGAGGGCGGTCATAGAGGCGATGTTTTCCGCAATTTTGGCCTGCATGCCCGTGACGCCCTCGCGGGAGATGTAATACACAAATCCACCTCCGCGCCGAACGATCTTGGCGACTCGATCCTCGGGAGTTGTGGGTGCCACCAGATAGATGGGGCAAATACCGGCGGCACTCATCATGGCTTCGTAATCGCCGGATTCTTCGGGGGGCAGATCGAGCACCAGCAATCCATCGACGCCCGACTCTGCGGCTTTGATGATGAACTCACGCAGTCCGCACTTGTGAAGCAGATTAAAATAGACGTAGAGAACAATGGGTATCTGTGACGACTGGCGGATGCGGTGGATGATTGCTAGGAGCTTTGGAGGCGTGGTGCCTGACTCGAGTCCACGCTGCGCGCCCAACTGATTGACCAGTCCATCGGCGAGTGGATCGCTGAAAGGCACACCGAGCTCCAACACATCGACTCCCGCCTTGTCGAACGCGATCGCGAGGTCATGGGTGGCGTCCAGGTCAGGATCCCCGGCGCCGATATAAGCAATGAAGCCCTTTTGATTGGAAGCGCGCAGTTGCTGGAACCTGGCATCGATACGATTCATGTCGGTCAGGATGCCAAGGTGCCCCAGAGGGTGCAAGTGTTGTGCTGTGTGTGATCGGTGACGATGGAGTCGCTGGATTGGCGAACAATTCGACAACTTTCCCGCAAAGGAAGGCCAGCGATATCTCTACGATGTCCAACCTGCAGGGCCAACGGCCCATGTGATGGCTCAGCCAAGCCGAACGGGCTGGGCTTTGAAAGTGTTTCCGTGGGGGGCCTATTTTGTAGGCGAGTAATCGGTCGGAACAAGGAACTCGAACTTCACACCGCCCTGGGCTGTGAGCGAGCCTCCGGCTTCTTTCTCGCTGGCCTCGCGCGCGGCCTTCCACGCGGGATCTTTGCCGAACTCACCAAATGAGGATTTGGCCGCATCCTGCGATTTGTGAGTCAGAAAGTAAACCAACGTCCGATCGGCGTTGGGTTGATCGGCCATCTTATGAAAATAACCCTGATTTCCCATTCCGTGCTTTGAGAACAGCTTGAGGGTGTGATCACGGAAACGTGCATCGAGATTGGGCAGTTTGCCTTCAGGGGTCGTGTAGGTACGCATTTCAAACACACCGCCTTGGGAGAGGTCGCCGGTTTTTACTACCGGCGAGTAGTCTGTGGTTTGGAGGAAAGTCTGTTCCACCTTGGAAACGATGGGGCCGTTGGCCTCCGTTTTTTTTGCGGCGGCCTTCCAGTCTGGATCAGCAAAAAATGCTTTCCACGCGACTTCCCGGGCCTCACGGCTTGGGTAAGAAAGCAGGTAGACAAGCTTGTTTTCCTTGTTATCCACTGGCACCCAGTAACCCACGTTGCCGATGCCGTGTTTTGTAAAGAGATTCAGGGTGTGGTCGCGGAACCGCGCGTGAAGGTCGTCAAGGCGGCCAGGCGGCGAGTAATAAACCCGCATCTCGTAACACTTGGAGGCGGGTTCGGCAGCGGTGGTGGAAGGCTCAGCTACCGCCATAAGCGCGAGGGCCATCAATCCGATGAGGAGGTTGGGATGGTTCATGTGGTGCCTATTTCTCCGAAATGTTGAGGGAGTGTCAAATCAAAACAAATAAGTGCCTTGCGGTGAGGCGAAACTTAGGTAGAGTTCGCCTCGTACCCCGTCTGAACTCGTTTTTTATGTGCTCATTTTCTTTTTCCTCTGATCCCTTGTGTATTGGCCAACAGGCGCGTGCCCGATTTGCCTTCACGTTGATCGAACTGCTCGTTGTGATTGCCATCATCGCGATACTCGCCGGAATGCTTTTGCCCGCCTTGGCGAGGGCCAAGGGCAAGGCCACGTTAGTAAAATGCCTCAACAACCAAAAGCAACAGGGCATCGCCTATCACATGTATCAGGACGACAACAACGATTCTTACCCCGTTCACAAGGATTGGGCGTCCGTGGGAGGCACTAACGGCACCTACGATGTGTATGTCGCGGCGACCAACCGGCCCTTGAATGTCTACATACAGAGCCTGGATAGCTTTTGGTGTCCAAACGATAAGGGCGATATTTTGCGGAATTCCAAACATTGTTTTCGCCTCTACGGGAACAGTTATCTCGTCGAATGGGGTGTCGATGCTTTTCGAGTGAAACGTGTCACGGGTGATTCACAGGCGGCCAAGGGCAGTTATAATGGCTCGCCGATCAAGGGTTCTGAAGTGGCTCAGAAGGCGTCGTCCAAGATCATCCAGGGGGATTGGATCTGGCACGCGAACCGAGGGTTTACAGACCCGAAAAGCATCTGGCATAACTACAAAGGCCGCAGCCTGACAAGCATGCTCTATGGGGATGGACACGTGGAGGCCTACCAGTTTCCCATGAAAGAATTCCCCGGTTGGATTTGGTCGCCGGCGCCGGACATAAACTGGAAATGGTGGTGATTCTGGAGAGGGAACACCTACGCTATTAAGCAAGCTTTTGACAGCCGAAACTCGGTAGGGTGGCATGTGCGTTTCCGCTGTGCGCGGAAGTTTTGACATTTTGATAGCGACCCTGCCCTCGCGTCCCTTCCTTGTCGGCTCTTGGGCTTGGGACACACAACATTGAGCAAACCAAGTTTCTAGCTACTCCTTCTCTGCCATCGGATTCCAAACCCGACTAAACCCCATTCCATCGAAGTCCTTTATATTCACCGTCGCGAGTTCGGTCACGCCTTGCGCGGTCATGGTGAGGGCAGAGCGTGTGTCGTAGAGTTTGCGGAAGGCGAAGGCAGTCGGGCGGGCTTTTTGCCAGAGCGTGTCGTGAAACGGGCGACTTTCGGTGGGGAATCCGATGAGCCTCCAGCGCGGATGCGTCCGGTAGGTCTGGATGACCTCGACAGCTTCGGCGGCGGGGAGCGGGTGCTTGAGCACGGCGGGGTTGCGGAGCAGTCCGTAGAGTTCTGCGAGGATAAACTCGGAGATGGCTACGTTTTCCTCGCGCTGAATCGAGGTCAACCATGCGAAGGCGGCGGCGTGCCGGGGCGAATCCTCGTTGAACGCGTGGAACAGGATGTTGGTGTCTATGGAGAGCATGGGCTACTTCCGGCGCGGACGGGCGTGCCTGAGTTCGGCGGTGGTCAACTGAGCTTCCACTTTGAGTTCCGCGTCGCTGAGGCCTTTCCATCCGAGGCGGCGAGGTTTCGGCGGCTGCCATTCGCGGCTCGCGTCCGTCGCAGGGGCATAAACACTGAGGATGTATTCGATGCCGCGCCGGGCGAGTTCGGCGAGGGAGATTTCGCGGGCTTCGCACAGCTTTTTCGCGCGGGCGAAGGTGTCGTCGGGAAGTTGGATTTGAGTTCGCGTCATGCCGACAGACTGACAGCACATCGGGATGCCGTCAATGTTGCGGCATGGCACGTTTCACTCCAACGCACCTCACGCCAGCAGTTCGTTGAAGCCGCCGTTTGCTCAATTGATGCCCGGGAGCCCGTTGAGGACGGGACCGCGGCTTCGAGGTGGTGTGTTCATGGTTTCGGTGTCTCCTTGGCTGCTCGCCGGCAATGAACCGGGGCAGAAGCAATTCAGCGCAGAGTTCAGGAGAACACAGAGGTCCGGGAATCTGCCAGTCTCTGTGTCCTCCACAACTCTGTGCTGCATCCTGCGGTTCATGGGAAGAGGATCATGGAGCCTTCGGTTTAATGAAGATGACCTCAGCGCGGTCGATCCAACCTTTGCGGAGGTCCAGGCGGAACCAGCCGTCGCTGTTCTTTTTGTGGATGCGGCAGCCGGAGCGCGGGCCGAACTCTTTGAGGTCGTATTGCGCCCAGGTCTTGCCCAGGTCGGGCGAGTAGATGATGCCGCAGGCATACGTCGAAGCGGGCGCGCAGTGTGTGGCGATCATGACACCGTCTTGAATGAGCATGGCCGCGGATTCGAACTCGGGATTGAACAGCAACGTGTGCTTCTTCGTGTTCGCGATGTCGGCGGGCGCGCAACTGAAGATGCCGCGATCGTGTTTGGGGCCGACCATTGGGCCGTTGGCGTCGGAGATCCAGTAGAGCCTCTCGTCCACGAAATTGATGCCACCGCACTTGAAGCGTGAGTCGGAGTTCACCGAAACGATGACATTCCAACTCCACGCGTCCATCTTGGCGTTGTAGGTGCCGCGCAGCCAGTGGCATTCGTTTCCGTTTCCGCGATCAAGGTCTCCGGTGCAGGCGTAGAAGGCTTTCTCGGTTGGATTGAAGGTCACATTGTGAACGTGGCGGGCGATGATCTTGTTCGTCGCATCACCGAGCAACGGCGCGCCCGGCGCAGCCCCTTTTTGCTGAAAGTGCGGATTTTGACCGAAGGAATACGCGAGCTTCACAGTTCGGCCGCTGTCGGTGGAGTAGTAGATGTTCACTGGCACCTCGCCGCCTATGACGTTGCAGTAGTTTCCCCACACGAGCATTTCCTTTCCATCCACCTCGAAGCAGTGCTCGCCATCGAGCGTATGGAAATACCAGCCGGGGAGCTCAGGATTCACGGGCGTGTGCGGGGTGTAGTCGCTACCGTTGGCCCTTTTCACGGTGATGGCGCGGTGGGTCTTGAGATTGTCCGTGCTCAGGAAAAGCTGCACACTCGTCGCAAAGAGGATGTTCCCGTTTTTCATTATGACGCTCCACGTGATCTTGTCCGCATCGGGAAATTCCGCGCTGCGCTTCCACGATTTCGCGTTGTCCTCGGATAGAAAGATCTTTCCGCGCCCAAAACCAAACGCCTTGTTGCCTCGCTGCGAGTCAATGTATGGGCCCTCTGGCGCCAGACGGTAAAAGAAGTGCTCCGTTTGGCCTACGATGGCGGGCGCGGCGTTCAGGTTGATGACGTCGGCCAGCACGAGGCCGCCCAACGTGGTTCCGAGAAAGCGGCGGCGTGTGAGCGAGGGTGCGGTGTGTGTCATAAAGTATCTCCGGTGATCTTTGGCACTTCACCGCAGAGCGCGAGTGCGCGGAGAGCCTGCACGGTGCTGATGTAGGTGATGTAGTGATACGTGTCCTTGTAAAGAGACTTCATCCACCACCGGCCGCTCACGCGTTGGTTCTGTTTCAGCCATGTGACGCCCTTTTGGATGCGCGGGTCGCTCGCCAGCACGCCGCTTTCGCGCAGGTTCACGATCGCAAAGGCGGTCATGTAAGCATCGCTCGCCGGGCTGGCGGCATCCGGCTCGCCCGCCAGCATCGCGATGGTATCAGCGTCCACGGCTTCATGCCATTTCATGACGGGCGACATGCGGCGAGTGGACCAACCGCCGTCTGGCTGCTGCAGGCGCCAGAGCATCGCCTTCGCCGCGTCGCGCTGCGCCGGGGGCACCAGCTCCGGCATCAAGGTGGCGAGTTGGAGCTTGAGCGCGAGTTCGTAATCGTTCACCGGCTCGTGCTCGCGTAGGAATTTCTTCATCCGCCCGATGCGTTCGAGTGTGTCGGTGTCCTTGAGATTCGCCAGCCAACCCGGCGCGGCAACCACGGCCCGTGCCCCCTGCACCGTCAGTTGGAAGTGCGTGGTAATGTAGGGAATCTCCACCTCTTTGTAAGTCTTGAAGAAGCCCTCCGGTTCGAGCGTTGTCATCGTGCGTTGCAATGAGCGTGCGGTGTTGTCACTCAATTTGCCGGTGACGTGCTTGTCCCATGAGGCGAGGCCCGAGCTACGCCACACCGACGAGATGGTGCTGATGTCGGACTTGGCTTCTGGCGTCGGGATATTGTCGATGAAGTCAGCGAGCACTTCCTCGCTCGGCTTCCCCAGCAGCGGGGTCAACACGGAGCGATCCACCATGTACGTGCCCGTGCTGTGGCAGGCGATGCACGACTTCTCCCGCACCCAATTGTGGGCGCCGTTATCGAGATACTTTCGTGCCGCGCGAATCGTGTCCGGCCCGAACGTTTTCACCTTCGGCTCATCAGCGGTCGCCGCAGGTACTTCGATGCCTTCAGACTTGTATTGAAACTTTGGCTTGGGTTTGCTCGTCGGCTTGTCTGCCGCCGGCGCGGCATTCCCTAACGTCACAATTACCGTGTGGAAGATTGCGGCAAGGATCGAGAGAGTGAGACTGGTTCGGTGTGTGTTCATGCGTGTTTTTAAAGGGATTCTAGGGCGTTTCAATTGACAGGACACTCATCCTTAAGCACTCCAGAGTTCCGCAATCGGTTGAATCAATAAAATCCCATGGCAAACGAGGTCTGTGATCGATAAGACCCTCCAATCGGAGGTTAGCACTCGCTGTGGGGGAGTCGTTTTGGCCAAGTGGTGTCATTTTTGAGTCCGATGAAAAGCATCCACCAGCAGCCGGGTGGCTGCCTCCACCAGGGCCTCGCCGGATCCGGGAGTGCATTGAGCACCGAGCGTTTCGAGTGCCCCTTCGGCGAAGCCCTTGCAATCGAGAATATAAGCAATGGAATCATTGGCCAGTTCGCAGATGATGGTCGTCGGGTAAGGGGAGGCGAGTTTGATGGCCATACCCAGTTCCACAAATGGTTCCCCTGGCAATCCCACCCAGGCAAGTTCATCTCCCAGGGTGATCACCTGCACTTCGGCTTCTATCGGCCTACTTTGGCGCACAGCCACATTGGGCACCTTGAAGGCCTGCACCGTCTCGAGAAGCGACGGTTTGCTTGGGCCGGGCGTGCGAGATCGCTCCACAACTGCTCGAGATCGCTCGACATCGCCTGGTTTCAGCTCAGGTACCGACAGTCTCACGATTTCGCGGGAAATCTTCAGAGGACCTGTGATCGGTGATTTCATCCGTGCATAGGTCTTCAGCACCTCGCTCGCCAGCACGATCCCAATGCGAGCCGCTTCCTCATGACCATTTTGCCGGGCACCGCTCTTGACGTCGATATGGTTGATGTTCCCCGCGGTGCCAATCGTAAACAACGTCAACATCTGAGGGCCTTTGAACTCCCTCAACAGTTTACCGAGCGTCAGAGGATAGTCGGCGGAAAATGACGTGCCGCCCACCGTGTCCAGGTGCATCGGGAAATTGACGTAGGTGGCCAGTGGCTGGGAGTCTGGGGAATCAAAATAGACGACAGCTACATCGGGATCAATCGGCCCGACAGGCCTGATAATATCCGGATTCAGCTTGCCAGGATTGAATCGAACTGTCCCGTCTTTCATGAGGAAACGGCGATTAAAACTGAGTGAATCCTCCCGACCCACGGCAGCCCAAGCCCTGGCCGGAGCCAGATTGGCTTCCGCCAGTTTGACACTTTCAGCGATCTTGGCGGGCAGCGTGGCAAAAAACTCCTCAGTGATCTTGGCCGTCTCGGGTGGAACGGTTGCTGGTATAATTGGATACAGTTGCGCCCTGGTGTGAGTGAGCGTGCCGCTAATCATCACGCGATCGGCCTGCAATCCGCTTGCTTTTTCAACCATCTGGCGGGCCAATCTTGAAATTTGGGCTGGAATCCCAACCAGATCGCAGGCGACCAGCGCCACCCTGACTCCGTCCTTCTCCATCACCAGTGCCTTGGCATGAAGATCGTCGTGTCTGCCGGTGCTCAGAAGGTAATAAAACTGAGCGCCCATCGGCATGCCCACGGGAGGCGTAATGCCGACCTCCGCCCGTCCCACGCGCAGATCGCCAGCCCAGACAGACGTGGGCACGAGGCACGAAATATAAATCCACACTCCAATAATACCCGCACAGGATCGTCTGGCATTCCGCGTCTTCATCATCTCATCTCGTGCTGTTGATCGGGTTCAGTTCAGTAGAGACTTTCCTGTTTGAAGCTCTGCGGTTCAGGGGTCATTGCTGATGACTTTGCGCCTCCATGGGCGCGAGGCCAAGGATTTTATCTGCCTTGCCGCGATTGCTGGATTGGTTGGGATGCGCAGGCTCTGGAACAAAACCGGCGCTTGGTCATTGGTCTTACCCGTTTTCTGCTCCGGCCCAGATTGCGGTGCGCCAACCTGGCCACCCGCTCTTACCGGTTGCTCTTGTCCCAGGTGCGCACGGATTGGTTGGAGCGTTACGGCGTTGGCCCGGAACTGGTCGAAACCTATGTGGATCGCAGCACGTATACGGGCAAATCCCTGGCGGCGGCCAACTGCGATCCACTTGGGTTCCGAAAAACTCTGGCCTTCAGGACGAACGCGCGCTCGATCAGATCGACAGCCAGTTCCGGCCCATCGATCACGCGCCAGGTTTTTTGCGATCGTTGACGCGCAACTCGTGGCAGCGAGGTCCGGTGATCGGCATCGGGCGGACGCCGGTCAACGCCCCGCGGAATGCGAGGGATGGCCCGACGGAGATGATTCCGGCACCACACTCCATTGTTCATCTCTGACCCCTCTGACGGCCTGGAGGTCTACCCTACTTTGTCGGCCAAAATGAGAACTGCTGGTGATCATGACTTCGAGGTTGACTCCATTCGATCGACTTTCCATAGTTTTAGAGCCATCCAAAAGCTATTTCTATGCGTGAGTTCTCTAAATCCAAAAATGGTTCCCGCCGCGGGTTCACTCTGATCGAACTGCTGGTGGTGATAGCCATTATCGCGATCCTTGCCGGCATGCTGTTGCCGGCGCTTTCCCGGGCGAAACTGAAGGCCACCGGTGCCGCCTGCATCAGCAACCAGAAGCAGCTAATCCTCGGGTGGCTCATGTATTCGACGGACTCCAACGAACGGGTTGTCAATTTTCTCCAGAATAAAAATGGCACGGGCGACGTGCCCTGGCGATACGAATCTCCACCCAAGCCGCCTGCGGGGATGATCCCGGCAGGAACCAGCAGCGAACGAAGGATTCAGTTGATCATTGAGGAAGGCTTCAGGCAGGGTGCCTTGTTCCCGTATGCACCAAGCCCAGGGATCATTCATTGCCCGGGGGATATTCGCATGAAACTCAAAGCGGGGAAGGGCTACACATACGTGAGTCTTTCGGGAGTGGGTTCGTTGAATGGGGAAGTGCCTGAGCTCTATACCACCACCGCGCTGCAAAACCCGTCTGCCCGTTATGCCTGGGTTGAGGAAAACGATCCCAGGGGTGAGAACGTCGGCTCGTGGATTCTCAGCCAGGGAAGCATCCCGAAGGACTTTGCCGGGGCGCAGTTGGTTGATTCCACCGCCAATTTCCATGGCAATGCCAGCACTTTCAACTACGCCGATGGCCACGCCGAATCGAAGAAGTGGCTGGACCCTGTTTTGATCCGCTACTCGGCCAGCATGGATCCGAACAAGTTCGGCAGTGCTCCAAACGATAAATCGGCCCCCCGTGATGTGCCATGGCTCGCACGGCGCTATCCGTCCAAAGGCAATCCTTGAGGTCGTCAGGGAAGAACTCCGGTTGGCTGTGGAAAAAGCTGAGGAACCTGGGGTCACATCTCACAATTAAACAATGTAGCCACTCCTTTTATTAGGCTTAGCTCGGTGCGGTCGCTTTGTAACCGTTGTTCATAGCGTTTAGTGTTCGTCCCTACTGCGTTGTAGAGAAGCCAGACCAAGGGGTCACCCATTAGGGCACAAGGTCCAGCGGCAAAACGTCGCCCTCCCATCTTTTTCTCTTCCAAGAAGGGCCTCATCGAACTGACTGAAGGCTCGCTTGGCCGCTCGAATCGAACCTGACTTTTCATCCCTTGATTCCGGAGCCGCCTCCTATTGAGGCGATCCGTTCAGTCACGCATCTGGTTCTAGCGCGTCGCCGACCCTTGGATCGGCGGTGTCTGTTCCGCATTTGCGGCACCTTCGACACGACGGAACGAGAAGCGGCGGGCAGTAACAATCAAGTTAAATGAGGTGGTCTTGTTTGCGGTGCTTGCCGACGTTCCGGTAACGGTAATAGGGTACGTAACCAGAGGGGTAGTAGCCAGAACTAAAATCGTTAGAACGCTCGGTAATGTGCTTGGATTTGTAGGGCTTGCCGGGTCATTCGTAATTGAAAAACAGTGTTTTGGATGGGCACAGAGAATGAGTTCCTGCGCTACACCGCGACCCATCCTGGTTACGTGAAGAAGTCCG
Organism: Akkermansia muciniphila; assembly: GCA_945865375.1. GTDB lineage: Bacteria > Verrucomicrobiota > Verrucomicrobiia > Limisphaerales > F1-80-MAGS106 > F1-80-MAGS106. Next base: position 531 of record CAMBEJ010000146.1, on the reverse strand, counting down.
GGCCGATGTTCAGGAAACTTGCCGGAACCATCAAGATCATGATGATGATTGGCGGGGTATTTGCCTGGGAATCACGTATCTGTTGTTGTTCAATTCAATCCTGGTGAGGCGCGGTATCGTCAAGGCCAGGAGGGTTGTTTGGCTAGCCCGACCGGATGTGTTTAGCCAAACCACTAACCTATCCCTTTCCTTTCACATGGTGGTTTTTGGAATTCTGTTTCTCCAACGAGGCGTGGCTGCTCAAATTTGGGAAGGCACCTCGTTTTTCCCCGCTTCTGGCTTTGGGTCCTCATTGGTCTACTTCGGCATCCTCTTCATCCACTGAACTCAGTAAAACGACCCTGTTTAGCCTGATGCTCGAGCAACTCCAATTCCCTGCTCCTAATCGTAATCGTAATCGTAATCGTAATCCTAGCCAAAAAGATTTGGAATTTCGAACAGAAGGAAACAGAGGAAACGGAGATGGGAGATGGGAGATGCCCCTTCCTTTTTGTTCTCTGTTCTCTCTGTTTGCTCCTGTTCAATCCATCC
>CAMBEJ010000145.1 GCA_945865375.1 Akkermansia muciniphila | reverse complement strand
GATGACACGGATAGCACGGATAAAGTACCCCTCTCAGCTCCCTTTCCTCATCCGTGTTATCCGTGTCATCCGTGGTGTCACTTCAGCGTGGTTAAGCGGCGGGATACCCGCGTCAGGGGAGGCGACCTCGGATAACGTGAGTTGCACCCCCTCTTGGACACCAAGGCGAAATCATGTTGAGCAAGTATGAATCTGTTGGCACAGTCATGCCCTGTCAATTAACTATCGCACCCCATGAAACTCGCGAGCATTCAGATCATCACGGACATCCGGCCTATTGAAGGAGCGGATCGCATCGAAGCGGCCACGGTGCTCGGCTATCAGACGGTCATCAAGAAGGGCGAGTTTCGCCCTGGCGACCTGTGCGTGTGGCATGAGCCGGACACCGTGACGGCGGACAAGCCGGTTTACGAGTTTCTCCGCAAGCAGAGCTTTCGCCTCAGGGTTTCGCGCTTTAAAGGCCAGGTGAGTCAGGGCCTGGCGCTGTCGCTCACTGTGTTGCCTTCGGCGGCCTACGCCGAAGGTGACGACGTGACGGAGTTGACCGGAATTCAGAAATATGAAAAACCGCTTGCGCTCCACCTCGCCGGCGTGGCGAAGGGCGCGTTCCCATCGTGGATGCCGAAGACGGACGAACCGAATCTGCGTTCGTATCCAGAAGCGGTGGGCGAGTTCACTGGAAAGGAGTGCGTCATCACACAGAAGGTGGACGGCACATCGGCCACGTTTTATCTGCGGGGCGGCGCCTTCGGAGTTTGCTCTCGCAATCTCGAATTGTTGGACGATCCGGGCAGTATGTTCTGGCGCGTGGCGCAGGAGCATCGTGTGCGCGATGCGCTGGCAACGCTCGGCGGGAACTTCGGCTTGCAGGGCGAGCTGCACGGCGAGAGCATTCAGGGCAACCATCTGGGCGTGAAAGGCGTGGCCCTCGCGGTGTTCAACTTGTTCGATATTGCCACCCGTGCTTACGCCAGTCACAACACGCTGGCGGAATTCTGCCAAGCCAACAGTCTGCCGAGGGTGCGCGAAGTCTGGCGCGGCGAATTCCGTTTCTCCCTGCCGGAATTGGTGGAGCTGGCGAGCGCGCAGGATTACGCGCCAGGCCGTCCCGCAGAAGGCATCGTAATTCGTCCTGTCGAGGAAGCGCGGTCGCGGATTCTAGAAAGCGGACGGCTCTCGGCGAAGGTGATCAGCGAGCGCTATGCATTGAAGCATGGAGAATGATCCGAGTGCAGGGCCCGAGAAAGGGGGCTCCGCCCCGCTTCCGAGGTCGTAGACTTCTTTCAACCGCGCGGGAAGATCCATGGTCTCATGAAGGATGCTCACAATGCCAAGCGTCCCCGTCGGGAGCTCGCGGAAGAAGATGAAGTGATGAGAGTGGCGGGTGAAGCAGATTCCTTTCAAAGCCTCGTCCATGACGGGCCTCCACCAATGTCGATCCTGGCTCGCCCGATTGATGGTCTCGACAAGATCACGGACATACGCATCCGCCTGGTTCTCGCCCCATTTCTTTTCCGTGTGGTCCCAGATTTCCAGGATTCTGGCCTTGGCGGCCGGATAGATCTTAACCGGCATGCTGCCTCGTTCGCGCCTTGGCTTCAACAATGAGAGCTTCGGCATCAAGGTTGACAAATTCTGATTCGCCGGCCCCGGCACCCGCTTTCAATTCCTGGCGGAGCCGCGAACACCTGCCCTTTTCTTCCCGCTCGTAATCGCGCCTGACGAGATCCCGAATATATTCGCTCGCCGAGCTGTAAAGCCCTGACCCTAAAAAAAGCAGTTGAGAGTCATTCCTTTTTGTAAGTGCCTGAACTGATTTGGAATCCAACTGCTCCGTAGTTCACCTTCTTGGTTGCAACATGGATTTGTACAACAAATTGCAAATGGAATGAGTTGCGAGAATCCGAGACCCTCAACTGCTCTTTTTAGGCTGACGCGCCAATCCTTGTTTGGATGAACCTTTGGAGTTCACCCGCAAATCTCACATCGACTCCTTCTGCCATATGGTTCCTTTGTTCAGTCCAGATTAGAATATGTCCCACAGCATGTCCATTGTGTGGGACAGACAATTCGACAAGAAGACGGCAGCAATCGAGTTGTGAGGGACACGTAGATTTTCTTCGATTCCCCCCTTTGTTGACTTCGTTCTCTTCTGTTTCTCTCACAGAAGGCAACAAAGGAAACGAAGAAGAACGGGATCCGAACTGCGACATTCCCAATCCCAGGTCCTGCGATCTGTTATGGTCTGAAACTACGGCGACACCGCTCGATAAAAGCGCTGCTGGATGCCGGCCGAACGTGGATCGATGATTTGCAGACTGCTCGACGTGCTCACGACATTCGTCATCAGGTCCCACTCTGCGGATCTCAAGGACGAAGACGATTCGATAAAATGCGTGCGCCCCGGTTCAGACCTCAATAAAACCGGTTGAAATCGTGATCTGAGCGCGCAACCCCAATTCCTCCATTTTTCCTAATCGTAATCGTAATCGTAATCGTAATCCTCGGGTGTTGCCCTTGAAACAGAGGGGTGGATTACGATTACGATTACGATTACGATTAGGAGCAGGGAATTGGAGTTGCTCGAGCATCAGGCTAAACAGGGTCGTTTTACTGAGTTCAGAGGTTCACTGGTGAGCGTGAGTTGCAATTGACCGGAGGCAAGGATCAGCGCGCTCAATTTGAGTTCGCCGGGCGGCGTCACAACGACAACAAACGCCTTCGCCTCGCTCAACGGCGGAGAACTGCTGTCCGTCACACGCACGGTGATCGTGTTTGTGTTGGGTCCTTCACCAAAACTCCGCCGATTCGGCATCGCTGCCGACGCATGGACCCACATCTGAGCCCCAATCGGAGGTTTGACCACGGGAATTCCCGGTCGTATTGTGGCGGCATGACGGCGAAGCAAATCATCAGCGAGATCGAAATCTTGTCACCCGAGGAGCAGTCGAAGGTGGTTCAGTTCGCCTGCCGCCTCAATGCCGGGTGCCAGCTCACGGGCAAAGAGCTCTCCGCGCTGGCGCAACGCATGGTCGAGTCCACCGATCCCACCAGGACGGCCCTGCTCCGGGAGGAGATAGTCCACGGTTTCTACGGCGGCAAACCCCATGCCTAAAGTCCGCCGAAAGAATCTTCCGCAGACCCTGCTCAACCATCTGCTCGACCGCGTTCAAGAGCGGCGGATCTCTTGCAATCATACACTCACAGGGCATGCGCGCGCATTCTGCCGGTTGTCTTCGATGTTCGAGCTGGGCCGGAGGGGGCTTGGCTTTTTGAAGTTGGTTTTCAGGAATTTGCCCCAACGGCCACGCGCGGTTTGAAGGAGAGGCTTTCACAAATCGCCTTTGTCACGGCAAAGAGATTGCGGGTGGTGGGATTGCCGCGCCGGCTCAACATCCGGTGGAGCGCCTTTTCGCCCAGGCCGGTCTGCCGCGCGAGTTCCTTGAAGGAGATCCCGGCATGGACGAGGTCACGGAGCATGGATAGTCCCTCTTCCGTCTCGCCTTCGAGCAATGCGTTCAATGCCTCGGCATAAAGCGCCCGCGCAAATGGTTTATCCCGTTGGATGCGCGCCACGACCGTCTTTTTGTATTCGCAAGTCAGAGGCATGTCATTTTCATCAAACCATGCAGCAAACGGCGAGTGCCCGGCCTCCGCATATTCGCGAATTTCAAACCGCACTCTCGTATGGTGTGTTATATGTTACCATTGTCAAGCATCCGGATAATTTTTCATGAGAACAACCTTTCCTGTTTCCGCTTTCAGATTCCCGTGATTCCCGTGATTCGCGGGCACTCTCCTGAATAGTTACCGTTCCGAGGGGGGGCAGCAGATGTGGAACGTCGCACCGTTAGCGGACGACGCGCCCTTTTTCCCCGGCGGACAATTCCGGGAAAACCAGGAGCCCGCAACGGACGGCCAAAACGCGTGCGTTCGAGTTGTTGTCGAAGGAGAGAAACCGAGTGCACCCCGAAAGCAAAGCATGGGCGATGTGCAAGGTGTCGAGCGTGCCTGCTCTGAGTTTTGCCCCAAAGCGGTCGATCAAGGGCTTCGTTTTCTCCGACAGAATCTTCCAGTTCATGGGCTCCCGCTGCCAGATGCCGTCGGCAACAAACGCTTGCAACCGGATCCAGTTCTCTGAGTTGGTTTTGCCGGTTCGCAATACGAACGCGCGCCGACACTCCAGCTCAGCCAGCTCGCTGAATACGAAGGCCATGGAGTTCTTCCTGATAAACCTCTCGGCAAGGCCGGTCTGTCCGGGAATATTGAACTGCAGGGCGGTGGCGAAGTTGGCGTCCAGGTAGTTCATCGGCTTTCATCTCTACGCAACTCGTCCACGGGATTGGTTTCCTGGACCGGCTGCTTTTTCAACCACTCGAAATGGCTGTCCCAATCCGGTTTTTCTTCGAGTTTCGGGTGCCCAGCCCGCAGAGTCAAAGGCGGTCCTTCCACACTGAAAATAACAACGGTATCCCCCTGTCGAGCCTTGTGTAGCCACCCGGCTGGCGCTCGTTGGAAATCCCGGTTTCTGACTCGCAACGTGGCCATGTCTGACATCCTAGTCGGACAGAATTCGACTGTCAATCACACCTTCGGGCATGGCACGCAAGTTGAGTGTCGAGTATTCCGGCGCGATCTACCACATCGTGAGTCGCGGCGACTGGCGTGAACCGATCTTTTCACGGAGTGACCAGGGTGCGGGAGCCAGTGAAAACTTCCGCCCGCATTCGCTCAGCCTTTTGGCGCTGCAAGGAGTTCGGAACGAGGGGTGAAGCGCGTATAAAATGCAAGAGGTTTGCCCGGGGAGTGGTTAGAGTGCGGGCACCGTGGATTTGTCCTACACAGGCAGCCTGACTCTGGGCGGTTTCAAGGCCGCTTCAGGCAAACTGGAGCTCAATAATTCCGAGTTGTCCGCGTCTGGCGTTGGCACATTGTCGATCGGTTTAGGGACTAACTCGAATCCCATCACCTTCAACTTCCCCGCGTTGTGGTGAGTCCGATTCTCATTCCCCACAAGCCCATCACACTCATTCGGAGAGACGCCCGCTGGGAGGCTCAGAACTCCTGTTCTCATGGAAAGTGGATGGCACCACCCTCGGCCAAGAGGCCTCGGGAAAGGGAGTCGTCAGAATCAAGGCATCGGATTGGGTAATCAACATGACCGGGCGCAAGCTCGTCGGGAACCCCGAGCACTGCGGAGAATTGTTTCACTCCTTTTCAGCCAAGCCCCGTGGACAGTGGCTCAGGGTTGATTCAAGAAAACGGAGCGCCGGCTTCCAGCCGGCTTTGCTTCACGGATCCGCCGGTCGCGCTCCCAAGCCGATTGGAAATCGGCGCTCCGTCCCGTCCGGCTGGGCGGCAGCTGTTTTCTTGAATCAGCCCTGACAGTGGCTCAATTGTGTCGCTCAATTGTTGCATTCTGATGAACTTCTAGTAATGTAGCCTTAGTGGTTCAGTGGTTCGCATCAAAACTCAGCGAACTGACCTATTAGCGTGCGCATCGAGATTACAATCCTCGTAGGCATCCTTCACCAAGGACAAGGAACGGTATTCTCCAGCGCAGCTCCACAGAAAGGACGACCCTCACTATGAGCAAATCCCTGGAAGCAATCACAGAGGCAATACAGGATCCAAAGCATCCATTTCACCAAGTGGATGACCGCCCTGATAAGGCGCACAAGAATCGCTACGAACGCCGGAAAGTGAAGGAGTATATCAAGTTAGGAGACTGGGAACCGCAGGCGGGATAGCGGGTCTCAAAAGGCACAAGTCAAAACACTCAAACCAAACCCGTAGCCGCCCTGGAACAAAGGAGCCAGGGCGGCGTTTAAAAAAAGTCCCGGAACTATCCCACCTGGAAACCGCAGAGGAACACCGATCACATCACTGTTCCATGGTCTGACCTCAGTAAAGCCGGTTAAAATCGCGATCTGGACCATCACCCCCATCCCTCGCAATCGTAATCGTAATCGTAATCCCACTCCCGCCTTCAGGTTCGAACGTAGCACTCGGAGATCAGGATTACGATTACGGTTACGAGTTGGAGTAAGAGCCAGAGTCAGAAAGGGGAACTGTTTCTCTATCTGCATTCAACGGTGTTCCTATTCGGTGCATCCGTTTTTTGAAGTTTAAGGCGTCGCCTGACAAATAGGACATACCCCAAAGAACTCCAATTTATGGGTGACCGATTGGAACCCACTTCGGGCAGAGACGGCCTTTTCCATTTCCTGCGCGAAACAATCCTCCAACTCGACAATCCTGTCGCATCGAGTGCAGATCAGGTGATGGTGATGCCCTCCATCGAGGCCATCAATGAGCTCAAATCGAGCCACTCCATCCCCAAAATCAAAGCGTTTGACCATCCCCATGCCCTCTAAGAGGTGCATGGACCTGTAGATCGTCACCAAATCACAGTCACCCTTGGGCATCCGCGCAAAGACCTCCTTGATCGTCACCGGATGTCGGCTGTTGCGGAGCACGTCCAGGATCTTTTGTCGAGGCCCGGTGATCTTCCGGGATTTTGCCCGCAACTGTTCCATCAATTCGACGAGTCTTCGTTTTGCGTGGGCATGACCCATTCCTTGCTTCGAATCAGGAGCGTTGTCACAGCAACCCTCCGGATTGACACACGCGTGTGCATCAGAAACACCCGGGGGACGGCTCACGGTCTGACCCTTCCCTTCAACCGGCCAAATAGAAAAGCCGCGACGAACAACACCAGACAGACCAGCACGATCATAGGGCCGCAGGGAGCGTCAAAGTGGTAGGAGCCAACGACACCCCCGAGGCTCGCCACCAAACCCAGAAGAACGCTGAAGCAAATCTGCTGCCGCAGATTGCAGCTCAGACTCCGGGCGGCGGCGGGCGGGATCACCAACAAAGAAGTGACCAGGATGATCCCCAGGAGGCGGATGCTGAGGGTGACGACAAACGTGAGAGCCACGACAAACACGTAATTTAAAATCCGAACCGGCACCCCGCATGAATGCGCCAGCTCGGGATGCGCCGTGACGAGCGTCAACCGGGTTAGGTTGCTGAAAAGACCAAAACTCACCACCACCAAGAGAACAAAGCCAAGCCTCAAATCCGCCCAGCCGATCGCTAAAATATCTCCGAACAAATAACTCTGGATCTCCCCGCGATACCCCTTTAGCGAAGAGAGGATGACGATGCCCAATGCCACGGAACCGGACAGGACGACCGCCAGAATCGTGTCGGACAAAAGCTCGGTGTTCTCCTGCAGCCACACCAAAACCCCCGCCACCATCAGGCTGAAGACTATCATGGGCACCGTCGGGTCGGAGAATCCCATCCAAAACCCCAGGGCGACCCCCGCGAGGGCACCGTGGGAGATCGTGTCGCTAAAGAATGCCATGCGCCTCGCCGTCACGAAAACGCCCATCAACGCGCACAAAGGACCCATGCACAAAGCCACAAGCAAAGCGCGCTGCATGTAAGGTTCACTCAACATGCGGATGCGAATGGCCATGCCCATGATGATGGTGATGCTGGTACGGCGCCACGTGGATCCCGTAGGCGCGCTTGAGGGAATCCGCGTTCATCACATCCTCAGGCTTTCCTTCGCAACAGATCACCCCGTTCAGGGCATAAACCATCGTCGCGTGACGGTACACCATCGAGAGATCGTGGGACACAAGCACGACCGTCAACCCTCGTCGCCGCTGCAATTCGCCGATCAATTCGTAAAAGGTGTATTCGCCTGGTGCATCCACGCCGGCGGTGGGTTCGTCCAGCAACAGCAGATCCGGGTTCCGCAACAACGCGAACGCAACCATGACCCGTTGGAACTGACCGCCCGAAAGCTTTGCCAGCGGGCGATCCAGCAAATCCACGATCTGAACCTCTTCGACCGCCGGCATCAAGAGTTTGTCCAATGCGGCGTGTGATTTCCAAAACCAATGGAGGGCCCGATCTGAAGCGAGCGCCAAAAACTCGCGGACGCTGAGAGCGAAACCCGACTCCATTGCCAGCTTCTGGGGCACGTACGCCACTCTCCTGAGAACCCTCCGGTCCAAGGGCTGTCCAAATAGCAGAATCTGGCCTCGATCGACGGATTGCAATCCCAACAAAGCCCTCAAAAGGGTCGTTTTGCCAGAACCGTTTGGACCAATCAACGCCACGACTTGTCCTCCCGGGATCAGCAGGTCCACACCCTTGAGAATGGGGTGTCCAGAAATCGTCACTTCAACCCCTCTCGCCTCAATGACCGGTGGGACTGCTCCCGCCCGCGACAAGCCGGCATGAGTCGAGGCCTTCATTTCCGCAAATGCTTTGTCAAAATCGCGGCGTTTCGCCGCATCCCCTTCTCGTAACCCGCCGCGTCGAGGGGTCCTGTTTCCAACGTGTCCAGCTCGACCACCTCAACCTTCAAGTCTTCGCCGAGCTGGCGCGCCAAGATGGGCGTGTTCCCGGGCTCAGTGAAAATGACGCGAGCTCGGTCGGAACGCATTTTTTTCACGAGACCAGACAAGTATTTGGGCGTTGGTGGCACTTCCGGCACCTCTTCCAAAACGCCAGTCAACCTCAACTCATAACGGCGGACAAAATAGGGAAACGCATCGTGCAGCGTCACAAACGCATGGTTGCGAACAGCCTTCAACGATCCCTGCAACTCCTCGTCCAGCTTGCTCAGCAACAAGCCATAGGCCTCGCTGTTGGCGCGATATTTCGCGGTGCCCGCAGGGTCAAGCGCCACCAACGCGGCGGTGATGTTGGACACCGCATGTCTGGCGAGTCGTGGATCTAACCAAATATGAGGGTTCGCAACCCGCTGACCTCGGCGGTGTTTAATCGACTCCTTGGAACCCGGACGTTCGCCGTGGTCGTGACCGTTGTGTTGATCTCCACCCAGAGAAAAAATAAGTTGATCTTCCAAACCCGCCGAGCACGCGACCACGACGGGGCGCTTTTTGGCGGGCAACCTATCGATCAATTTCACCAACCACTCCTCCAGTTTAAGGCCGTTCACCACAAGGAGATCCGCCTGCTCAAGACGCTTGATGTCGCTGGACGCCAGTTGGAACTCATGAGGACTGACCGTGCCCGGAAGAAGGTTTTCAACATCCGCAACACCTGCGGCAACGTTCGCGGAGAAGCAGTAGGCAGGCAGGAAACTGGCCACAACTTTGAGGCGTCTCGGAGGATCCGCAGCGATCAAGGCGGGCCCCAAACAAAACAAACAAACAAAAGCAAAGCTCAGCCGAATCATAGTCCCGCAGACAATCCCTGACGCGGGCTCTATTTGCAAGTCATTTGCAACTGAAGATCAAAACGAAAGGGCGCTCCTCGAGTTAAGGAGCGCCGTATTGGTCGGGGATCACTTCATCAACAACATTTGACGCGCCCGTTTAATGGACGTGTTCAACCGGCGCTGATAATGCGCGGGCATACCCGTGTATTTCCGGGGCAGAATCCGGCCTTGATCGGTCACGAACTGCTTCAGAAGGTTGACGTTCTTAAAATCCAAAGCGTCGAAGGTGAAGTCGATCTTGGGCTTGGGACGCGGTGTGCGAGCCTCCGTTGTGCCCGTGCGATTACCTCGTTTCGTCTTGGAATTCCTATCGGTGTTGGTTTTGCGCGGCATAAAAGTTACTTGATCTCTTTATGAAGAGTCCGCCGCTTGAGTGCGGGATTGAACTTCATCATTTGCAGCTTTTCTGTTTTCAGCTTTTTGTTTCGCGAGCCCATATAGCGCGAAGGGGACTTCCCTTCCTTGCGCGCCTCGGTGCATTCCAGTGTGACATTTTCTCTAGGCATAATGCTCTATTCCTTTTCCTTCACCGGTCTTTCCTCAGCCTCGTCTTCCTCTTCAACTTCAACACTGCCAACCGCATCAACACTGCCCAATGCTCCGAGGCGGCGCTGCCGAATGGCCCCATCCCGCTCCAACTGCGCCTGCGCCTCAACCGTGAATCGAGCCCATGGGATCGCGTCCAAGCGTGCCTTCGGAATCACTTTCTCCGTCAGCTCACAGACGCCGTAACTCCCTTTTTCGATGCGCTTCAGGGCCTCCTCAATCTCGTAAACGGCATCCTGATCCGACGAGAGCAGGCTCAGTGCAAAATCACGATCGAAGTTGTCGGTGCCTGAATCCGCCATGTGCAGGCTGTAGGTCGACATTTCCTCGGCCGATTCTCTGGCCAAACCGCTTATCTGGTTCATGAGCCGATCTCGCAGCTCCAGTAAATTTTTGTAATACTTTGACCACTCTGTAGGAACCTTGGTGTTCGAATCAGGCCAGTCTGCCGACTCTGTCGCCACAGCGCCCAAAATCGATGCTGCGGTCGCCGTCCCTATCACACGCCCCTTCGGAGCGGGCGTCGCAACTTCAGCCATTTTTTTCGCTATGATCTTCTTTGTAGGCACAACTCGTTCGTTTAAACTTTGCTCGCTCAAAACTCCAACCCCGCTCAGAACCAAAATCCCCTGGCACTGGCGTCGAGAGCGCGCGAATCTAACAAAGCACAATCAAATTGCCACAACAATTTTCACGCGCCCCACCGGGCAGATGAGGCGCAGTCACAAGTCGCCGGTGCGCCAACCTCCGAATCCACGCCAAGATTGCCTGCCAAGTCGTTACCCGCAGAGAACCCACAGTCAGAGGTTCCTCTCGCTGGGCGGTCGGACTTCCCCTACCCCACCCATCCCTCCAACGCCGCGTTCACCCGCCCCCGCTTTGCGGCCCAGTCCGATAATCGCTGCCGGTGCTCCTCCAAAACGATTGGAGGCACTTTGTCCACAAACGACGGATTACTCAGCTTTTGCTGAACTTTTTCCATCTCCGCGTCGATCTTGGCCAACTCTCTGGACAGACGCGCCTTTTCACCCTCAATGTCGACCAATCCATCCAAGGGAAGAAACAACTCACCCAATGGTGACAAAGCAACCGGCGTTCCTTTGGGAGGCTCAAAAGCCCGCTGAATTTCCACCTGCTCGGCGTTTAAAAGGAGTTGCAATACAGTGACATCGTGCGAAGAAATCTCGCCGGAAGGTTTGAACACATAACGAACCTTCTTGCCGCTCGGGATGTGGGCGTGCCGCCTCAGGTTCCTGCCCGCGCTGACGAACTCGCACCGGAGATTGACGAGGCGTTCATCGCTTTCGTCCAATCCGTAAACCTCCCAAAATTCCCGCCCAAATGGCTTCGGCCAGGGCGAACTCATGATGGATCGACCGCCTTGGTCCAAGGGCAGTTCCTGGTTGTAACCCAGCCCATGCCAGAGCTCTTCGGTGATAAATGGTAGAAAAGGATGAAACAGCCGCAAAGCGTGCGCAAGGACGAAATCGATGACCGCCAGGGTGTTGGCTTTGCGCGGTTCGTCAGAGCCAAGGAAAACCGCTTTACTGGCCTCGACATACCAATCGCAATACTCGCTCCAGAAAAACCGATAGAGCACCTGGGCACCCTCGTTGAATCGGTATCCTTCAAGGGCCTCGCTGATCTCCCCGATTGCTCGGTCCAGCTTGATCAAAATCCACTTGTCATCAGGGGTGAGCAAGGCGGGGACGATCTCGCCTTCCGTCCCACCCAATTGCATCTGCCGATAGCGACACGCATTCCACAGCTTGTTGCAAAAATTGCGTCCCAGCTCAACCTGCTGCTCGTCAAACAGCACATCCTGTCCGAGCGGGGCGGAACGCATCACACCAAAACGCAGGGCATCGGCGCCGTAGAGGGCGATCAAATCCAGAGGGTCCGGCGAGTTTCCGAGGCTCTTGGACATCTTGCGACCCTGTTTGTCGCGAATAATTCCGGTGAAATACACGTTCTTAAACGGCATCTCCCCCATGTACTCGTACCCTGCCATGATCATGCGCGCCACCCAAAAGAATATGATGTCGGGGCCCGTCACCAGATCCGTTGTGGGATAAAACCGCTTCAAGGTCTCCGTTTTTTCTGGCCATCCCATGGTCGCAAACGGCCACAGCCAAGCACTGAACCAAGTGTCCAGCACGTCCGGATCCTGGGACCAATTCTCCGGATCCGAGGGTCCCTCCAAACCACAGTAAACCTCCTGCGTTTGATTGTGATACCACACCGGAATCCGGTGACCCCACCACAACTGCCGTGAAATGCACCAATCTTGCAAACTCCCCATCCAATGACCATACACCTTCGCCCATCTCTCCGGGTGAAACTTCAAGTCCCCATTTTCCACGGCGGCACGAGATTTCTCCTGGCTCGGGTAGCGAAGGAACCATTGCTCGGACAAACGTGGCTCCACGGGCACGTCGGCGCGCTCGCTAAAACCCACATTGTTTTGATAAGGCTCCTCCTTCTCAAGCAAGCCCAGTTCTTTCAGGCGCTCCGCGGCAAGCTTGCGGGCTTTCACCCGATCCAATCCCGCCAAGGCGCCCCCAGCCAAGGCGCTCATGGACCCGTCAGCGTTCAGCACGTCCACGACAGCCAGCTTGTGGCGAAGTCCGATCTCGAAGTCCGCTTTGTCGTGCGCCGGGGTCACTTTCAAAACGCCCGTGCCAAATTCAAAATCAACGTGCTCATCGCCAATGATAGGGATCCGCTTCTGCTCAAGAGTCGCCTCCTCGGGAAGTGGCCGTAACACGTGCAGCCCGATTAAGGAAGCATACCGCCCATCCTTCGGGTTCACAGCCACCGCGGTGTCGCCAGGGATGGTCTCCGGCCGCGTCGTCGCAATGGTCAGGAACGTTCCCGGACGCTCCTCCACCTCGACTCGGAAATAGTAGAGGCTGCCGCTCTGCTGTTTCATGATGACCTCTTCGTCGGAAAGTGCCGTCAACGAAACCGGGCACCAATTCACCATCCTCTTACCTCGGTAGATCAGGCCTTTCTCGTAAAGGTCCACAAACACGCGCTGAACGCACTGCGCATACGAAGGATCCATGGTGAAGCGTTCGCGCCCCCAATCGCATGAGCACCCAAGCTTCTTGAGCTGCTGAATGATGATTCCCCCGTGCTTCTCCTTCCAGTCCCACACCTTCTCCAGCAACCCTTCCCGGCCCAGGTCGTTCCGGTGCCGGATTTGCCCCTGCTTCTTAAGGGCCTTCTCGACGACGGTCTGAGTCGCGATGCCGGCGTGGTCGGTTCCAGGAAGCCACAGAACTTCCTTCCCATCCATGCGCGCCTTCCGGGCAAGGATGTCCTGGATCGTGTTGTTCAAGACATGTCCCAAAGTCAGCACGCCTGTGACGTTGGGAGGCGGGATGACAATGGAGTAAGCGGGCTTGGACGAGTCTGGCTTCGCTGAAAAACAGCCGCTCTCAAGCCACTTCGCGTACCACTTCGATTCAACCGCCGCCGGCTCGTACGCTTTGGAAATCTCTGACATATCGCTGGGTTGTGACTCCGACATCTAGAAAAGCAGCGCCTTACTTCTTGAGAAGGGCGCACTCCATGCTATCGACCAATGCCTGCAGGCTGGCCTCAATAATGTTGCTGCTGACCCCGACCGTGCTCCATTCCTGCCGTCCATTGGTGGACTCAATCAGAACGCGTGTCTTGGCTTCCGTGCCCCCGAGGGGCTCCTCAGGCCGATCCTCAGGCCCTTTGCGGACGGTTCGATCGCTCTTCGCAATCGCCGTTCTGGAAACGGCTTCGTCATCCAGAATGCGCACTTTATAGTCGATGAGTTTGACATTCTTTAACGGCTTGAAAAACCGGATAAGCGCTTTGCGCAACGCCTTGTCCAGGGCGTTCACAGGACCATCCCCTCGCTCGACGGTGAGCTCCTGCTGGTCCCCGACAGCCACGCTGACTGTGGCTTCGCAGATCGAACTGTCTCCGCTGGCCCCGCCTTTGTGCCGCCGCATCGAGACATGGTAGTCGGTCACCTCGAATGGCGCCGGTTCATGTTTCATCAAACGCCGGATCAGCAGGGCCAAGGACCCTTCGGCAGCTTCGTATTCGTAACCCTCGTACTCTCGTCGCTTGATCTCGGCGAGGATGGCCTTGAGCTCCGGCGTGTCGTTGTCAAGGTCAAGACCCAGCTCATGGGCTTTCATCACGACGTTGCTCCGCCCCGCAAGGTCGCTCACCAGAATGCGGCGGTGATTCCCCACGAGTCCTGGGTCGATGTGCTCAAAGCTGCGCGAAACTTTCTGGACCGCGTTCACGTGCATGCCCCCTTTATGCGCAAAGGCGGTCGCTCCAACCCATGGCTGTCTCGGGTCGTGTCGAAGGTTCGCAATCTCGTCCACGAATTGGGACAGCTCCCGCAATTTCGCAAGCGACGCGCCGGGAACACAATGCTTTTTGAGTTTCAACGCCACGTTGGGAATCACGCTGGTCAAATTGCAGTTTCCGGTTCGCTCCCCATACCCGTTGATCGTGCCCTGGATGTGATCGGCACCCTGCTCCACTGCCGCCAGCGCGTTGGCCACACCCAGCCCTATGTCGTTGTGCGTGTGGATCCCCAGCCGGATAGAAAGTGTGGACCGGGCCGCCTCGGTGATGCGCGCAATCTCTCCCGGCAAACATCCGCCACAGGTATCGCACAAAACCACCAAGTCAGCCCCTGCCTTTTCGGCGGCCAGCCAGGTCGCCATCGCGTACTCAGGCGAATCCTTGTACCCGTCAAAAGCATGCTCGGCGTCGTAGATGACAAACTTGCCCTCGTCCTTGAGATAACGAACGGTGTCCCCAATCATCGCCAAGTTTTCGTCGGGCGACGCCCGCAACACTTCCTTCACGTGCAGCAGCCAGGTCTTCCCGAAAATCGTCACCACAGGCGTCTCGGCCTTCAAGAGCAGGCGCACCTGGTCATCTGACTCTGCAGGGACTCCTTTGCGTCGCGTCGAACCAAAGGCCGCCAGCCGTGCATGCTTCCATTTTCGGGTCCGAGCACGATCGAAAAACTCAATATCTTTCGGGTTCGAACCGGGCCATCCACCTTCGATGAAATGCACACCGAAAGCGTCCAGACGCTCCGCGATGCGGAGTTTGTCCACGACTGAAAAATTGATGCCTTCGCCCTGGCTGCCATCGCGCAGGGTCGTGTCATAGATTTCGATTTCAGGCTTCATTCTCTTACATGTTGCTGCCGACGAGGACCGAGCCTCGCCCGCCGCAGAGGGAGGTTCTACGCCAAACCCCATCCTGTTGCAAAGCGCAAAACCAGCCGCTCTCCGGTGTGGGCGCTTCTCACACTTTTCCGGATCTTCTCGTAATCGTAATCCTAATCCTAATCCTAATTCTGAATCTCCTCGTGCAACGGTCATCGGAGTCCTCCTTGATCGAGCCAATCAGCTTTTCGTGGTCAAATCGACGGTCGATGGGGTTACGGGCACGAGTAGGAAACGCGAGCACGACAAATCTGAGAGGCACCTCTCCGGCATCGCTGCTGAGGTCATGCAAAGTGGGAAGATGACAAAACTGCGGAGCGGATACTGGCCCTAGGAAGTGGGGTGGGGACGGCTCGTCCCCAGGACTTCTCCGCTAGGGACTCGAACCGGGGACGAGCCGCCCCCGCCCCGAAGTGTTCTTGAATCAGCCATACCTCCGGACGGGTGCAACTCACGTTATCCGAGGTCGCCTCCCCTGACGCGGGTATCCCGCCGCTTAACCACGCTGAAGTGACAGTAGAGTAGGCGAAGCGGACGGATTGAGAGGCACAGGCCAATGACCGTCTCGCTTCGCCCCTCATCGAACCGGACAGG
>CAMBEJ010000144.1 GCA_945865375.1 Akkermansia muciniphila | reverse complement strand
TCCCCCTTTTTTTCTTCACCCGAAAGCGACCACGGCCGCCTGGATCTTCGGCAACTCAGCGCCGTTGTCACCGATGCCGATGCCTGTGACTTCCCCGAAGCTCGCCGATTGATCAAGGCGCGCACCGAAACGACCTACAAAGCGCCTGCTCAGAACACCGGCACCACGAACGCCCCAACCTCCGGTGGACCCAATCCGCAACCCCAACGCGGCGTGCGCCCTGGCCCTCATCCGAACCGGACTTCAAGCGCTGCTCCGACGGACAGTCAAACAACCCCTCCCAGTCATTTTCGAAAACGTCGCCGACCATTTGGAGTTGGCCCTTACTTGGCTCAAACAACGCAACTTCCGCTTGTGAAACAAAAAGCTGTGGTGAGCGCACACATTCACGAGTTGTCGCTGATAAAGCCACTGTGGGCGGGCTTCACTGAAGCCCGCTCCTCGGATTCCGCAGCCACCGACAACCTGGGAGGGCCGGAGCATGAGAACTTTTGCTGCCTGTCGAATCAGTGCCTGATGGCCTGCTCGTGCTCTTGCTCTGAAGGGGGGTGATGAGGAGCAGGGTTTGCCGTGGTTCCGCAGTTCCACGAATCGATGCCTCACGCAAAGTCCGAGGAGGGAAGGGCGGCGGAATTCGCGGGCGATCGATGGTTGACAACTTCTGTCTGCCATTAAGGAGATCCTTCAATCTGGGTCAGGATATCAATGCGGTTGGGCGGCAATCCGAATTGAAGAATTCGCTCCGCTTGCAGGAAGCTTTCCTCAAAACCGGGGGGCTCCGTGAAACCAAAGTCTGAAAGGACACGCTTTAGGCGCTTGCCGTTCTCCTCATCGCATTTGAGAGAGAAATCCAGGTCCCCGGTGTAGCGAGGCGTGGCGTGAAAGCCAAAAGCCCAACCGCCGATCAGGAGGTATTCAACCGCGTGCATATTCAACAACTCGATAAACTCTTTCAAATCGCGGGTTAGCTTCATACGCGGGGGCCATAATTTCGAGCATCAGGTTTAGCTTTTCGTTTCCGGTTAGCGAGCGATAATATGCGTAATCAGCCTCGTCGGCTGCGGCAAAATTGGCATGCACCTGAAAGACCCGTTTTGGCGTTTTGTTCACGGAGGGATGTTAATTCGAAATCCGGAAGTTTGGAAGTCTGGATGCGTCTTAAAGCGGGGCCAGAAATGGGGTCAAATCGGGTTCTTGACTTATTGACTTTTATGCTCGGTATTCTTCCGCCTCAATAGATTGATAAACTCTCATCAGCCGAGATGCCTGGAAAACCGAGTGCTTCAATCCGCGACACGACGCTCACCGCTGCGTCCGGGTTCTGCAGCCACAACCAAAGATCTTCTCCACCCGGCTTGGCTGAATAAATCAGGATGTTGGTGTCCAGCACCATTTCAATCGTGCCCTGGCAGGAAGCGGTCTTTGCGGATTTCCCGCTGCCATGCGACTGGGTCCTTGATTTCGCGGAACGGGTTCAATGCCCGCAACTTCTCGAATGCCTCTTTGCGCTGCCGCAGCATTTCGGGCGTGGGGGACGAACCGCAGGACGATGTCCCGGTTGCCACCTTGAGGGTGGCGGTGACTTCGACTTTTCCCCCGCGTAACTCCAGCGGGACGGGCAAGTGTAGCGTCCCGTCCAGCGCAGGCTCCAAAATGGCCGTGATCGTGCTCATGACAAATCACACCTTAATCCGGCAGTTCATTTAACCGCAAAGATCGCAAAGAACACATAAGGAATGGGTTGCGAAAAATGATGATTCTTCAAAGCATCACCGCCCAGATGAGGTTCACTCCTCTGTTAGAATTCCACAAGTGCTTGACTTTGCGTTCTATGAGCTCTTTGCGGTTAATTCAATTGCTCTTTCCAGCATCAAAGCTAACTCAAGGGGCAGCAGAGGTAAAGGTGTGTGTTTTTACCTCTCAATTTTCAATCCTTCCTCGCCAAGATTCTCAATCCTTCTCCCTCAAAACCAGCGATCAGTCCCGAGCACTCCCCTCGTTCTCCGCACTGCCAATTTCCAGTGTGGCGCGAAAACGATCAAACCGCTGCCCCGAAACCGGTGGAACGTCGGTGATCACGATGGATTCTCCACTCCCCGCAAATCCCTTCAATTTTCTCCAAAACCGTTCCGAAAGGGAGTCGGCGAACTCCAGCGAGTAGGTCAATCCAAGCACCGACTGGACAGACAACACGATGGACTGAAAATCGCGCCCAGACGCTGACGCGCCATCAAGGGCGGGTGTCAGCAGCCGAACGTCCTCGGGACCGGTTCCAATCCAAACCAAACCCTCCTGTAGCGCGGCATCGGAAACGACCGAATCCACGGTTATTTCAGGACCGGCGGGAGCGCTCAGGAACCGCACCGGGCTGACAGCCGAATGGGTGTCGACCACGCTGAACTGCAATCGCAACAGGACAGATCCGTCGCCAAGGGTTTGACCGAGCCCCGAAACATCGTCCCACGAACAAACAAGCCGTCCTTTGCTGGTGTTCGAGAGATTGAAATTGGACGATTCAAGCCCGGTGAGACCACCGTGCCGCAGTCCCTGAAATCGGAGCAGTCGCGGATTCCAACCCAACGTGAATTGAAAGCTGGTCACCTTGTCAAAACCGGATACCTTCAAAGGAACCTCGATGGTTCCACCCCCGGCAACACGCACCGACGGCATTTCAAGCAGGACTTTCTTGCCTCCACCCGCAGGATCCGTCAAACGCGGGGTCAGCAAGGCCGATTCGTCGTTCAAACTCAGCGGGCCGGGCGTCGCAGCAGGGGCCCATGAATTGTTCACGTCACCCAAACGGATGCCGATAAAATCCTGTCCTGCGAGAGTCCCAGGCTCCGGCACCGCGACGAGCTGGCCGCGAATCTCACCGCCTGCGAAAGCGGCTGTGTGAATGTTGACGTAGGAGTTGCCAGCAATGATAGCGAGCTTTTGCGAGGCTGTGAGCGTCGCGGTGCCTGAAAACACGCCGGTGCTACCGGATGAACCCGTCAGTGTGAAGGGGACAATAACTCCGGCGTCGGCATCGGCACCCGCCGGGCCGTGAAGATGCGCGGCAGTGGGGGCAAGATCGCTGTAACTCACGCTGTAGGTCAGGATGTCTCCAGCAATAGAAGCCGACGCGATGCCCGTGGCCGTGCTGTTATTCGGCGAGGGCCGCTGGTGGGCACCGCTCAACGATGCCCTGAAAGTGTGACCCGCATAATGCCTCGCGGGATCGGGGTTCCAAGGCAGCTTCGGATCGGGGAAAACCAACCCTGACGGAACGAACTGCCAAGCCCCTTTGGGAAGAGTGGCCGAGATTCCCAAGATGAGTCGTCGGATGAAGGTGATGTCCAGCGTGGTCACAGAAACGGAACCATTCACATCCGCAGCCAGGATTTTGTAGGGCGAATCCAGGGCCACGATTCCCAGGATATGCCTGCGAATCAAGGTGATGTCCAACGTCGTGACTTCCTGAGAAGGCGGCACTTCCTCCAGCTTGGAAGGCGTCAGCGTGTCATCCTCCCCGGCGTTTAAGGTGAAGGAGAACGCCCCATCGCCGCCCGTGGTCGCGTTGATTGTCTGGCCTCCCGCGAGAGCAATCTGAACTCCGGGAACTCGGGCTGTCCCAGCATAGTATCTGACTTCTCCAGTAACATGACGTGTCGTCGGGAGTGTGACGGTCACTGTCACCTCCGAGGAGGGACTCGATGCCGGGCCTACTCCCAGGGCGTTGCTCGCCGTGACGCTGAATGTGTAAGGGCCAGGGGCAAGCCCGGAAATGGTGATCGGCGAAGTCGCTCCGATTCTCGTCGCGCCTCCGGGGCTTGTGGTCACGGTGTAGCCCGTGACCGACGCTCCTCCGTCATCGGACGGCGCTGAGAAACTGATCACCGCCTGTTCGATCCCGCCCACGGCCAACACGCCCGTCGGCGCGTTGGGCACCGTTCGGTTGTCCACAGGACCCGGGTTAGAGACGGCGCTGGGGGTCTCTGCGAACATTGGGGATGTTGCAAGTCCGAGAAAGACCCCCAGCAGAGCCGCATAACCGCCTGACCTAAGAAAAAACTCAGCTTTTTCATGATCACAAAATCGCTTCTAAGCCGCACTATGCAGCAGGAATTTAACGCAGAGACGGAGAGACGCAGGGACGCAGGGACGCAAAGAAAACATTTTAGCTCTTTTTCCAGTCACCAGACCGCGGTAGCAGAAACACTCGGCAGAAAATAAATTCTTCTCTGCGCCTTCGTTTCTTCCCGTCTCTGCGTTAAATTCTTGCTGCATAGTGAAGGATAAAACACCCGCACACCGATGAGAAAAAGGCCCTAACCACCACCGCGCCCGCCGCTCCGCAGTCCCGGTCGTCCGGGCCGTAGTAGTTGCGGTAGGCCGAACGGGCGTAGTCGGCGTCGTCGCTCCAACCGCCCCCGCGGATCACCCGGGACGAGCCCGAAACAACACCGTCATCCCATTCAGACACATTGCCGCCCATGTCATAGGTGCCATAGGCCAGGGTCCTCCGTTGCTCCCAACCGTCGTCACGTTGCCATCCTGGCCGTTCCAGTCGGCGTGGTATCCCCCCGAATACGCATTGATCGAGTTCGCCGTGCTGCCCAACCCCGCCGATCCGACTCCGGTCGAGGTCGCCGTCACGTCCGTTGGTTCAGTGTCACTCTTCGTCGGATAGATCCAATAGCCCGCCGACACGCCCCCGCCCTTGTAATACGCCGCCTTATACCACTCGTTCTCACTCGGGATCCAATAGGTCGCCCCGGCGTTCTTCGTGAACCCGACTCCGGTCGTCGCGTTGTTCAGCGTGTACGCCCCACTCTCCAGCAGCGCCGGATTGGCCAATCGCCCGTTGTGCAGCCAGTTCGCCACTCGCGCCGCGTCAAACCAACTCACATAATTCACCGGCTTATCCCCCATGTTCGCCTTCACTGCATACGTGAAACTCGGGCTCGCCCCCGACTGCGTGATCCCTCCTCGCGGATCACCACTCATCGACGGCGAATAAATCCCGTTCGGATTGCTTCCCCCCACCGCGTTCAGGAATTCCACATACTCAGCATTTGTGAACTCGAACTTCTGTATCTGGAATTCGTAGCCCACCGCCCCATACGTCGTCGCCGGGTCCGCCGCGTTCCCTGGGTCCCCTACCGTCACAAAAGGGGTTCCAGAGGGGGGCGGCACCGAGCCAGTGGTGGCGGTCACCCAAATCCTGACCGCTGGGTAGAGGACCTTGGCCCACCCTGGGCTCGCGCCCACATCCCACACCGCCGTCTTGACCAGCCCTCCGGGATTGCTTGTCACACCCTCACCCACTGCACCGCTCACGGCGGTCAGCCTCAGGTAGGCACCCGACCCATCGGGATCAGCCTCCAAGAACACCGTGCAAGGCAGGCTGTCTGGGTGGGCCAGCGTGTAAGTGACGGTCACCCTCCGTGCTCCAGGGTTGAGGACCACATCCTGTAAGAATCCGACCCCCGAAACCACCGGCGCACTGGCGGCGTGGAGGGAAGTGAGCAAGGAGCCTAGCGCAAAGAGCAGGCAGAACAGAGAATAAACAGGCTTGGTTTTCATAGAATTGCAGGGTCTCAAAGGGGCGACTTCTTGTTCGTGAATTTCCCATCCAAATCGGTGTCCCATCAGGCGAGCAACGATTTGTTGAGGACCGACTTTTCCCGTGCTCCGGCATGAAGTTATTAGGCAAGAACAATGCTTGGAAATCCGCTCCGAAACTGTGAACAAATCGGGGCCCAAGGTATGACTGGCAACCTTCCAGGTTGTCCATTGAGTGACGCGTGTTCAGGTTCCACGCTTGAGGCAGCAGAGCGAGTCCGTCTCGTAGACCTGCTTGATGTGGGCGGTCTGCCTTGTGGTAGCCCATCTACTTGCTGTAGACTTCGCCCCGGTGTCCAACTCCCAGCAGATGAAGAACGCCCTTGGCCCGGTCGAATTCGTAGATGATCCGGTAGTCACCCACTCTGAATCGGTAAGCGGCAACGCCCGTCATGCGATGATGTGAACGGGTGTCCAGCGTCCTTCCCAAACGATCAATGCCGGATTCGATTCTGACTTGAAGATTGGCGGGCAGCTTGAAGAAATCAGCGTCAAAATCTCGCGAGAAAATCTGGAGCGCGGCGGTCACTGAGTGGCTTCCGGTTTACGCACCCGGGAATAAACGCCATCAGCGATCTCCTGTTTGGCCCGCTGGATTTTGGCTTTGAACTCGTCGCTGACTTCCAATTGATCTTCGATGAGATCGTCCAGCCAGTCGCGAACCGCCTGCTTTTCTTCGAGAGAGAGTTCGGTGATGGCTGACTCGATTTCGTTGACGGTGCTCATGCGGATTAGAGTTGCCGATTTCAGACTAAGGTTCAAGTCTCGACTTGGCTCGACAGCAATCCGCCGCTGATGAACCGGCGTCTCATTGAACGATGCCCGTTCGGGGACAGACACCGGAGCTTATGACTTTCGTGCATCCCGAAGTGATCAGTAAAGTGGCAGAGCCGTCCCGGCTCTGCCCGGAACAGCGGCGGGACGCCGCTGCCACGTTAGGAACGTCACGTTGGCATTGTCTCAGGTCCTTCTCCGCAACCGACAACTTCAGGAAGCACAGAGTAGAAGCGAACCTGCTTGAGTCAACAAGGATATAGGTTGGACCAACTTTTCCATGCGACATGGAGCCGGAACCAAGACGTTCCCTCGCGGCTAGGCTGTTCCCACCATGCCCCTCATTCGGTTCCAGTTCGGTCCCATTTCCGTGGTTCAATTCCTTCCCTCAGTCCTGTGCGCCGCGGGGTGCGACTCACGTTATCCTGGGTCGCCTCCCCTGACGCGGGTATCCCGCCGCTTAACCACGCTGAAGCGCACCCACGGATGACACGGATAACACGGATGAGGAAAGGGAGCTGAGAGGGGTACTTTATCCGTGCTATCCGTGTTATCCGTGGTTAACTTTTCCCATTCTGCGCTAGGTATTGTCCTCCGAACGACACCTCCCGGAAACCGTGAGTTGCACCCTGCGCCGCGTGGTCTCGAACCCGGAGCTTGCCAACGGCCGAACAGCAGCAACACTGGGCGCATGAACCCATCCCAAGATTCTCTCCAAGTAAGCCCCGCTCACAACGCTTCTCGAAGAGCCTTTCTGGCGCAGATCGGGGCGGTGTGCGCCCTCGCAAAAACCGCATCCGCCGCCCCCGTGCAGGGAGCTGAAGCCTCGTCCTCACCGAAAACACCAGCCCCCCTCAAGGCACGCCAATCCCAGATGAAACTGGGTACCGTAACCTACAACTTAGCCAAGGATTGGGACATCGAAACACTCATCAAGAACTGTGAGCAAACCCGATTCGAAGGGGCTGAACTTCGGACCACACATGCCCACGGGGTTGAAATTGCCCTGTCAAAGAGCCAGCGCGACACGGTGAAAAAAAGATTCGCCGACTCCAGAGTGGCCCTGATGGGCCTCGGGAGCGCGTTCGATTATCACACGCCCGACTCGACGAAACTGCGCCAGGACATTGACGCGACCAAGGAATACATGGTGCTCGCGCACGACCTCGGTGCGACTGGAGTTAAAGTCCGCCCCAACGGCCTGCCAAAAAATGTGCCGGTTGAAAAGACTCTGGATCAAATTGGAAAATCCTTACGCGAGCTGGGCGCGTTCGGCGCTGACCTGGGTGTGCAGATCAGGCTCGAAGTCCACGGCGAGGGCACTTCACGAGTGCCGCACATCAAGAGCATCATGGACACAGCCGGCCACAAGAATGTGGGTGTTTGTTGGAACTCCAATCAAAGCGATCTGGATGGCGATGGGTTCGATCACAACTTTGACCTTCTCAAAGGGCGGCTCTTCACGGTGCACATGCGCGATTTGTTCCTGGAAGAATACCCTTTCCGGAGGCTGATGACTCGATTGGTGGAATCAGGCTTCAAAGGTTTTTGCCTGGCGGAAATCCCATCCTCCGCCGATCCCATCCGTGTGATGCACTATTACCGCGCGCTCTGGTTATCCTACCAAGGTCTTCTTTGAACTGTAACGCAGATTCCGCCAGCAAAAGCCTCAGAACTCCTGACCTGATGGAAAATGGACGGCCCCACCCTCGGCCAAAAGGCCTCATGTAGCGACAGTGCGCTGCGTCGTCCCCGCCCGCTCAGAAGCGGTCGGAATAGCCACGCCTACCGAACAACGCTCTGAACTCAGTAAAACGACCCTGTTTAGCCTGATGCTCGAGCAACTCCAATTCCCTGATCCTAATCGTAATCCTAGCCAAACAGATTTGAAATTTGAACCACAGAGGCACAGAGGCACAGAGGGTGAAAAGAGAGGGGGAAAAGTTTGGTTTCATTGTTTGTTCTTCTCTGTGCCTCTGTGCCTCTGTGGTTCAAAAGCTGAGAGATAATTCACCGAGATTTAGGATTTAAGAATCTAATCGTAATCGTAATCCACCCCTCTGTTTCAAGGGCAACACCCGAGGATTAGGATTAGGATTAGGATTAGGATTAGGAAAAACGGAGGAATTGGGGTTGCGCGCCCAGATCACGATTTCAACCGGTTTTACTGAGATCTGACGCTTGAACCTGGAAAGATCCATTGAATTAACCGCAAAGAACGTAGAGAACGCTGAGAACGCAGAGGGAAGAACTTGTGAGGTTTTGAGAGAGGGATGATCCTTATCTCCTCGGTGATGACTTGAAGAATCACCTTGTTTCGCAACCCATTCTCTATGTGTTCTTTGCGATCTTTGCGGTTAAATGAACTGCCGGATCAAGGTGCCGGATCAAGGTTGAAAGGGGCCTTGCCTTCATCTCCCGATACATGGACTCATACCGCGCCGCAACGTGTTCCCAAGCAAAGTCCACCCTCATTCCATTCCGCCTCAGATGTCGAAGCGTCGCCGGGTCCTTGTAAACGGCGAGGGCTTTAAACAGGGCTTTCTGAAGGGCTCCGACATGCGGTTCTCGAAACTTGATGCCATTCACCATGCCGACATCATCACGGGCGTCCGTGACCGAGTCAGCAAGTCCTCCCGTGTCGCGCACGATCGGGGGTGTGCCATACCGAAGACTATACATTTGGTTGAGGCCGCAGGGTTCAAAACGGGACGGCATCACGAAAAAATCTCCCCCAGCTTCCATCCGATGGGCGAGGGCATGGTCATAGCCGATGGTCACCGCCACCTTGCCTGGATTGCTGGCCGCGAGACTTGAGAACCCTTCCTCAAACAAGGGGTCCCCCTTTCCCAGCAATGCGAACTGGATGTCGAGGTTCAGCAGCGACCGAACAGCCTCCAACTGGAGGTCCGCGCCTTTTTGTTCGACCAGTCGGCTGACGTTCACAAACAGGGGCGTGTCGGCGCGCTCGAACAGCCCCAACTGCTTTTGCAGGGCCAATTTGTTGGCACGTTTGCCCTGGAGGTCGTCGACACCATATGGCCGGGCAAGATGAGGATTCGCATCCGTGTTCCATTCCTCGTAATCCACGCCATTGAGGATGCCTTTGACAGGACTTTGCAACTCGCTGAGGACAGATTCGAGGCCGCAACCAAACTCGGGAGTCCCTATTTCGTTGGCGTAGGTGGGGCTCACGGTGCTCACCTGATCAGCGGTGCACAAACCGGCCTTCAGAAAATTCAAGCTCCCATAAAACTCCGCTGTCGCGGGAGTAAAGTAGTCCTGAGGCAGATTCGATAGGGCAAAGTTTGCGGCTTCAAACACGCCCTGATACGCGAGGTTGTGAATCGTGAGGCAATGGCGCGGGCGATTCCCCCACCCTCCCGTTTCAAATTGATGCCGAATGAGAAGCGGCACCAGTCCCGTCTGCCAATCGTGGAGGTGGACGATCTCGGGTTGAAGCGGAAGATATCTCGCGAGATTGACCACGCTTTTGGAGAAAAAAATGTAACGATCCGCGTTGTCGTCATAATCTCCGCTTGACCCTTGATAAATCCCGTCACGATCGAAAAAGCGCGGCTGTTCGACGAAGTAAACAGTGAGATTCTGCTGAGGTTGAAGCGTCCAAACTCCACCGCGCACAAACTCCTTCCCCAAGGGAAAAGCCAGAAGCCATTCGAATCGCTTGATCCCAGTAAATTTCTCCAGAATCCCACGGTAAAGAGGCGTGACCACACCCACTTGATGACCTTGTTTGGCAAGGTATTTGGCCAAAGCTCCGACCATGTCACCGAGCCCTCCCGTTTTGGAATAAGGATGAAGCTCACTCGTGGCGAGGAGGATTCTCATTGCTCGATCGGGATGGTTTCAGCTTTCAAGTAAGGCCGGAGCGCAGGGGGTATCAGCACGGAGCCATCGGCCTGCTGATGAGTCTCAATCAGGGCGACGAACAACCGGGCCAAAGCAGTTCCGCTGCCGTTCAAAATATGAGGGAACCGGTTTTCACCGGACTCCGTCTTGTATCGAAGCTGCATCCGTCTTGACTGGTAGTTCTCACAGTTTGAACAGCTCGAGACCTCCAGGAAACTCCCCTGCCCCGGCGCCCAAACCTCAATGTCGTAGGTTTTGGCGCTCGCAAAACCCATGTCGCCGGTGCAGAGCAAAATCACACGGTAATGGAGACCCAGGAGTTGAAGCACTCTCTCCGCATCGCGAACGAGGAGCTCCAGCTCGGTGTAGCTATGGGCCGGATCAACAATTTTAATCAACTCCACCTTGTCGAATTGATGGACCCGAATCATGCCCCGAGTCCCCACTCCCGCCGCGCCCGCCTCCGCACGAAAGCACGGGCTATAAGCGCAATACTTGATCGGGAGCTCGCTTTCCTTGAGGATTTCGTCCCGATGGATGTTGGCAACAGGGGCTTCCGCTGTCGGAACAAGAAATAATTTCCCGAGAGTGGATCCGTACGCGCCTTCCTGCACCGCATAAGCCTGGTCCTCAAACTTCGGAAATTGTCCCACGCCAATCATGCACTCTCGCTGGACTATGAACGGGGGCGACACCTCGGTGTACCCATGCTCCTGCGTGTGGAGATCCAAGAGGAATTGGATCAACGCACGTTCCAGTCGAGCACCCCAATGTGTGTAGAGCAGGAAACCGCTTCCGCTCAGCTTTGCCCCTCGCGCAAAATCGACCAGCTTCAGGGATTCGCACAGCGCCACGTGCCCTTTCGGTTTGAAGCCAAAGACAGCCTTGTCACCAAAACTTCGGACAACAGGGTTATCCTCAGCTGACTTGCCCAACACCACGCTCTCGTGCGGGAGGTTGGGGATTCGCAACAGCAGGTCATCGCGCCGCTGTTCATCCTCTGCAATCCCCTTGTCCAACCGTGTGATCTGATCCCCTATCTGGCGCGTTTCCAACTTGAGAGCTTCGGCCTCCGCAAACTTCTTCTGTCCCATCAAAGCGCCAATGTCCTTCGAAACCCGGTTCCTTTGGGCCTTCAGCAGCTCGACCTCGGCAAGACCTTTGCGCCGCGATTCATCGCGCATAATCACCCCGTCGATGTGGGTCTCCTCACCCGAGCCTCTGGAGGCGAGTCGTGCGCGCACCCAATCGGGCCTTTCACGGACAATCCGTATGTCTAACATCACCCTATTATAAAAACCCACGACCCAAGGGCAAGGGCTAAGAGTCCGAGAAGTTTTGCTAATCATCTTATTTCCTTGGACATTTCACGCGCTCTAACCAAGATGAAACAGATGGAAACAACCTTAGTCTTGCTGAAACCAGACGCGATCCAGAAACGCCTTGCGGGGACGATCATCCAACGATTTGAGTCCGCTGGCCTCAGAATCCGCGGCTGCAAATTGATCGTTCTTTCGGAGGCGGTTCTTCGGGAGCACTACAGGCATCTTGTCTCCTTCGTTTTCTTTCCGGAGATTGTGGCATTTATGCAGTCAAGCCCTGTCCTCGCTCTTGCTTTGGAAGGGCCGAATTCCGTGGCAAAAGTGCGTGATTTGGTGGGCCCGACAGACTCCAAAATAGCCCCAAAAGGCACCCTCCGCGGAGACATGGGCGATGACAAAATGCGCAACCTAGTTCACGCGTCAGATTCTTCCGAGAACGCCGTTCTGGAAATAAAACGTTTCTTCTCGGAGAGCGAAATCGTCCCCTAACTCGACCCCGATCGCTCGATGAGCCGCCAACCGCTGTTCGAGGTCAACCACTCACCAAAGCTTCCCTTGGGGACAGACACCGTCCCCGGCCACCCGTGGATTCGCGGTCACCCATCCCAACTCTTCCCCCTCTGTGTTCTTTGCGTTCTTTGCGGTTAACTGAACCCCGTTTCGCGGGTACAATCCACATGGAAGGATAGGGGACAGACAGGAATGGCACTTAAGGAGGCCATTCAAATTAACCTGAACGTTCTGGCTGGTTCTTTTGGACCGCTGGCAGCGTTGCTCGTTCGTTACAGATCAATGGGGATAGGCGCCTCACGAGCGCCTTGCCGGCATCCAAAACTCCTGCGCCATACCTGTTCATTTTATGGTGAATAGCCTCCTAAGCTGAATCCTGGACAAAATGGTCCAGCCCTCGATTTTACATTCCTAAGGACGCAATTCCAAACTTGAATCTACTGCGGAACAGGGTTATTTAATCAGACATGAACGCGGTTCTGACCGACAACTCTGCGGTCGCTGTTTGGAGACGGACCATACAGCCATCAAATGGCGATCTGTCTCCGGATGAGGCACGAGTCATTTTGCGGCTGAAACTTTCCGCCCAAGATTTGGATCGCGCGGATGATCTGGCCGCCAAGGCGCGTCTGGGCGAACTGTCTCCCCAAGAAGAACACGAGTTGAACGATTATCTTTCGGTCGGCAGCGTGCTGGAATTCCTCAAGTCCAAAGCCCGTTTATCTCTCCGCAAGACTGAAGCGTCGACCTGAGTCGCGATGAGCGGTACACAACTCAGAGAGGAAGTGCGGGGCCGGGCCGGATTTCGCTGTGAGTATTGCCAGTTGCCGGAAAGGTTCGCCGAACTGAGGTTTCAAATGGATCACGTCGTTCCGAGGCAACACGGCGGGACGAACATTCCCGAAAACCTTGCCCTCTCCTGTCTGCGCTGCAACAAGCGCAAAGGGCCGAACCTCACCGGCATTGATTCTGTCTCCGGCCAAACCGCTCGCCTATTCAACCCCCGTTCCGATGATTGGCACACGCACTTCCGATGGGACGGGCCGAAGCTCGCGGGTTTAACGCCCACCGGCTGGGCCACGGTAACTGTGCTGCAAATCAATCACCCCGACGCAATCGTCGTTCGCGAAGCGTTGATGGAGGAACGCGTTTATCCAAGAGAGGACGAAGCCGATGAGTGATTAGTCTGTTAGTCCCGCGCACTCACGTCGTTGTCTCCACTCCTAAGGTCCAGCGTCGTCCGCAGCCGATAGAATCGCTGGCCGGAAACCGGCGGGAGATCGGAGATCGCGCTCCTTCCCCCATCTCCGCAAAACTCTTTCAACGTTCTCCACAACGGTTCGGAGAGGGAGTTCGGAAGTAATCAGTAATCAGTGGTCAGTTATCGGTGGGGATTGGGGAGAAAGTTTAACCACGGAAAGGGGACCGAAATGGAACCGAAACGGGTTGCTATTCAGGAGGGGGCCCGCGAATTAACGCGAACCTGAAACACCGTCTCCGAATGGGGGCAGTTCCACCACAGGTTCCATTCTCGTGGATTCGCGGGCACCCATCCCAACTCTTCCCCCTCTGTGTTCTTTGCGTTCTTTGCGGTTAACTGAACCCCGTTTCGCGGGTACAATCCACATCGTTGCTCACTTCGATTATTCGGTCCCATTTCGGTCCTCTTTCCGTGGTAAATTTCCCCACCTCTCTGCGTCTTTGCGCCTTTGCGTTACTGTGCCCGTTCGGGGACAGACACCGGAGCTTATGACTTTCGTGCATCCCGAAGTGGTCAGTAAAGTGGCAGAGCCATCTCGGCTCTGACCGGAACAGCGGCGGGACGCCGCTGCCACGTTAGGAACGTCACGTTGGCATTGTCTCAGGTCCTTCTCTGCAACCGACAACTTTGGAATGCACCGAGTAGAAGCGAAGCTGCTTGAGTCTATTCCCAATTGCCATTATCACACTGGCATGAGCAGGACCACAGAGGAAATCGTTCAAGTTTGCGAGGCTCTGCCGGATGACAAGAAAGCCGAAGTGGCTGACTTCGCCCGGTTCCTCCTCGCCCGTCAGGATGACGAAGCGTGGGAGCGACGACTCGCCTATCCGCAGGCGCGACCGCGACTTGATGCATTCCTGCGCGAGTCCAGCGCTGAGGGCGAGGAACCACTCGACCCGAATCGCCTGTGACTTCGCTCACCCGGCCGAGTTTCTGGCGGGCTTATGCGCGGTTGAACGAACTCAACCGCCTGGCCGCGCGACGTGCTTACGCGATGTTCGCGCAATACTCCGACCATCCCTCGCTCCGTTTCAAGAAACTTGGCGGTTACGACCACGTCTGGTCCGTTCGCATCAACGAGCAATACCGCGCCGTTGACGAACGCCACGGTGACACCATCACCCGGGTCTGGGTGGGCACTCACAATGAATTCGACAACCTTTTTGGTTGAAGATTCGAGAAAGAGTATTGCCCGCGATTTACGCGAATCTGAAGGGAACTCCGAGTGAGCGAACACATTTCGAATCATTCGCGTGATTCGCGGGCAAACCCTCTGTGCTACAGCGCCCTGCGGATCTGCTGTTTCAACAGAATGACTTTCACTGGTGAAAGCCGTCAGGGACGGACAATCAAATCTCAACCCAGTTTGCGCTCTCTCCCATCCCACTCGTTGCGCGCCTCGCGCTCGAGCGCCAGCCCGCCCACCTTGTTCCGCATCGTGTCGAGCAGTCCCATGACCTTGTCCCAATCCGCCTTGTACCACTCATCCTTGCTCGGCATCCAATACTTCGCCCCTTCGTTCTTGGTGAACCCGATTCCGCTCACCGCGTTGTTCAGCGTGTACGCCCCCGTCTCAAGCAGCGCCGGATTTGTCGACCGCCCGTTGTGCAGCCAGTTCGCCACCCGCGCCGCGTCAAACCAACTCACATAATTCACCGGCTTTTCCCCCCATGTTCGCCTTCACCGCATACATGAAATTCGGGCTCGCCCCCAACTGCGTGATGCCCCCACGTGCGTCAACCCCCATATTCGACGAATAAATCCCGTTCGGATTGGTTCCCCCCCACCGCGTTCAAACACTCCACATACTCCGCGTTGGTGAACTCGAACTTCTGGATCTGGAACTCATAGCCCACCGCTCCATACGACGTCGAGGGGTCCGCCTCGTTCCCTGCATCTCCCACCGTCACAAAGGAGATTCCAGAGGGGGGAGCCACCGAGCCAGTGGTGGCGGCTTACGCAGGGGTGATCAAGCAGCCTACAGCAAAGAGCAGGCAGAAAAGGAAAAAACAGGTTTGGTTTTCATTGGAGTTCGGTTTTGAGGCGGGCGTGAAGAGGGAGAATTGGCTTCGACCTTCGGTGAGTGTTCAGACCCCATGTGCCCGACATGCGAGCTGCCAACAGGTTTTGTCGGATCGGCATTTGAGAGAATAATGCTCTTCCATTTTGTATTCTCTCCAACTTAGATCATGGAAAGATTTTCGGGCCAGAACCATGTTCGGAAAACCGCTGGAGAAGGAGGAAAGGAGGGGCCGGAGGGTGTGCGCCTCTCAGATTTTTCGTGGTCGCGTTTCCTACTCGTAATCGTCATCGTAATCGTAATCCCATGAACCGCCGATTCGACGAAAATCTGGAGGGTTACCCTTTGACAATGCCCGTGGCTCCGCTTTGGAAAGTGCCGCCGCCCTGGATGTGCTCGTGGCCAAAGGCCGATGTTCTGGGGAGGAAGTGCTGTCAGGAAAAGACCGCCTCTGGAGCGTCGTTTCGATGCTAGTCGCCTTGATAAA
>CAMBEJ010000143.1 GCA_945865375.1 Akkermansia muciniphila | reverse complement strand
GCGTCCGGACTTGGCGGCGGTCATCGCGGCGGTTGAACGGGTAAAAGGGGAGAAGTGGGATGAATTCCGTGATCGGCACGGAGATCGCGGTCGGGACTTGGTGCTGTATTTGGGACGCCGTCTGTGTGGCCTGAAGCTGAAGGAACTGGCGGCAGCGGTAGGGTTGCCGAACTACAAGTGGCGACGAACACCAAACGCTATGAACAGCGGTTGCAAAGCGACCGCACCGAGCAATCTCAAATGAAAGCAGTGGCTCACTTGTTGAATTGTGAGATGTGACCCCACGGCCTGCGAAAACGTCGCCGACCATTTGGAGTTGGCCCTTACTTGGCTCAAACAACGTAACTTCCGCTTGTGAAACAAAAAGCCGTGGTGTAGCTGCGCTCATAACCGAGCTTGGCCAGCGTGGCTTTCCAGACCCGTCGCTGGCGCAGCGCCCCCTTGGTTTGCAGGGCTTTGATCTGGGCCAGCACCACGATGGCAAATGGGTTGCGGTTGCGCAGCAACCGGCTTTCGGTTTTGGCTAGGTCGAGCAGCTTGCAGACGGGAAACCGGAGCTGTTCCTGGCAGTCCCATAGGGCTTGCTTGAAAACGGCGGGTTTCCAATTGGGGATGCTTTTGCTTTTGGCCCTCCTATGGAGTGCGGACGACGGATCGGCTTGGCTTCCGGCTTCTGAATAGCCATTTTGCCCTCTCCGCAATCACGTCGCGCAGGGCGGTGTATCGCTCCCGGGTCTGATGCTGCAGTCGGTAGCGTTTGCTGATGTGCTCGACGGAGATGGAAGATCGGAGATCGGAGATTGGTAGGGCGGAGGGCGGGCTGCCTCAATCCAGCGCCGCAAGTCGGAAAAGGTCACGCAGCTTCGCCCGGAGAGCCCGACGCCGCTCCAAAGTCACATGCCCACGCCGGTTGGAGAGCAACTCCGACTTAACCGCATACATGATGGAGCAGTCACAAAACGTTTCCCAATCCATTCCATCCGCACCGTTCAACATCACTTCATACGGGTAAGGCTGGCGGCTCTGGCGCTGGCTGGTGCAAAACAGGACGTTGACGAGCGCGGCCCTTGCGCAGCGGTCCGGGTGCGAGATAATGACCACCGGATGCTCCCCCTTGTCGGGGAACTTAAACCGCCACACGTCGAACTGGTCTTTCATTCCGGCCCCAAGCTGCAGCCGGAAAGCAGGGCCAGTTCTTCTTTGTCTTTCTCGGGCGTGAAATACCGCGACAGGCTTCCGCGCGGAAACGGCTCGCGCGTTTTGGCATGGACCAGAGCCAGGGTCAAGGTTCCGTCCCCATTATTCACGTAGGAAAAAACCTGCCGCGGCTTCGCGTCCGGTATTTGGATCCGCTTTTGATCATCCACTGTCAGTGTCTTCATCGTGGCAAATTCCCACTGCCCTTCTGTCTTGGCAAGCCCTTTCGCCCCAGAGGGCGTCCAGCAGCGTGCTCTTCCCTGCGCCATTGCGCCCCCGGTGAAATGGAAGTTCTGCATGGCCCGCGCGGCAAACGAATTGAGTGCCTGTGTCGGTCCAGTGCGTCGGCTGATGAAAGTCTATTTCACGACAATGGGGTCAGTTCTTGATATTGATAACTTTCCTGACTTGGCAGGCATTGTCCCTGCTCGGGCAACTGCTCAGAAAGGGTTTTTCCCGGGAATTTCCCCGAATCCACGCGAATTTTCCTAAGGGGAACACTCGAAGCAAAAGCTGAAAGTAGAAAGCAGAAAGGCGGTGGCGCAGATGAAGACCTGTCCACCGTAGCCTTGGCGAAGGTGGACCTGTCCACCGTAGCCTTGGCGAAGGTGGATCATCGCTTTCACCTGCCTGCCGGCAGGCAGGTCGAGGGAAGGCAGACAGCGGTCGTGGAAAAGATTCTGAAGCATTGCGGGCTGTGGAAAGAGGAATCCGATCGAGGCCCCCGGCCAATTTCAGATCTGAAATTTCAAATTTGAGATCGGGCGGCACGCCCACGGCGCCCGCAGCAACATCGGCGAAACGTTGCAGACCGCTCTGAACGCTCCCCTTTGTCTGAAAACTCAGCCACACGTGGGGATTCCGCTCTGAATCTACTTTCCGAAGAGGATCATGGGAGGATCGATCCCCTGGGTAGGCCGTCAACGGCCCACCCAGGGGGCACCAAGGCGTCAATCTCTGTTTTTCATCGTTTTTCCAGCCTTCTTTCTTGCTCCAATCCATCCCCAAGATCTATCGTGTAGGGACGATCAGAATTAATAATAATCCATGCAACTCACCGCCATCATCTACCCCGACACCGACACCGACTGGCTGGTGGCCGAGTGCCCGGAAACCGGCACCGCCAGCCAGGGCAAGACCGAGGCGGAAGCCCTCGCCAACCTCCGCGAAGCCACCGAGCTTTATCTGGAATCCTTTCCCCAGACGGTGAAACGGACGGCGGCCATTCGGAGCTTCGAACTGGCCCATGCCTAAACCGCCCATCGTTTCGGGCACGCAAGCCGTGACAGCCATGCAACGCCTCGGATTCCAAGTGGACCGCCAGCGCGGCAGCCATGTGGTTATGAAGCGGACCACGCCGGAGGGCGCGCGCGGCTGCGTCATCCCCATGCACCGCGAAGTCGCCCTCGGCACCTTGCGCGCCGCTCTCAAGCAGGCTGGCGTCAGTGTTGAGGAATTCAGCGAGGTCGTGCGATAGACCAGTTGCTCGCCATCCGTCCCAAAGCGGTTCCCAACGAACATGTCCTCCGTCTCGCACTCCTGACCACCACGAGCTCTGTTGAAAACGCTCGTCCCGGCTTCACTCGGGCGGGATTTTTGCCCTCCCCGCACGCTTGCCGAAGGAACACTGAAAGGAATCAGCGTCAATCAGCGGTTGCGGATTCGAACGGACACCCGGCGACACGCGGCTTTAAGTCGCCCGCACCTTGGGATAAAGTTTCCGGCATGAGCACGATCACCGCCATTTTGGAACCGGATGCCGATGGCAGCCTGCATTTGCCATTGCCACCGGAATTGCGCAGCACCCTCGTGAAAGTGACCGCCACTCTGGAAGCGGCGTCGGTGGCCGCGCGACCACGCTTTGGCTGCCTGGCAGGCAAAATAGAACTCGCGCCCGATTTCGATGAGCCACTGGAGGACTTCAAGGATTACATGGAATGAGGCTGCTCTTGGACAGCCACGAGCTGAGTACCATGAAATACCTGCATTGACTACGGCATTTTCATGGGATATGCTGGAAGCATCATCGACCGGATGATTGACTACCTGCTCCTGTTCAAACGCGGACGCCGCATCGGTATCGAATGCAAGCGCGCGGACGCCCCAACGCTCACCCCTTCCATGCGCATCGCACTGACCGACCTGAAGCTCGACGAACTTCACGTCGTGTATCCCGGCGAGAAACGCTACACGCTGACGAAAACAGTCGAGGTCGTGCCGCTGTCGCAACTGGTGAATGCGAAATGAAGTTCACCGCTGCGATAAAGTGAATTGCTGGGGGGTTGAGCCTTGAAGTGGCGCGCAGGCCGAATTAGACTCCCGCGTGGCCAAAATCAAACGTTTCTTCCGACAGTCTTGCACCTGCCTGATCCTCGGTCTTTCGGCGCTCCTCCTGATTTCAGGCGCGTGTCTGGCGGTCGAACCGGACACGACTCCCCCGAGTCTGACGAGTGCCCTTAATCTCGGCCCCACTCAAATCAGGATCACTTTTAGTAAACCCGTGTCCGACGCTTCGGCCAATGCGGTGGAGCACTACACAATCAGCAACGGGGCCACGCTGAGCGCCGCGACGTTGAGCGGCGACACAACCAATGTCGTGCTCACGGTCTCGACGCTAACCTTCGGCGCGAACTACACGGTCAGCGTCAACGAACTTCAGGATCTGGCAACGCCACCGAACACGATCCAGCCTAATTCAAAGATCTCTTTTGTCGCCCTCGAATTCGCCCCGCAATCGATCGGTTATCAGGGTGGCGCGATCCTCAGGATCGATCCGAGCGCGTTCGATGTCACCGGAGGGGGCACGGACATCGGAGGCACCAGTGACAAATTTCAATTCGCCTCGCTCCAACGCACCGGCAACTTCGACGTCCAGGTGCGCGTGGCGGACGTGACGACGACGAGCCCATTCCTCCACGCCGGCTTGATGGCGCGCGGCACGCTCGATGCCAACGCTCAGTTTGTCGCCGTGTTTGCGTCCTCGGCGGCTCTCGGTAGTTTTTTTGAGTCGCGCGCCACCGCCGGGACCGCGTCGGTCTCGCAGACTCTCCCAGGTGGTTTCCCGGCAAATTACCCCCATGCCTGGCTCCGCCTGAGCCGAAAAGCGAACGTCTTCACCGGGTTCGGGAGTCTCGAAGGCCAGACCTGGGTCCAGCTCGGAACCGCGACCATCGCCCTGCCCTCGTCCGTTTATTTCGGCTTCGCGGTGGCGAGCCAAAATCCGACTCAGCAAGCCACCGCGCAGTTTCGCGACTTCGGCGGCACGACAAGCCTGACCACAGGAAGCTTCAAACCGGATCGCGAACCGCTCGGGCCTTCGAGCCGACGCACTCGTCTCGTCATTTCCGAGATCCTTTACCACCCGGCGTCGATCCCCGGCATCAAGGGCAATCTCGAGTTTGTTGAGATCTACAATGCCGGCATCGTGTTCGAGGATCTCACGGGCTGGAAGCTGACCGGGGCCATTGACTTCCAGTTCCCCGCAGGCTTCAAACTGGCGGAAGGCGCGTTTGTCGTCGTGGCGGCAGACCCGGCAGCGCTCCAGAGTGTTTACCGCATAAACGGCGTCCTAGGCCCCTTCAAGGGTGCCCTCGACAACGAAGGTGGCACCCTCCGACTCCGCGACGGCACAGACGCCATCAAGCTTGAGATGACCTACAACCCGAATCCGCCCTGGCCTGTGGCGGCCGATGGAGCCGGACCCTCGATCGTCCTCGCCCGCCCAAGCTACGGTGAAAACGATCCGCGCGCTTGGAGCGCCAGCGAGCGCATCGGGGGCACTCCTGGCCAGATGGAGGCCGTCCTCCCCAACCCGCAACAAGGCGTGGTCATCAACGAATTCCTCGCCCACACCGACGAGCCTCAATTCGATTTTATCGAGCTCTACAATCACAATAATTGGGCGATCGACCTTTCGGGTTGCATCCTCACCGACGACCCTGCAACCAACCGTTTTCGCATCCCGGATGGCACGGCAATCCAGCCTCGCAATTTTCTGGCTTGGGACCAGAATCAACTGGGTTTCAGCCTGAACGCCGCCGGCGAAAGCCTTTATCTCATCAGCTCAAACGGCACCCGCGTGCTCGACGCGGTCCGCTTCGGCGCCCAGGAAAACGGGATCGCCTCCGGCCGTTCACCCGACGGCTCGTCCACTATTCGCCGACTCGCCCAGCCCACCGCGGCCGCCGCGAACGCCGCGTGGCGACGGGAAGACATCGTAGTGAACGAAGTCATGTTCCACCCTCTCTCGGGAGACGACGCCGACGAATACGTCGAGCTCTACAATCGCGGCGGCAGCACGGTGGACCTGAGTGGCTGGAGGTTCCTGGATGGCATCGACTACCAGATCCCGCCAACCACCCGGCTGGCGGCAGGCGACTACATGGTCGTCGCCAAGGATGTCTCGCGATTGCTCGCAAATTATCCCCAGCTCAGGGCCGACAACGTGCGCGGCAACTATGGCGGATCCCTCGCGAACTCAGGCGAAACTTTGACCCTGGCGAAGCCAATCGATCTTGTCTCCACAAACAGCCTAGGCGAACTCAAGACAAACACGGTGCATGCCGTGGTTGCGGAAACCGCTTATGTGGGAGGAGGGCGATGGGGCTATTACGCCGATGGTGGGGGGTCCAGCCTCGAGTTGACCGATCCTGGCGCCGACCCCTTGCGCGCCTCCAACTGGGCGGACTCCGACGAAACCCGCAAGGCCCCGTGGACCTTGTTCGAATACACCGGCCCACTGGACAATGGAGTCGGGAGCCACCCCGCGAACCGCTTTCGCATCTCCATGCAGGGAGCGGGCGAATGCCTTGTGGACGACCTCGAAATTTACAAACCTGGGAGCACCAATTTGCTGAGCAACCCGGGTTTTGAAAACGGCGTCACAGGCTGGAGTTTGTTCGGCAACCACAGCACCTCGTTCATCGAAACCACGGGAGCCTTCGCGGGCAGTAGCTGCCTGCACGTGCGCAGCCAGGGGGATGGCGACACGGGGATCAACGCGATTCGCGCCAACTTGGCAAGCGGGTTGGCATCGGGCAACACCGCCACCATCCGTGCCCAGGTGCGCTGGTTGGCGGGCTGGCCGGAGGTGTTGTTTCGCACCCGCGGCGGATGGACCGAAATGCCTGTTCGCATGAAAATCCCCAAGAACCTGGGCTCGCCCGGCGGGCCGAATAGTCGGCTCGTTCCCAACGCTGGCCCAGCGATTTACGACGTCTCGCACAGCCCCGCTCTCCCGCGTGCCAATCAGGCTGTGCTGGTCACCTGCCGCGTCTCCGATCCCGACGGATTTGGCACCCTCACCCTCCGCTACAGAGTGGACCCCGCCGCGAGCACCACGAGGGTCTCCATGCGCGACGACGGCGGAGGGGGTGACGAGGTGGCCGGAGACGGGATCTATTCCGCGAACCTCACTGGCCGAAGCGCCAGCACCGTTGTCGCGTTCAGCATCGAAGCCCAGGACGGTGCCAACGTTCAGGCCACCACCATTTTTCCGAAGCCCGATGCGATCGTGCCCTCGGCGACCCCCGCGTTGGAATGCCTCATCCGCTGGGACGATCCATCGCCCTTCGGCACGTTCGGCCACTACCACATCTGGAACACTCAGAACACTCAAAGCAAACGCAGCAACGCGCTCAACAACACCTATCGTGACTGCACTCTGGTTTACGGAAACTTTCGGATCATCTACAACGCCGGATTCCGAGACAAAGGCAGCCCGTATCACTCCGGCAGCGGGGATTACGCCGTGACGGTTCCCTCAGACGACATGCTCTTGGGCGTGACGGATCGCGTCTTTGGCTCCACCGGCAACGGGGGGAGCGAGGAGACCGGCTTACGAAGCCAGGTGTCGGGATGGCTTGGCGGAAAGCTCGGACTTCCCTACTTGAACAGCCATTACATCCGCGTCTATCGCAATGGCACCCAACATCAAAATGTCTCCGAAGACCTCGAGCAACCCAACAATGAGTACGCCGAAGGCTGGTTCCCGGGCTTCGGCCAGGAGGGCGACCTTCATAAGATCGCGGTCTGGTTTGAATTCCAGGATAACAACTTGAGCTTCGATGCCACGGGAGCCACGTTGCAGCGTTTTACAAGCCAGGGTGCTCTCAAAACGGGCCGTTATCGTTGGAACTGGCAGCGCCGACCCCAGGACGGCACGGCCAATAATTTCACGAACCTCTTCGAGCTCGTCAACGCCATCAACAGCAGCTCGGACTATGTCAACAAGTTGCTCCAGCTCGCCGATGTCGAGCAGTGGATGCGCGTGTTTGCGTATCATCGCATCCTTGGCAACTGGGATTCCTACACGTTCAGCGTCGGCCAAAATATGTTCGCCTACAAAGCCGCCGGCCGACGCTGGGTCCTCATCCCCTGGGACATCGATTTCGTGCTCGGCCTGGGCAATGGCGCGACCGATCCTCTCACCGTCGGAGGCCAGGATCCAGTTGCGAACTCCAAGCTCTACGAGGCTCCAGCCTTTCGCCGGGCGCTGTGGCGCGCTTACACCGACGCCGTCAATGGTCCCATGTTGCCAGACCAATACGCTCCTCAGATCGCCGCGCGCCGTAACGCACTGCTGCAAAACGGCATCACCGGGATCACCTCGACCAACGCTATTTACTCCTATCTTAACGGCCGAAGAAATTTCATCATCGCCCAGCTAAAACTCAACGACGCCCCACTACTCACCATCTCGAACAACGGTGGCGCGGATTTTTCAGCCACTTCCCCGACCGTCACCCTCACCGGCAATGCGCCGTTCGCGGCGGCCACGATTGAAGTCAATGGCATTCCCTACCCTGTCACGTGGACAAGCCCAAAAGCCTTCTCGATGGTGGTGCCGCTCACAAAGGCCACCAACAAGCTCGTCCTCATGGGGGCGGATCGCCAGGGACAACCGCTCACGAATATGGCGACGAGCATCACCGTCACCTACGCGGGCATCATCGAACGTCCTTTTGATTTCGTCGTCATCAATGAAATTCAATACCATCCATCAGCGCCTCGAGCCTCGTTTATCGAACTGTTCAACCGGTCCCCAAACACGCCGTTCGACCTTTCAAACTACCGACTGGACGGTCTCGGTTACACATTCCCAGAAGGCGCGATTCTCCCGCGCAATGGCTACTTGGTGCTGGCTTCAGATCGCGCTGCCTTCGCTAATGCCTATGGCAACACGCTCCCCGTTTTTGACGTCTTTCCAGGCTCTCTCGACAACGGCGGCGAACACCTGAGGCTGGTCCAACCCTCCTTCAACGAGACGCCCGATGGGATCCTCTCCGACGTCCGATACGATGACAAACTGCCCTGGCCTCTGGAGGCCGATGGCCTCGGTCCCTCCCTTCAACTCATCGACGCCACGCGAGATCCGTATCGTGTCGGCAATTGGACGGCGGCGGCGATAGACGACGTCAACCGAGCCACGCCTGGTCGAGCCAACGGTGTCGCTCAAAATCTCGCGCCCTTCCCTCTCGTCTGGCTCAACGAGGTGCTCCCAAACAATGTCGCGGGCCCAGCCGACAACGCGGGCGAACTCGACCCCTTTGTTGAGATCCACAACAGCGGCTCGGACACGATCGAACTCTCGGAGTTTTTCCTGACGGACAGCTACACGAACTTGAACCGGTGGCAGTTCCCACCTGGATCCAGTCTGGCGCCCAAGAGCTTTATGGTGGTGTGGGCAGACGGCCAACCCCAACAATCCGTCGCGGGGGTGCCGCACACATCCTTCCGATTGAACCCCACCAACGGATCCCTCGCCTTGGCGCGGTTCCAGGGAAGGGAGGGTTCCGCGGCGGTGATGGATTTCCTCGATTATAAGCAACTGAGCGCGGGGCGGAGTTTTGGCAGTTTTCCGGATGGCGAACCACGCAACCGCCGCTCCTTTTTTCACCTGACTGCGGGGGCCAGCAATAATCCTACATTCCCCGAGATCGGCGTCCGCATCAACGAGTTCATGGCAGGGAATACAAATGCGGTCTCGGATCCAGCCGATGGCCGTTTCGACGACTGGTTTGAACTCCACAATGGCGGTGCCGTAGCTGCGGACCTTTCCAGCTACCGACTCACCGACAACCTCACGAACACCACCCAGTTTGTCATCCCGCCCGGCTACGTCATTCCTCCCGGCGGATTCCTCCTGGTTTGGGCCGATAAAGAGCCCAAGCAAAATGCTCCGGAAAACGCCGACCTGCACGTCAATTTCAAGCTGGCAGTCGAAGGCGGCCAGATCGGGCTTTACTCTCCCGATGGCCAACTGATTGATGGCATCACCTATGGTCAGCAAACAAATGATGTCAGCGCGGGACGTTACCCGGATGGCGCCGACGGGGCCGCGCTGTCGTTTGAGCAAACCACGCCCCGGGCGGCAAACTTCCTCCCCGGTGGCAATCGCCCTCCTACCCTCAATCCCATCCCTTCTCAGAGCATCGTCGAACAAACCTTGCTGGCTTTCTCCGCCAAAGCGACCGATCCAGACGCAGGACAAAAGCTGACTTTTAGCCTGGGAGCCGATGCCCCACCCGGTGCCGCCATGGAAGCCGACTCCGGCCTTTTCACATGGACGCCCAGCGAGCAGCAAGGACCCGCCACATTTCTTTTCACAGCGCGCGTCACGGATGACGGCCTGCCCCCACGTACGTCCGCGCAAAGGATGAGTGTTTCTGTGTTGGAGGCCAATCGAGCCCCCGTCCTTGCCGCGATCGTCGACCAAACAGTTGACGAAGGCTCGCTCCTGAACTTGCAGGTGGTGGCCAACGACCCCGACCTGCCGGCAAACAAGCTCAGCTTTAGTCTCGACCCAGGTGCCCCCGCAGGAGTGGAGATCGATGCGGCCAGGGGTAACTTTTCCTGGATCCCGTTGGAGGACCAGGGGCCCGCGGTGTACTCAATCACAGTCCGCGTGACCGACGATGGCCCCCTCCCGTTGATGGATTCGAAAGTGATGAGGATCACCGTCAACGAAGTCAACAACCCCCCTATCTTCAACCCAATTCTGCCACAGACCCTCGACGAAGGCGACTCTTTCCGTTTTGCCACCTTTGCCCTCGACCCGGATAGCCCAGCCTCCGCCCTCACCTATTCGCTCGAAGGCAATCTCCCGGCTGGGTTGGTGATCGATCCTGCCACGGGCATGATCTCCTGGATGCCAACCGAAGCCCAGGGACCGGCAACGCATGTCGTCATCGTCCGTGCCACCGAAAACAACGCTGGCCAGCTCAGCACGTCTCGGAATTTCGGCATCACGGTCAATGAGGTGAATCAACCCCCCGTGCTGTCGGTGCCAACTATCGGTTCGGTTGAGGAAGGATCACTCGTGAGCTTCTCTGCCACGGCCATGGACGGAGATCAACCGGCGCAACGATTGTTGTTCTCGCTGTTGCCCGGAGCCCCCGCTGGCGCGGAGATCGACCCCAATACCGGCGCTTTCGCCTGGCGAACACCAGAGGACAGCGGCGGCGGCAGCGACCTTCTCTCCGTTCGTGTCACCGACGACGGACCCGGTGCCCGGAGCGACACCAAAACGCTGTCGATCCTCGTCCGGCCTAGGTTTCGAGTGGCGCTGAACGAGGTGATGTACCGACCTGCCGCCCCAGGATCGGAGTACATCGAGTTGGCCAACTTCTCCGCGGTCACCACTTGGGATATCTCGGGCTATCGGCTCCAAGGGAACGATCTCAGTTTTGTTTTCCCGGCAAACACGCGCCTCGCCCCGGGTGCCTTTGTGTGTGTGATCGCTGACCCCGCGAAATTCGTCGCGGCTTACGGCGCCAAACCACTCGTCATCGGTGCCTGGACCGGCACCCTGGGGACCTCGGCGGACGACATACGCCTAGCTGGGCCGAGGCCCTCCGATGCTCTGGTGGATCGCGTCAGCTTCCGCGTCGGTTCACCCTGGCCGGCCGCCGCCAGGGACGGCGGTATTTCGCTCCAGGTGGTGGACAGCCGACGGGATCGGGCCCGCGTGGCGAATTGGGCGGCTGCCATGGGTTACAGCGGACCACGGGCGCTCATCGCCATCACCAACCTATGGCGCTACTATCAAAGCGGTCCGCTCGAAGCGGGTTGGAACACCCCCTCGTTCAACGATTCGGCTTGGCCACAGGGACGAGCGTTGCTCTACGTGGAAACGGCGGCCCTCCCGGCTCCGAAATCGACCGCCCTGACCCTGGGTCAAAACACTTACTATTTTCGCACCACCTTCGTCCTTCCCAGTCTGCCAGCGGGCGGCTCATTGGTGCTCAGCAACATCCTCGACGACGGCGCCGTCTTTTATCTGAACGGCAAGGAACTCCATCGCCAGGGCATCGAGCCAGGCCCCGTGGATTTCAACACCGTGGGATCGGATTTCCGCAGTCCAGGAACTGCGGTGGGCGACGCCGCCTGGGCTGGCCCATTTCTCCTGCCATCCAATACCTTGGTTATCGGAACCAACGTGCTCGCGGTGGAGGTGCATCAGGTGAACACCACAAGCAGCGACATCGTGTTCGGCTGCCGGCTCGATCTGGAGCTTGGGACCCTCGTGGGGCTCACCCCAGGCGCGGCAAATAGCGTCGCAGCCCTTCTGCCGGAGTTCCCCACGGTTTGGATCAATGAAATCGTTGTCTCGAACACAGCCGGCATCGTGGACGGTCAGGGCCAACGCGAACCATGGATCGAATTGCTCAATTCTGGCCCCGAGGCGGTCAGCCTCGACGGCTGGTTCCTCAGCGATAACTATGGCAATCTCGACCGCTGGGCGTTCCCC
Organism: Akkermansia muciniphila; assembly: GCA_945865375.1. GTDB lineage: Bacteria > Verrucomicrobiota > Verrucomicrobiia > Limisphaerales > F1-80-MAGS106 > F1-80-MAGS106. Next base: position 4,251 of record CAMBEJ010000143.1, on the reverse strand, counting down.
GTCGGCACGGCGATCCAACCCCATCAGTTTCTCCTGATTTTTGCCGATGGCCAACCAGAGCAAACCACGCAGAAAGAACTTCACACGAGCTTCCGTCTGAATCCCACCAGCGGCTCGCTCGCGCTCAGTCGAACTCAACTCGGGGCCCCGGCGGTCATGGATTACCTCGATTACGCCAATCTGTCGGCTAACGAGGCTCTCGCTTCGATACCGGATGGGCAGCCTTATCGACGTGAGCCCACCTCCCAGCCCACCCCTGCGGGACCCAACGCGACCTCCTCGAATCGTCCTCCGTCACTCGGACCCCTCCCGGGCCAGACAGTGATTCAAGGGGCGCGGCTGGCGTTCACCCTTCCCGCCACGGATCCTGAACTCAACCAACAACTGACTTTCAGCCTCGAAGGCAGCGTCCCTGTCGGGGCCACAGTCAACGCGCTTTCCGGCGCGTTCGAATGGATTCCTCTGGGCATGGACATTGGCGTTCACGCACTCACCGTGGTGGCCACGGATAACGGGGTGCCGCCGTTGAGCGCAACAGGAACTTTTGAGATTGTTGTGCGAGCCGCGGCGGCACCGGTTCTGACGTCGGCCGCCTTAGGCAACACCGGTGCATTCGCGTTGTCCTGGGTGGCAGAGCCAGGCGTGCGCTACCGGGCCGAGTACAAGGATCATCTGCGTGAAACAGGATGGAAATTATGGGGCGAGGTGACATCGAACTCCACCACAGCCGCCCTCAGTGACAACAGCACGCCCCAACCCGCCGAGCGTTACTACCGCGTCATCGTGCCCTAAGCTCTATCACTGCATTCGCAGATTAACTCAAAGGCGCGTAATGATGGTGCCGGTGGTGGGACTCGAAGCCACGGAAGAGCCTTGCCGATAGTGCGTCTACTTGCGTCATCTTGCTTGTTCACAACCACTTCCCGTGTCTCGATGATTTTCGTGAATTCCCTGGAAAGTGCGGGAAGACGCACCGGCACGCAACATTTCTGTATCCAATTGTATCCAAACTTGATTTTAGTGGTGTCCTCGTCGAGTCCACGGGCCAGCTTGTTGGCCTTTGCGTCCAGGCGGTACCAGCCTGCCTTCCCCCCCCTCCGGACCCCGGCGTGCCGTCCCGCAACGTCGTGGCCATGGTCTGGCCGGGTAGGCGGTGGCGGTGTCGCCAGGATCCGTCAGCGTCACTTGGGAGCATGGGACCGCTGCGTTGAAACCCGTAAGGCGATCAACACGAGCGACACGAAAGGGGGTAACCATCCTTTATTTCCTGGATGACCGTCCCCACGGGGTGGTGGTGGCACCCCCGATTTCGGCCCAACCCCCCGCGACTACCTCCCCTTCGCATGTGAGTCGCTTTTACCCAAAAAGCTTTCGAAAAAAAACTGGGGAAAAATTCCAGGTTTGGCTTGGAGCCACTCTAGGCGGAGTGGTTCGTTGAGGGCAATACTCGGCAATCAATCCAGGCCGAGTAGTCGAAATAAATGCCCACACGGAGACAAACCCGGCCAAATGGTGTTGAGCGTGCAATCCCTCGTGCGGCGCTCTCCTCGAAAGCGCGGTCAGCAAAGCCACGTAAGAATTGTTAAGGTCCTGCCGCTGGTCTGCGTCTCAAGGATCCAAACGGCCCGCAGAATGTGACAGCGCGGCCAGTTCGATTGCAAAGAGCTAGGGATCCTTACGTTTCATCCGCCAGATCCGGGGCTTTGATAATCTCCCGCTTTGGAAGGTGATGAAACTCGAATCCTGGCTCGCCTTCAACCTATTCGACCGGTAACCCTGGAATTTCAGTATCCGATGACTCGGAATCAGTGAGGAATCCAACCTGAACAGCCTGCAAATTATCCGCTTAGAATCATAGTTGTCTCTCGAACGGTTGCTGAACCAATCTCCGTTCAAGCCCCGGAAATTGCATTTGCATGGGACATCGTTTTTTCGCCATTCACAGGAAAACGAGGTGAGTTTCGCGTCATCCCGTCCGGCTCCAGAAAAAGAGATTCCTTACCGGGGGGGGGGCTCTGCGCCGCCGTAGCCACGCTGCCAAGTCGCGCTTACAAAGAGCACGCCATGTCAACGGGTCCCGGCGTGCTCAACGCGTAGAGGCCGGGTCAGTGATCTCCCCCGCCTCATGGGGCGTCAAGAGGGCTTCGCACCCCAAGACCGGGCCGCTGTATCACGTGGGTGTAGATCTGGGTCGTTGAAACGTCCTTGTGCCTGAGCAGTCCCTGCACGGTGCGGAAAACGCGCCTAGTGAAAAAGGAAATATCGTCGAATCCAATACCAGTATGGTTCCTCAGTTCACATCCAGAGATAACGGAACCGACATACTTCGGGCACTTGTTCCTTGAGCCTAAGTTTTCAATTTGGGATGAACCGAGCTTTGCCATACGAAGCCGCACTTGCCGTTTTCATATTGACCACCTCCTGATCTCCAATTTATTCTCCCGCAGATAGAAATCAAGGAATTCCAAAACTCAATGACGCTTTTAACGACGTCACTTAGGCGGCCGAATACCTGTTCGGCATTACACATGACCACGACTATGAACCTTGTTATTACAATTCTGGGGCTGTTGTTTCTCACAGCATCTGCACACGCCACTCGTCAGATAACCGATCCGTTGGAATGGAAAGGAGAGACGGTATATCCAGCGAGTGGGCCGACTATCTGGGACGCCTTTCCTGAGAAACAGAAGCCGAAGTTCGACATGGACTCAACAGCGAACTGGAAAGGCTACGGGGCGAAGTGGGGAATTAAGGATGACACACTTTTTTTGACCTCCCTTGACGGCAGGATTGGGGGCAAAGAGGTTGAGATTAGTGATTTGTTTCCTGGAAAGAAGCCGCCGATTCCGGCCACATGGTTTTCGGGTACTATCATCATTCCTCGCGGCAAAGAGATTGGCCTCCTTAAGAGAAAGGCCCGCTACGTTTACACCAAGGAGACCCACCTGACCGTAAAGAAAGGCAAACTCGTAAAAGTGGAGGAGAAGATTTTTGACCCAAAGAAAACCCCTGTTTGGAAAATCTAGCGATGCCGAACCAGACGCTCGAGACGAACCGCCGCCCAGCCTTTGCGCCCGGAGCTTCGCGGGAATTCGACGGGCCTGCTCACGATCCGGCTTGCCTGTCGGGCGGCGGTCGCTCAGCTCCGCGTTATGTCGAATTAAGAAATGGGAATATAAAACATTAAAATTAGCCACTGAGGGTTGGTTCGTTGGTGGTAAACTGGACACCGAGAAGCTGGATTCAAAAATCAATGAGCTCGGAAATGGGGGATGGGAAGTAATATCAGCATTCGATACCAATAAAGAAGGCGGTGCCTCTCGTGACATCATTATTATTCTTAAACGTCCAAAGACATAACCATACGCGACGGAGCCAACGGCCAGTGCGCTTTGAGTTATGACCGACGGATGAGACTGGAAAACTTCAGTTCCATCCAACTTCCACCAACCCCTCTTGTCAGCCTCTCGGTAAGCCTGCCTTGCCACCTCCGCCCTCATCGTATGACTCCTAATCCCAAGCGTCCGCTGAAGGCTGACGACCTGGCGGGAGAAGAACTGACGCGACACGCCGAGCTCCTTTGCGATCGCGGCCTTCCTCTTGATGTCGGAGTGGGCGGGTAGATTTCTCCACATCGACAAGACTTCACCTTCGCCGGGGCACTCGACGCGACGACAACGCCCCAGATCAACACTATTCTTGACGAGTATCCCCATCCCAACCTGATACGGATCAAAGAGCTCACACCCACTCCGCGCATAGCAACTCTGCTTGGGCCAGCACGGTCTTCACGGCCTCTTCCTGCAAGTCCGGCGGGTAGCCGTGCTTGTTTAGGATGCGCTTCACCATCACCTTGATCTTGGCGCGGGCGCTTTCGCGGAGAGTCCAGTCGATGGTCACGCTCTTCTTCACTTGGGTGATGAGTTCCGCGGCGATCACTTTCAGCTTCGCGTCGCCCATCGCGGTCACGGCGGAATCGTTCGCGGCGAGCGCGTCGTAGAAGGCCTTTTCGTCCTCTGTCAGCCCCATCTCCTTGCCTGCCTTCGTGGCGGCGTCGAGGTCCTTGGCGAGTTTGATCAGCTCTTCGATGACCTGCATCGTTGAGATGGCGCGGTTGTGGTAGGCGTTGAGGGTCTTCTTGAGCTTCTCGCTGAAGACCCGGCTCTGCACGAGGTTCCGCTTGGAGCGGACTTTGAGTTCGTCCTTGAGCAGCTTCTCCAACAGCTCGGCGGCGACGTTCTTGTGCTT
>CAMBEJ010000142.1 GCA_945865375.1 Akkermansia muciniphila | reverse complement strand
GCGGCAGGTGGGTATGGTGCAGACCGATGTGAGCGGCGACCGCGGGTTGCGAGGGATCGCGTTCCATCCGGATTTCCCGAGGACTCCGCATCTCTTCCTTGCCTATCACGCGACCAACGCCCCAAGTGGAAAATACCGGGCTCGCGTTGCGCGTTTGACGGTCACAGGCGGGGGCACGAGCGCCATGATTGACTCGATGAGCGAGAAATCCCTCCTGGAATGGGAAGGCGATCAGGCCGGCCAGCACGTGGGAGGTGGGCTCCTGGCACATCCGACGGAGCGTGTGCTTTATGTCACCACTGGCGAAAATAATCAGAACGCGAATCTGCGCCAATACTGCGATGACCCGGAGAACAAGGCGCAATCGTTGCGCGATCTGCGGGGGAAAGTGGTGCGCATGGGATTTGACGGCGCCGTTCCAGCGGACAATCCCTTTGTCAAAAGCCCGGACGCGCAAGGGCTCGTTTACACCCGTGGGCATCGGCAACCTTGGGCGCTGACTTATGACGCCCCCACCAAGCTGCTTTTGCTGGCGGAAAACGGCGGTGACCTCGCGGACGACTACGATGAAGTAAACCAGATCGTTCCCGGAGCCAACTATGGCTGGCCAAGAGTTTTTGGCGACGGCCTGCTCACTCTCTCGCGGACCAACCGAGTGGAGAGTTTCACCGCACCCTGGTTCAAGTACCAGCGGAACACTGGAGCGTCCTGCACGGGAGCGCTCATCTACCGTCCTTCTCCATCGGGACGTGGTTTTCCGGCGAAATACAACGGGATGCTCTTTTACTCTGATTTCAGCCGCAAATCGATACGCACTGCTGCCGTGGATCCGAACACAGGCAAACCAGGCCAAGGAGAGGCATTCCTGCAGGGACTCACGTCCGGCCCATTGGCTATCCAGCTTGGCCCGGACGGTGCCCTTTATTTTGTCATGCATGGCGGAGCCACGAAGGCCTCGACCAATGACGCAGTGGCTCGGATCGTTTGGAAACCTTAGGCCGGCCAGAGGGGCGATGGCGTGAAGTTCTATTGGGTCCCTGTCTCAAGCCAGGATTCCGCGCACGACGTGTCCGGAGACATCGGTCAATCTGAAGTCCCGGCCGGCGTACCGATAAGTCAACTTCTCGTGATCGATTCCCATGAGATGCAGGATGGTTGCGTGCAGGTCGTGGACGTGAACCGGATTCTCCACGGCGTCCCAGCCCAATTCGTCGGTCGCGCCGAACGTCATCCCGCCGCGCACGCCGGCACCCGCCAGCCACATGCTGAATCCGTATGGGTGATGATCGCGCCCATCGGTGCCCTGGGCGGCTGGTGTTCGACCAAACTCGCCTCCCCAAATCACCAACGTTTCGTCTAGCAGCCCGCGCGATTTGAGGTCTTGCAACAACCCCGCGATCGGCAAGTCCGTCGCGGCGGCATTTTTTTCGTGGCCCCCTTTGAGATCGCCGTGCTGGTCCCAGGGCTGAAAACCTCCGGTAGTGTGATAAAGCTGGACGAAACGCACGCCGCGTTCCACCAACCGCCGCGCCAACAGGCATTGCTTGCCGAAGATCGCGGTAGGCTCCCGGTCGATTCCGTAGAGTTTGGTCGTCGCCTCGGATTCATGCTTCAAGTCGAAGGCCTCCGGCGCCTCAGACTGCATGCGATAGGCTAGCTCGAAGGAAGCGATGCGCGCTCCGAGGCGGCTGTCGTCGGAGCGTTGCTCTGCGTGCAGTTCATTGAGACGCTTGAGCGCGTCGAGTTCCTGTCGTTGCTGAGCGGGGCCAACCTTGGGGTTCCTCAAATTGCGGATGGGATTGTCCAGGTCGGAGACAAATGTGCCCTGATAGGACGCGGGCAGGAAACTGGCTCCGTACTGGCGTGCTCCTTCGATAATGGGTCCGGGTCCAATAACGATGTAACCGGGAAGGTTTTGATTTTCGGTGCCCAGGCCATAGGTCATCCAGGCACCCATACTGGGCCTCGAAAAAACGCGCTCACCCGTATTCATTTGCAGACAGCCACCCGGATGATTGGTGTCGTCGGCGACCATGGAGCGGATCACGCAAAGGTCGTCGATGCACCGCCCGGTGTGAGGAAACAGATCGCTCACCTCAATGCCCGATTGGCCGTATTTTTGAAACTTCCAAGGTGAGGCCAGCAGGTTTCTTTGTTGGCCGAGGTACAATTTTGGCGAGGGTTTGCCGTTGTCTTGGGCCAGGCGCGGCTTCGGATCGAACGTGTCCACTTGGGAGGGCCCGCCGGGCATGAACAGGAAAATGATTCGCTTCGCGCGCCCCGTAAAATGCGGCAGTTTTGGTACGAGTGGATTCGTTGGCGCGTTGAAGGTTTGAGGCGTTGCGCCGGAGTCCGCGGCGGTGGCGGCTTCTTTGCCGAGGAGTCCGGCTAGCGCGAGATAGCCGAAACCGCAGCCGGTCCGGCGCAGCATTTCACGGCGGTTTCCTGGCGCAAGGAATGGGGAGAGGATTTTCATGCCATCAGTCCAGATAAACAAATTCATTCGCGCAGAGCAAGAGTTGGCAATAGCGCTCCAAACGTTCGGACTCATCCCCGCCTTGGATCAATTCCCGGCCTATGGCGGCTTCTTCACCCGTCGGAGGGCGACCGAACACCAGGCGATAGGCCGCTCGTATCCGTTGGTCGGGCTTCGACGCGGGGAATTCGCGCGCGACACGACGAGCCAGAGCGACGGCTTGTTCAATGGAGAACGGATCGTTCAATAGAAAAAGTGCCTGCGGCGCGACCGTTGAGACGCTCCTTTTCTCGACAACCGCTCCGCCGTCCGGAGCATCAAAGACGGAAGCGAAGCCGGACTTGGTGCCGGTGCGAACGGTCATCAGGTAAAGCGAGCGTCGCGGCAACGCCACATCCTGGGAGCCGACTCCTCCGCAGCTTGTGTCCAATCGCCCCGACACAACCAGCAGACTGTCGCGCAGCGATTCAGCATCGAGACGCGCACGGTTCATTCGGCCCAGAAGGAAATTCTCCGGATCCGACACAAGCGTTTCGGGCGTCGCACGGCCGCTTTGCTGATAAGCCGCCGAGAGCATGATGAGCCTGTGCATGTCCTTGATGGACCAGCCGGACTCGACGAAGCGGATGGCGAGGTAGTCCAGTAATTCTGGATGCGTGGGATGGTCGCCGCGCCGGCCGAAGTTGCTCGAAGTGCGCACGATACCGTCGCCGAAATGGTGCTGCCAGATCCGATTGACCGCCACGCGGGCCGTGAGCGGGTTGTTGGAGCTGGCGATCCAGTCCGCCAGGCGCAGGCGTCCGCTCCCTTCGGTGATCGCGGGTTGATGGTCCCCAGCGAGGAATTTCGGCAAGCCGCGCGGCACGATCTCGCCGGGCTTTTGATGATTGCCCCGCAGGTAGACGGGCGCGTCCTTGAAGCCTTCGTGCTTTGTGTTCGCGGGGCCACCGTCTTGGACCACCACGGCCTGCATGATGTTGGTTGGAATAGACTTCCTAAGCGCCTCCAATGCCGCCCGCGTCCGGTCGATGCGTGGCGTCAATTCCGAGGTCAGCACCTTTTCGCGCTCGCCCTCTTCGAGCCAGAACGGGCCGCGTGGAGAACAGAGATCATCGTACAGAAGCGCGATTGCGTTCGCCGGGGCTGCTTCAGGCGCGTCGGGATTCAACCAAGCGTCGGTCAGCTCGTTCTCCACTTCCACGCGGGCCTCGTCCCCGAGGGGCTGTTCGTAGACCCGCAGCTCCGCCAAGTCACCACGAAACTTTGCCGCTGAGCCAGAGCCGGAACCGCCGATGCGAAGGGCTTTGATTTTCGGATCGGATGACACACCATGGAGGGTGGTGGATTTTCCTGCGGCGATGCCCTTTCGGTGCAACGTAGCACCGTGGTCGCCCCAAGTGAGGCTCACGATCTCGAACATGGCGTTCGTTCCGGCGGGAGCGACGATGTCTCCGATGGCGCCGTCTTTGCGCAAGATCGCGTGCAACCCGCCCCCGGCCGTGGGCATCAGGCCGATGCCATGGCGACCTCCGTCGGAGTCTTCCCATCCGATTAGCCGTTGACCAGAGGCCGATGTGTCCGCGACGCGAAAGACCACGAACAGACTGCCCGCAGGGGGCACGGTTTGCGGGACCTCCAGGACTTCGCTACCGGTGAAGCGCAGCACCGGACGGCTTCTGCCGCCCAAGGTGACGTTCGTTTTGAGCGGTCCTGCCGCGTCCGGCGCGACTGTTGCAAACCTGGCCTTCGAACGGGCGCGGTTTGGCCATAACGTGACTCGAGCGTTGGTCGATGCCAATAACCATCCATCGTTGGCTTGGAGTTTCAGGGTCTCGGTTTGAAGCCTCGATTTCTTGGCACCCGGCAGCGGGTCAGCTTCAGCGGTTCGTTGCCGATGAATCGCGACAAGGGCTTGTTCCAGGTGCCGGGCGGCACCGTCAACGATGGAATGGTTCACTAGGTCCGGTGATAGTGATTTGCCTGAAACTTCCTCCAATATCCGACGCCAAGTTGCCCAAGTCTCATTCTGCCGGGCAGCTTCACCCTCTGGCCGACGGACTCCACCGATTTCGGAAGGGCCAAGGTAATTCAACCATTTGGACAGGATTTTAGCGTGCAGGTTGTGAGCCATGGCGAGGTCGGCCACTGAAAGTTCGGGAGCGCCCGGCCTGCGGTTTTTAAATTCCCAGCTCGCCAGGAGATAGCGCGCCGTCTGCCCTGTCGCGAGCCGCTCCAGGTGGTCCAAGTATTCGTGGTCCGCCTCCATTTTGAGGTTTTGAATTTGTTTTTCGAGTTCCGCTGCATGCGTCTTTTTGGTCGCTATTCTTTGGATTTCGGCCTTGGGCAAAAGCGGCACGCGGACCAGCGGCGTGTTGCCGAGGACCGGGCTGGGGATGAGGCGCGTGCTGAAAAAAATTCCGGCCAGCGCGTAGTAATCGTTGATCGAGATCGGATCGAATTTGTGATCGTGACAGCGCGCGCAACCCAGCGTCAGCCCGAGAAAGGCTCGGCCAACGACATCGATTTGATCGTTCACATAATCGGCGATCATCAGCTCTTTGTCGACATCTCCGGGAACGAAGTCCGCGATCGCCAGCAGGCCCGTGGCGACAAGCGCCTCCGTGTCGATCCGCTCCGGGTCCGTTGGTTGGAGCAGATCCCCGGCTATTTGGCGGCGAACGAAGTCCGTGTAGGGCAGGTCGCGGTTGTGGGCCTCGACCACCCAATCGCGGTAGCGCCAGGCCTCGCGGAAGTCGCTTTCGGGGGGCAGTTGGATCAAATCGCGGGCGTCGGCGTAGCGGACCACATCCAGCCAGTGCCGGCCCCAGCGTTCTCCGTAGGCGGGGGACGCGAGTAAGCGATCCACGATCTTCGCGAACGCGTTGGGTGCTCGATCGCCCAGGAACGCGTCGATCTGTTCCGGGCTTGGCGGGAGACCTAGCAAATCGTAGGTTACGCGTCGAAGGAGTGTCCGCCGATCGGCAGGCGATGCCGGTGAAAGTTTTTTTGCTTCGAGTTTCGCGAGAATGAAGGCGTCGATCGGAGACTGGATCCAGCGCTGGTTTGTGACGGCAGGCATCGCCGGACGCGTCACCGGCTTGAACGACCAATGGTCCCCCGGCACAGGGTTGGTTTTCTGATCGAAAAGCGCGACATCCTCGGCGCTGGTGGACACGGCTATCGATGCGATAACCAAACTGATCAAGCCGAGCTTGACCACTGCGCCCGCTGCGAAAGGAGATTCAAAATTCATGGGAACGCCACAAAGCGATCAAAGAAATCGCCCGAGGAAATCTCGCGGCGTCACAATCTCAATTCCGAAGGGCTTTTCCAACACAAGCAAGTCTTCGTCTTTGGAGATTTGGAGATGGGGTCATGCGAGTAGGTTACCGCATGGTTATGCACGCAACAAGCCCGCAATTCGGACGGCCGATGGAAGCCAGCGTAGCCGCTCAGAACAAGACCCTCCCCGCGACTTCGCGGGCGGGTTAGGATTTGCAACCCCTGGGGCCTTCACTGGCGGCACCCATCGTGGGCGCACTCGCCGCGACCGTGGCCTGCGGCGGCGGGATGTGAGACCAGCCAAAGGCAAAGTCACGATAATGTAACCTGTCCGACATCCGCGCGCGATGTGATCTGTGCACAATTTGGATATGGTTTTTGCGTTGGCACGACAAACATTCCTTGCGGTCTTGATTGGTGGAGGATCCCTCCATGCGCAGAGCCCTTTGAATGAGGCGCGTTCGACCCTCGAAAAATGGGTTGAGGCTCGCCAACTCATTTCCAAGACCAGGAGCGACTGGCAATCGGACAAGGACATGCTCGAACAGAGCGTGGCACTCTTGGAGCGTGAATTGAAGTCCGTCGAGGAGCAGATGACCAAGGTGAGCACCCACAGCGTGCATGTCGAAAAGGAGCGGATTCAGGGGGAATCCCTACTGAAGTCTTCCAATGAAAGTGTCGATCGAGCCAAGGCGTTCGCTTCCGACTTTGAAGGGAAAATCCTCAAATTTGCCCCCCAGTTGCCGCTGCCGCTTCAGGAGATCATCAAACCCTTCCTGGTTCGAGTGCCAGCGAATCCTGAAAACACGAAAATGCCAGCGACGGAACGGATCCAAGTCGTGGTTGGGCTCCTGAATGAGTGGGACAAGTTCAACAACGCGGTGACGCTATTCAGCGAGAAAAGGAAGAACTCAAAAGGTGATGAGGTGGCGGTCGAAACGGTTTACGTCGGGTTGGGTGCGGCCTACTTCGTCAACGACTCCGGCGACTACGCTGGCACCGGCGCCCCCGGGCCAAAGGGCTGGGAATGGACTTTCAGGCCCGATCTGTCGGTGCCTGTCAGGGACGTCATCCGTATCTATCGGAATGAAAAACCGGCTTACTTCATTCCCCTCCCTGTAAGCATCAAATGAAGTTCTTGAGCAATCGCATGTCACTCGATTTGGTTCGCCTCCAACGACTCCTCTGCACGGCCATTGCCGTCTTCCCTTTCGGGGCGTTTGCGCTGGATTTGGATGGGCTCTCTTCCGGAGCATCGAACGATCTCCAGAGGGCATTTGTGGAATTGTCAAAGCTCCGCCAGGACGTAGACGCTGAGCGGCTCCCTTTGGCTCGGCGAATCAACGAGTTAGAGCAAACGTTAATGGATCGACGCGCGGACTTTGCCAAGCTGCAACGTGTCCAGGAGAACCAGCTCGTCGAACTGAACGGGCTCAAATCCGCAGCGAAGGTGCGAGGCGAGGATGTTAAATACATCGACTCCTTGATGAGCGAATACGCACGGGCTTTCCGCTCGCGGCTTAATTTTGCGGAAGAACCTCGTTACGGCCCCTTGTTCGACTCGATCGAAAAGACGGTAGCTGCGGCGGATCTGGTGGCTGCCGATCGATTCACGGCACGATCGGAGATTCTGACGACGGCCCTGAGGAGAGCCGAAAGCGTGCTGGGTGGCGAGATCATCGAGGGCAAGGCGCTCGACAACACAGGCCTGGTCCTGGCCGGCAAGGTTGCGTTGGTGGGGCCGGTGGCAATGTTTGCCGCCAACTCAGGGGGACCTGCCGGCCTCTTGCAGCAGGAATTGAACAAGATGGATCCCACCCTCGCCAAGCTTGACCCGGCGATCGAGTCGGCCAGTCGGGCCCTCGTCACCTCCGGATCGGGGAACCTCGTGCTCGACGCCACTCTGGGAAACGCCTTCAAGCTGGCCGCCCTCAACGAATCGATGTTCGAAAAACTGAAGAAAGGCGGCATCGTCATGATTCCATTGGTCGGATTGGGCGTGGCCGCGATTTTGCTGGCGTTCTACAAATGGTTCGAACTCTCCCGCGTGCGACTCGCCACCGAGATCGATCTGCAAACCGTGTTGAGGCATGTCGAATCCAAAGAGATCGAAAAGGCGATGCACCATGTGCGGAGTATTCCGGGCATAGTCGGCGATCTTCTCACCGCCGCCCTCGAGCATGTGGATGAAAAGAAGGAGTACATCGAGGAAATCCTATACGAGAAAATGCTTGGCGCTCGCACCAAACTGGAACGGGGGCTTCCATTTCTCGCTCTCACCGCAACGACCGGTCCGCTGTTGGGATTGCTGGGCACAGTCACCGGCATGATCGCGACTTTCAAAATCATTTCCAGTTTTGGTGGCGGCGATCCCAAGATGCTGGCTGCGGGCATTTCCGAGGCCCTCATCTGCACCGCAACAGGCATGGCGGTGGCGATCCCCTCGCTCCTGTTCCACGCCTTCCTGAGCCGGCGAGCGAAAGCCATCATCGGGAGTATGGAACAAACGGCGGTCGGTTTCGTGAACGGCGTTCCGCAGTCAGAACCCAATCCCTTCTCCAACTAACCCTTGGCCACTCCTACCAAATCACAGTATGAACGCGATTCTGCATGAAATGTGGCACACTTGGTCGAACGGCGGCGAGGTCATGCTGGCCATGGCATTGCTCTCCCTCGTCATGTTCGGAACCGCAATCCATCTGTTGATGTCGCTGAAGTATCGCGGCATCTCAGGTGCCTCGGATGGGATGCTGCGAACCTGGGTGGCTCGACCGGAGCAGGCGCCATCACGGATCCAAGAATTGATTCGCTACACCCAGGACGAGGTGGGATCCCTGCTTGATATTGAGGGCCGCTTCCGGGAGGTTGAAGCCACGAAAGTGACAAAGGTGGACCGGCACCTCGCTTTCCTCAACGTCCTCGTCATTTCCGCCCCTCTTTTGGGCTTGCTCGGCACCGTGCTGGGGATGTTGCTCACGTTCAAAGCCATTGGAGTGGGCGGAAGTTCGACCTCCGATGTCATTGCGAGGGGCATCAGCGAAGCGCTCGTCGCCACGCAGACCGGGATGATGCTGGCCATTCCCGGGCTCATCATGGCCACTATCGCCAAGCGCCGCCGTCACGAGTATGTCGCGTTCCTGAGCCGTCTCGAAGGGATCACGCTCCGTCATTTTCGTCCTCAATTCCGCGGCATCACACGTTTCTTCACGCCTGATGACTTTAAGAGGTCGACATCCGATTTCTGCAACGCGCACGGGCAAACGGTGCTGTCATGAGATTTCGACGCACACTCGCCGAGCCTGAGGAGCCGATTGAGCTGAATCTGATTCCGCTCATCGACATCATCATGTTCCTGCTGATCTTCTTTGTTTCGACCACCAGCTTTATTGACGAACCGGGAGTGAAGGTCGACAAGCCGGCCGCCGCCAGCGCGAGTCAGATGGAGAAAAACAGCATCATTTTCGCGGTGACGCCCGACGGAAAGATCGCCTACGGCGGCAAGGAAATTGGCCTTGGAGGGGTGCGCCCAACGGTCAAGCGCTTGTGCGCGAAAGAGGCTCTGCCTGTGGTCATCCAGGCCGATGAGAATTCCCGCTCGGGAATGGTCATCCGTGTCATTGACGAAGCCAAGCTCGGTGGCGCCAAAGACGTGAGCCTCGCGACAAGCAGGGGTTGACTGGCATGCGTCAGGCCTTGTCATGCGAAAAGTTTACCAGAACGAAAAGAGCTCCGCTGGAATGCTGGTGGCTGTGACTCTGTCCGCCGGGTTCACAGCCTTGCTGTTCGGCATCATCCCGTTCGCTCACCGGATCAACAAGCCGGACCGAACCCTGGAACTACGAAAGGCGAGTTCGGTGGACTTGCCACCCCCGGCCGAAGAGGCTCAGCCACCGCAAATCGAGGAGCAAAAAATCCCGGACACCACGCCTGAACCGCAACTCGCTGAAACCACTCAGACAATCGCTGTGACGGCGGATTTGGAGGTGGCAATGGGCTTGGGTGGTTCCCTTGCTGGCTTTGGCGAGGTTCATGCCACGACTTCAGCAGCCGCGCAGGAGGAAACATTCAACGTGGCTGACCTGGAAAAACGACCCGAGCCCGTTTCACAAGTGGCGCCCGCGTATCCTCCTGAGCTCCGCAAGGCAAAAGTCGAGGGTGTCGTCACCCTCCTCTTCGTGCTGGACGAGAAAGGCCGGGTTGAATCTCCGCGTGTGGAGAACGCGACTCGCCCTGAATTTGAAAAACCCGCCCTTGAAGCGATCCGCAAATGGCGTTTCACACCCGGACTCAAGGATGGTCAGCCAGTGCGCGCGTATATCCGCATTCCCATGCGTTTCCGAGTGACATCCAAATAATTTATGAAGCAATGCATGAAACTCAGCGGCATGTTGATAGGGGGAATTTGCTTTGCGATCACCGCCATGGCCGCGGGCCTGCCCAGGCAGGAGAAGCGCGTGGCACCGGGTTCGCCGGGGACCTTCGCTCCCATCCCTGAAGGACACGAGCTGGCCTCTTTGTGGAATGACCCGGAATTTCTGAAGCGCTTGATGGGAAGTTACGGTTTCGCTGCCGACATCGAGCCGCGCATGACACCCGAGGAACAGGCCGCGTATCGTGACAAAATTGCACCTCTCCTCCGCCAAGATCAGGCCAGGGCTCGGTCTGAGCTGGCATCCCTCATCAAACCGAACTCGAGCGCTGTCTTCGACTTCACCCTGGGCAACCTCTATTTCCAAGGGGAGGACCTGACCAATGCGGTGAATTACTTTCAGGCTGCGATCGAAAAATTTCCCGACTTCAGAAGGGCGCACAAGAACCTGGGATTCGTCCTCGCGCGGGATGGAAAGTACGTGGAATCGGTAAAGCCATTGACACGCACTATCGCGCTCGGCGGGGGAGACGGCAAGGTCTTCGGCCTGCTTGGTTTTGTGTATCTGAGCCAGGGACTGAACGTTTCGGCTGAGGCAGCGTACCGGCAGGCCTTGGTATTCGAGCCCGAGAACCTCGAGTTCAAGCTGGGCCTGGTGAAGGGTTCGATCGCGGCGGCCAACTACGATTATGCGCTTGCCCTGCTGGACGAGATGATCAAGCAACATCCCGAGCGCGACACCCTGTGGTCATTGCAAGCCAACATTCACATCCAGAAAGAACAGCCTGCCAGGGCCGTTGTCAGCCTCGAAATGCTGCGCCGTGTCGGCAAAGCCAGCCCGCAAACCCTCTATTTGCTAGGGGACCTCCACATGTCCCAGGATTCCAGGGACCTGGCCCTGGACGCGTACCTCGAGGCCATCGAAACCGACAATGGCCAGAACCCAGGGAAGGCGGTGCGCGCGGCGCAGATTTTAGTGAGCCGGAGCGCTTGGACAGAAGCCGCAAAGCTATTCGGAAAGATTCGCGGCTCGCGCACCCTTTTGGCTGCAGCCGATGAGTTGAGGCTCTTGAAGCTGGAATCCAAGGCCGCAATCGCTGCCGGTTCGGGCGACAAAGCCATTAAAACCCTGGAGGAAATACTGTTGAAGGACCCGCTCGACGGCGAGGCACTGCTGCTGGCGGGCGATTATTATTCGAAACACGGAGAAAAGGAGAAGGCGGAGTTGCGCTATCGAATGGCTGCCGGCATTCAAACATTCGAGGCGGAAGCGCTCGTCAAGCATGCCCAACTGCTTGTGCAATCACAAAAGTACGTGGCGGCGGCGGACCTGCTGAAAAAGGCCCAGAAACTCAAGCCTCGTGAAAACGTCCAGCGCTACCTTGAGAAGGTGGAGCAGTTGGCGCGAACCACGAACCGGTCATGAGCATGACAGCAACGAGGAACTTTGCGCTGTGGGTCTGTTTTCTGGTTCTGGTCCACTGCGTTGGCGCCTGCGCGCAGGACGCCGGGAGCGTGGTGGGCGCCATCGTCAGCACGTGGGATGGCGCACCGCTTTCGAGCGCCGTGGTCACCGTGCGCGGCACCACCCTCGCCGCACGCTCCGACGCCAATGGGCGCTTCCAACTGGGCGGCGTGCCCCCGGGAGAACACACTCTGCGCCTCTCCAAATCCGGTTTTGCCTCCGCAAACGTCACCGAGGTGAGAGTGCTGGCTGGCCAAACGACGACGGTGAACGGGAATCTGCGGCCCGAATTTTTCGACATGGAAGAATACGAGGTCACCGCCGAGGAATTCACCCAGCAGAGTGAACAAATCATGATCGAGCGCCAGAACTCTTCGGCGATGGTCGAAGCGTTGGGATCCGAATTCATCTCGCGCTTGGGAGCGGCAAACGCTGCGGAATCGATCTCCAAGGTCTCGGGCGCGACGATTGTGGACGGAAAATCCGCGGTGATTCGCGGCCTCAACGATCGCTATATATCGACAACCCTCAATGGTGCAAACATCCCTTCGGCTGATCCTTATCGCCAATCCGCTTCCCTCGACATGTTCCCTTCCCAAGTGATCGATCGTGTGGTGGTCGCCAAAACCTTCACCCCTGATCAGCCGGGCACCTATACGGGTGGCGGTATCGACATCGTCACGAAATCGTTCCCGGAAAAGCGATTTCTTTCACTTTCCCTTGGAGGCGCCTTCAACCAAAACGCCAATCTCAACGGACAATTCCTGACCTACAAGGGTGGCGGTTTGGATTGGGCCGCCACGGATGATGGCGGACGGGCCCTCCCAGCGACGATAAGCCAGGAGGCACCCATCGGAGCTCAGTTTCCGACGCCCCAGGTCGGAAATCTGCTCACCAATTCGCCCGTGTTCAACCAGCGGATGGAAAGCCAGCTCCGGCTCGATCGGTTGTCACGTGATCTGGGGACCACCGAATTCGCCCCGAGAACTCAGTCCCAACCCCTGAACTACAATTTCTCGGGAGCAGGGGGCGGATCCGCGCCATTGTACGAAGGTCTTCTAGGCTATTTCGCAGCCGTCAGCTACAAGCAGGACTTCTCCTCCTACGACAACGGCGTCTCCCGGCGCTACCAGGGAGGCACCGAATTGAAGAACAATTATCGGGACGCCCGATCCTTGAGCACCGTTAACTGGTCCGGAATGGTGAATCTGGGCTACAAACCCTTGGAGAACCACGAGCTGGGTTTCACTTTTTTCTACAACCAAAACGCCTTGGACGAGGCTCGAATCCAGGATGAAGGCTTTGATGCGAACAACAGCACTAGCGGCTCTTTTCGTAAGTTCAACCTTTACTGGACGGAAAGAAACCTGACCACTTACCAGATCAAAGGCGAACACCATTTCCCCACATTCAAGGATCTACAATTCAATTGGTTGATTGGCCTGGCTCAGACGACGCAGGACGAGCCCAACGCCCGATTTTTTAACGACAACGATTCTGGCAGCGGCTACGAGTCGGGCGGCAAGAATTCAAACCCGAAAGATCCCACCCGCTACTTCCGCGGCCTGGATGAAGGCAATCAGAACTTCAAGCTGGACTGGGGGCTGCCGTTCCGCTCCTGGACCGGGGAGGATGCCCGGTTGAAGTGGGGACTCTTTGACAGCTCCTCGGATCGAACCTTCGACGAACGCCAGTTTTATTACTCCGGAGGCGGAGGCTACAACAACGACCCAAACCACTTCCTCACAGACGAAAACCTCGGCTTGCTATCCATCCGTAGAAACGCTCGAAGCGTGGGCTTTCAGTGGGCCAATTACGCCCAGGTGTTCGACAGCTTTTACGACGCGGACCGAGGCGTCCAGGCGGCTTTTCTAATGGTGGAGCTGCCAGTGGTCAAGAATTTCAAGTTCGTTGGTGGGGCCAGGCTCGAAACCACGGACATGCGGGTTCATTCCGTGAGTTATCTCGACAGCAGCATCACGGCGCAAAAAACCAACGACACCCTCCTCGCTCAAGTAGACATCCTTCCCAGCGTCGGCATGATCTACTCCATTGCCACCAACATGAATCTCAGGTTGAGCTACAGCCAAACCATCGCTCGGCCTGGGTTTAGGGAACTCGCCGCTTATTACAGCTACGACCCCATCGTCAGCGATTTCGTGGAGGGCAACCCTTTGCTCAATATGACCGCCATTCGGAACTACGACGTGCGTTGGGAATGGTTCCGAAGACCCGGCGAATTATTCAGCGTCAGCCTTTTTTACAAGGAATTGGAGCACGCGATTGAACGAGGAAACGTCAAACAGGAAGGCGACGTCATCACCTATTTCAACAGCGACGCCAAACTCTATGGCATCGAATTCGAGGCACGCAAGAGCCTGGAGTTTGCTCATTCTTCCCTGAGCCCGTTCAGCGTCGGTGGGAATCTTGCGCTCGTGGAGTCCGAGGTTCAGATCGCTCCAAACGACCTCGGTGTCAAAAGAAGCTTTTTCCACGACACAGCCGGCACCAGGGCTCTCTACGATCAGTCCCCTTACATTCTGAACCTGGACCTCAGCTATACAGGGGAGCGCACGGGCACGAGCGCCTCGGTGATTTACAATATTGCAGGCCCTCGAATCGCCCTCACCAAACTCAACACCGCGGACGTGTATGAACAAGCGGTTCCCTCCTTGGACTTCGTGGCTTCGCAGAAGATTGGCCCTCACGCCAGTGTGAAGTTCGCCGTGAAAAACCTCCTCGACCCGAAAGTCGAACGCACCTACGGCGAATCCGGCGAGTTTCTTTACTCATCCTATTCACGAGGCCGCAGCTTCGGGCTGAGTTTCAGCTATGACTTTTAATGCCGCGCGCGGGCGCATCCTCCTCCCCTCTAATCGAGGCGGAATCGCTTTTCTGCCATGAGCGCTTCCACCTCCCGTCGGGCTCTGCAAGTTTTGTTCTGCGCGCTGTGGTTGGTCTCCCATCCCGCGGAGCGGATGACGGCAGCCACATCGCCCGTAAACAGCACGAGCTTGCGAACCTCTGATCCAGACGCCGGCTTTGTTGCAATCCCAACAGTCCCTGGTCCCGTCCAGTTCCGGCTCTACACAAGTGCCTCCAAGGATTCTCCGCGTCTCTTCAACACTTTCGACATCGAAGCCGGCGGTGTGAGCCTTATCCAAACCATGGATCCAGCAGCCCTCAAGAGTGGGTTTTATGCCGAAGGCCCACACGACGCAATGCACAACATTCTGATCGATGGCCGCGGACCCACTCTCGCCCCCTCCCACGGAATGAAACTCATCGGTCGCGCCACCGGACCTGGCTGGGAATACGTCTCACTGGACGCCAGCGCGGCCTATCGAGGGCTTGTGGAGCAATTAACACGCTCGATTCTGTTTGTGGAACCCGACTTGTTCATCCTTCATGACCAGTTTGTAGCTTCCTCCCCCGTGGGTTTCGCAATGGTATTGCACGCTCCAGAAGGCACCAGAGTGGATGCGGATTGGGGCGATCTGCGTTTGGAAACGACCCTCAATAATCTCCGAATCAACACTCCAGGAACAAAAAAGTCTTTCCGCGCCTGGAAGAAGGTCGAGTCGGAGATCGATCACTTGTTCCCTGGCACAGTGACCATGCGGCTGGAGGCTCCAGCCAAGCTCACACGGGTCGGCGTGATCACCGTATTTGCAGTTTCTCCCGCGAGCCAGAAAAGGGACTACGCATTCAAGCTCCTCGAAAGCACGAGCTCCGTGGGTGCGAGGATTCACCGCGATGGACTCCCAACACTGGTCGCTTTCCGAACCATTCCCGAGGGGCAACCTGCCAGTCTCACCGGGTTCCACTTCGATGGCCCCGTCGGTATCGATGTGTTCCGGCCCAAGCAAAAGCCGCGTTAGAGTCTCGATCCTCAAAAAACCAGCGTCCAGAAGGTTTGTGTGCCACGAAGCCGAGAAACTTCCAACGAGATTCACACATTTGTCACGGAACACGCATCCAATTGTCGCCTGCATCGGCTTTAATTCTAGAGGAAATCGACAACTTGGAACCGACTATAATTTATGATGACAACTCTCAAAAGGCGACTCAAGGCCTTGACCCTTTGCACGGGTATGTTGGGTGCCGTGGGCGCGGAAGCGGACATCGTTCAAATCACCGGCAATCTGGCTGGAGTCCAGAATTGGCGCAACGCCAACGAATACATTCTCAATGGATTCGTGTACGTTCTCCCGAACGGTGTTTTGAATATCGAGCCGGGCACGGTTATCCGGGGAAAATCAGGCACGGGACTCAACTCCTCCTGCTTGTTTGTCACCCAGGGCGCGAAGATATTCGCCAACGGAACTCGAGCTAAGCCGATCATTTTTTGCTCCGAATCCGACGATTTGACCGATCCCAACGACATCTCCCTCTGGCAACGCGGCCTTTGGGGCGGCATCGTCATCTTTGGAAAGTCAGTACTGAACACAGCCAGCGACGTCAAAGGCAACGCCGCAACGCCCAAGTATGACTTGTTCGAAGGTCTCCCTGACACCGTCGTAGACGGCCAGGGGATCCACCGCTTCGGCGGCACCGACGACGACGACAGTTCGGGCGTCCTGCGCTACGTTTCCATCCGCAACTCCTCAACCGTGATTCTTCCCGACAAGGAGGTCAACGGTCTGTCCCTCTGCGCGGTCGGTCGCGGTACCAAGATCGAGAATATCGAAGTCTTTGGCGCCGCGGACGATTCCGTCGAATTCTTCGGCGGCACGGTGAACACCAAATACATGGCCAGCTTCTTCAGTGATGACGACAACTTCGACATCGACATGGGCTATCGCGGCAAAAACCAGTTCTGGTTCGCGCTCCAATCTCCGGACAAAAAAGACAACGGTGGCGAATGGAA
>CAMBEJ010000141.1 GCA_945865375.1 Akkermansia muciniphila | reverse complement strand
GTGGGGATTCCCGTCCGAATCCACTTTTGGAAGCCTCCCCGGGCGATCCACGGTGAAGGTTTGAATGGACTTTGGAATGGATTCCCTTGACCTGAAGTCGTGGAACCACCTACCTCCGTCTGAGGTTGGAAAAGTAAATTCCTATCAGTAGGTGACCGATGGCGCCGTCACCGTGGATAACGCGAAGGTCGTCAAGACCGACGTGGCCGCCAGCAACGGTGTCATCCACGTCATCGACACCGTGGTGCTGCCGAACTGAAAGCTCCTAAGAGGGCGGAGGGCACCCGGCTCTCGGCCCTAGTCATTTATCAATCGATTGCACCCACTCCAAATTCCAACCCAGTCCGACTATGTTTCAAAAACTTGACTACTACTTTCTAGGCGCAGCCTTCGCCAGCTTCCTCGTGAGTGTCGGACTGTGGTTCCTTGTGAATCACGACTATGGTGCTTACGTGGGAATTTGGGTTCCGAGCATTCTTAGTCTTTGGGTCGGCGTGCGCGTCGTTCTTCTTTCTGGTGCCACCATACACAAGAAAAGCAACTGATATGAGCGTCTACATTATTCCCATTTTCTGTTTCGGCCTGGTCATCACGGGAATTGTTTTTTTGGGCATCCAAGAAGCCTCGGAGTTAGCAGAGCGATTGGCTGCGCAGACCTATGAAGCGCCGCCGGGGTCCAACAACCCGGCAGCACCGTCGGGACGAGGCCCCGCTCCAAACGCCGACCGTCGGCCGGTGTAATCAATCCATGAGTCAATCCGCTCACCCGACCAACGTGCTCATCCTCGGAGCGACCGGCGGGATCGGCTCCGCGTTGGCAGGGCAACTGGCAGCGCTCGGTTATGGTCTAAGCCTCGCTGCCCGAAAGACCGAGCGACTCGACGTGCTGGCCGCAAAGTTGAAAGCTCACTCCGGCCCGGTGGATGCCACCAACTCGGCCTCGGTTGAAGCCTGCGTTGCCATGGCCTTTGAGCAACCCGGTTCGTTGCATGGCGTGGTGAACTGCGTCGGCTCGCTGTTGATCACACCAGCCCACACCACCACGGACGAGGAATGGGCCGGCGTGCTCGCGGCCAATCTAAATTCCTCATTCTATGTTCTCCGCTCTGCGGCGAGTCGGATGATGCGGAGCGGCGGCGGTTCGATTGTGTTGCTGGCCTCAGCCGTGGCCCAGCGCGGCATGATCAATCACGAAGCCATCGCCGCCGCCAAGGCCGGCGTCGTGGGCCTCGCGCAATCCGCCGCTGCGACCTACGCGCGCTACAACCTTCGCGTAAACTGCGTCGCACCCGGCCTCACCCGGACACCGCTCACCGAGTTGCTCACCAGACATGAGGCGTCATTGAAAGCTTCCGCTGCGCTGCACCCGCTCGGTCGTATCGGTGAGCCGGAAGAAGTGGCCAGTGCCATTCGCTGGTTTCTCGATCCGCAACAATCATGGGTCACGGGCCAGGTGATCGCGGTGGATGGCGGTCTCAGTTCCGTGCAAGCGCGGGCGGCCTCTTCATCATGAATGCTCTTTCAAGATTGTCTCTACCGGTGAGTGCCACGCTCGAGCACGACAACGTAACCGGAAGACATTTTATGCAAACCAAAACGCTCATCTTCCTGGCCTTGCTCCTGGCCAGCGGGATGACCGCCCGTGCTGCGACCTCGCTTGATTCCGCCTGGCCCCAATGGCGCGGGCCGACGCGCGACGGGCAGTTCACCGGACCAAAGTGGCCGGAGCAGCTCGACACGAATCATCTCCAGCGCACCTGGCGCGTCGAACGGGGGCCGGGCTACTCCGGTCCCATCGTCTCTGGTGGTCGCGTGTTCACCACGGAATCGAAGGACAAGAAGTTCGATGTCGTCACCGCCTTCGACCGCAAGACCGGGAAGGAACTCTGGCGTGCACAGCGGGAAGGCGCGATGACCGTGCCGTTCTTTGCCAAGTCGAACGGCGGCTGGATTCGCGCCACGCCCGCCTGTGACGGCGAGAGTCTCTTCGTCGCCGGCATGCGTGATTTGCTCGTCTGCCTCGATGCGCAGGCCGGCCAGGAGCGCTGGCGGTTTGACTTCGTGAAGAAGCTGGCTGCGCCCGCGCCCGACTTCGGCTTCGTCTGCTCACCACTCGTCGATGCCGAGTTCGTTTACGTGCAGGCGGGTGCGAGCTTTGTGAAGCTCAACAAGCACACCGGAGAGCTGGTCTGGCGCACACTGGCCGAAAAGGGCGGGATGATGGGCAGCGTCTTCTCCTCGCCAGTGTTCGCCGACCTCGCGGGCCGGCGGCAGCTCGTGGTGCAGACGCGCGACAGGCTCGCCGACGTGGACCCGGCGGATGGCAAAGTGCTTTGGGAACAACCCGTCGAAGCGTTTCGTGGCATGAATATCCTCACGCCGGTTGCCTACAAGGACAAGCTTTTCACCAGCACCTACGGCGGCAAGACCGTCGGCTTTAAGATCGCGCATACCGACGGCAAGTTCACCGTCACCGCGGCGTGGAAGCACAAGGCGCAAGGCTACATGAGCGCGCCGATCATCATCGATGGCATCGCTTACGAACATCTCAAGAGCCAGCGCGTGATGGCCATCGAAGTCGGGACGGGCCGCGAGCTGTGGACGAGTGATCAATCCTTCGGCAAATACATGAGCCTCGTCGCGCAAGGTGACCGCATCCTCGCGCTCGACCAGTGTGAACAGTTGTTCCTGTTCCGCGCAGACCAGAATGAATTCGAGCAACTCGATCAGCGCAAGTTCACGGACGCCGAAACCTGGGCGCACATCGCGGTCGTGGGATATCAAATCTTCATCCGAGTTGAATGCTTTCGCGGCACTTCGTTGGACCCGAGAACTCGAGCCCAACGCTAAAGCCACCCAGCCGTGAAGTTTCCTCCGCAGTCCCGACCGCGCCACTTGGTCCTCGTGCTCGGCGACCAGTTGGAGGCGAAGTCCGCTGCGTTCGACGGGTTTGACCCGGTCCTCGACGCCGTCTGGATGGCCGAAGTAGCGGAGGAATCAACCCACGTCTGGTCGCACAAGACGCGCATCGCGCTGTTCCTCGCGGCTATGCGCCACTTCCGGGATGGATTGCGTGAGCGTGGTTTGGCTGTCCACTACGCGGCTCTTGACGACACGCCCGCTGCGGGCACGCTTGCCGAAGAATTGCTCTCGACGGCCAGCCGTTTGACCCCGCAAAAGCTCATCGCCGTCCAGCTAGGCGAATGGCGGGTGGAGCAAAGCTTGCTGGCCGCCGCCCGCCAGCTTGGACTGGAACTGGAGATTCGCCCCGACCGCCATTTCCTTTCTTCGCGCGAGGAGTTCTCCGCCCATGCGAAAGGGCGCAAGCAACTCCGCATGGAATTCTTCTACCGGGAGATGCGCCGGAAGCACGCTGTGCTGATGGACGGCGACCAGCCGGTGGGTGGAGCGTGGAACTTCGACGCAGACAATCGCGAAAGTTTCGGCAAGTCGAGCCCGGGCGACGTTCCACAGCCCATTCGCTTTCGACCCGATAAAATCACACGCGAAGTCCTGGAACTCGTGGCCAAACGTTTTGCCAGGCATCCCGGCAGCCAGGCGCACTTCGATTGGCCGGTGACGCCGGAGCAGGCGCAAGCTGCCCTGCATGATTTCATCGAGCATCGTCTGCCGAATTTCGGGAAGTATGAGGACGCCATGTGGAGTTCGGGTGACGGTTTGTTCGGGCAGCCGTATCTGTTTCACTCGCGACTGAGCGCGGCCATGAATTTGAAATTGCTCGATCCGCGCGAAGTCATCGCCGCGGCCGAGGAGGCCTATCGCAAAGGCCGCGCGCCGCTAGCGAGTGTCGAGGGCTTCATCCGGCAGATTCTTGGCTGGCGCGAATTCGTGCGCGGGATCTACTGGCACTTCATGCCGGGCTACCGGGAGTTGAACGGCATGAACGCGCAAGAGTCGCTGCCGAATTTTTACTGGACGGGTAAAACCCAGATGAACTGTCTGCGCCAAGCCATCGGCCAGACGCTCGAATTCGGTTACGCCCATCACATCCAACGGCTCATGGTCACGGGACTTTTCTCGCTGCTGCTCGGGGTCAAACCGCAAGCGGTTCACGAGTGGTATCTCGCCATGTATGTGGACGCCGTCGAGTGGGTGGAATTGCCGAACACGCTCGGCATGTCGCAGCATGGCGACGGTGGTTTGATGGCCAGCAAGCCTTACGTCGCTTCCGGGAAATACATCGAGCGCATGAGCAACTACTGCTCGGGCTGCCGGTTCGACCCCGCGAAGTCCACGGGCGACGATGCCTGCCCCTTCACGACGCTCTACTGGGACTTCCTCCTACGGCATGAGAAGTTCCTCGCCAAGAATCAGCGCATGGCGATGCAGTTAAAAAACCTCGCCCGGCTCGACACCCCCAAGCGGAAAGCCATTCAGCAGCAAGCGACTCAATTCCGGGCCGTATGTTGCCACCCCACGGTTGCGGCATAAAAACCCATGACGCCGGAAGCGATTCGTCGTAGGCTTGGGTTATGCAAGACTTAACGATCATTCTGCAAGCGCTGGTCGCCGCCTCGGTGATTTTTGTCTGGGTGGTGCGTTACGACAACATCGTCCAGGAGTTCAAACAGTATGGCCTACCGGACTGGCTGCGCGATTTGGTGGGTATTCTCAAACTGACCTTTGCGCTGCTGTTGCTGTTAGGGATTCAACGTTCCTCCCTGGCCGTGATCGGTGGCCTTGGTGTTGCCGGGTTGATGTGCTGCGCTTTTGCAATTCATCTGCGGGTGAAGAATCCCGCGTTCAAGATGCTACCCTCGCTGGCCTTGCTGGTGCTCTCCCTGATCATAGCGGTCATCAACTACCGACTCCTCAACGCGTGATGGCGAGCGCCACGGGGGTCGAAGCGAGGCGCGTTCAGTCCCGACAAACTGCCACGCGGGCGAAGTGGCAATTAGGTAATTCTGACGAACGGTGTATGCGCAGTCGGATAAATATTCTATGCCTCCGCTCGCGAACGTCTTTCTGATCCTTTGTTCTGCCATTTCCTTTCTCGGTTATGGCGCGGCGTGCTTTTTCTCCGGCTCCCTGAAACGAGAGTTCGGCCGCTACGGCTTTGGTCCGCAACGGGCGCTGATTGGAGGATTGCAGTTGTGCGCAGCGCTGGGTTTGCTGGCTGGCCTCAGCCAACCGTGGATGGGGCGCGCGGCGGCGGCTGGCCTCGCCCTAATGATGCTGGTCGCGGTCGGCGTCCGCATCAAAATCCAGGACACTCTCCTACAGGCGACCCCGGCGCTGTTCTATCTGGTGCTGAACACCTACCTCTGTCTGGCGGCATTCTGACCATTCGGTATACGGTCAGCTCTTGATGGATCACGCCCACCGCATTGGCGTTCGGCGTTTGTTCCGCTAATGTGCATCCTGCATGAAAAACAAAGACCTCATCAAGGAACTCTGACTCTCCGGCGCCATGGCACTGGAGACGGTGCAGAATTACATCGCGGCTTCCTTTAACCTCGACGGCAGACGCTCGGAAGTCATAAAAAAGGCCTTGGCGGCTGACATCGTGGACGAGGTGCAGCACGCGCAGTTGCTGTCCACGCGCATGAAAACCATCGGCGGCCTCGTCCCCGGCTCGCTTGACCTGCCGCGCAGCCAGAAGTTTCTCCAGCCGCGCAAGGACACCACCGACATCGTCGCCGTCATCAAGGGCGTCATCGCCGCCGAGGATGGTGCCATCGCGCAATACACCAAGATCATCAAGCTCTGCGAGGGCGTGGATTATGTGACGCAGGACATGGTCATCGGCTTCCTCGGCGGCGAGGAGGATCACCGGCGCGAGTTCATCGGCTTCCTCAAGGAATACGAGAAGCGCTGAGGGATGAACTCTTCCCCAATGGCGGCTGGCGGCGTGGCTGGTGTGGAAGCGCGGAGGATTCGCCGCGCAACGACGTCCACTCGCGCTGTTCCTCGTGCAACTCGCGCTCAACGCCGCATGGACGCCGCTGTTCTTCGGGCTGCATTGGCCGGGCGTCGCCTTCGCCGAAATCACGCTCCTCTGGCTGGCCATTGCCGCGACACTCGTGGCCTTTCGTCACGCGAGCCGCGCCGCCGCGTGGCTGCTGGCGCCGTATCTGGCGTGGGTGAGCTTTGCCGCATTCCTGAACTTCACTTTGTGGCGACTGAATTCCTGAACTGTTCCAATCCAAATGATTATTCCCTCTGTAACTTCTGTCCCGCACGTCGCCGCGCTCGCGTGGATGTGCCTAGCCTTGACCATGAATGCTGACCCTGCTTCCGAGAAACTCCTCTTCGACTTCCAGACCCCGACCAATTCCCCGGAGTGGCAGGTCGTGAACGACGATGTGATGGGCGGCGTGTCCACCAGTCAGTTCCAACTCCTCACGAACAGCGGCGCTGTTTTCAGCGGGGTGGTCTCGCTGGAGAACAACGGTGGTTTTGCCTCCGTGCGCTCATCTCCCGTGCAGGAAAAGCTCAACGGCAGCGATGCCTTCGTGTTCCGCGTGCGTGGGGATGGACGGCGTTACAAGTCCACCGTGCGCACCGAAACGGGTTTCAACGCACCGAATTACCAAGCCGAGTTCACGACGAAGCGCGGCGAGTGGGAAGAGCACCGCCTCTCGTTCAAAGACTTTGTGCCGACGTTTCGCGGACGCGTGCTGACTGACTTGCCGCCGCTGAATCCGGCGAAAGTAGCCTCGGTTGGATTTCTGATTTCCGACCAACAGGAAGGGGCTTTCAAACTGGAGGTTTCGTGGATCAAGGCTTCCGCGCCCGCGGGCAAGTGAGCTTGCAGATACTCCTTCCCGTTGCGAGTGGCCTCATCGGTTTGGCTCTGATTTCGCGGCGGTCGAAGCACGGCCATCGCGGAGTGGCATTGCATCCGCAAAGGGGTCGCAATGGGGCGGGTTCCGCCGCCGTCATGCCGTCATCGCCCATTTCCGGGTGCGATGATGGCGGTATTTGAAAAGCAATGTCAGATAGACCCTCACGCACGTCTCAGAAACGAGCCTGCCCCACCAGGCGCCGCCCCACTGATAGGTCACCGTGTCATGCATGATGCATTCGGCGGGCCCTCGTCGCTCGAAGCGGTGCTCGTGAATGAACAAGGTGAAGGGACCTTCCACGATCTCATCCACCAGCAGATCGGGTGCTTGCACGGTCTTCCACCGACAGGTCCAGTGCATCGGAATAATCCACCAATCGCGGCAATGCAGTTTGATCTTGCGCCCATCCTGGGCCGGGCCATCGGTTTTGAGGCTCACCAGTTTCAAGGTCGGGGGCATGACCTCGGGTAAATTGCGCAGATTGCTGTGGAATTCAAACATGGTCTCCACGCTGGCGCGGAGCGGCGTGCTGGCATGGAAGATTGAGGGCATTGGGAGTTTCATAATGGCTTCAGAATCGCATCCGCTGTCCTCAGGCCCGAGATAATTGCGCCTTCGATGGATGCGCTCCAAAGATGATCTCCGCAGACGTAAACGCCGGCTTCCTGGCGAAAACCCGGTCCGGTGAATCCGGTGCCGGGCGCCTGCCGGGGAAGCGCCCGCTCGACCCGATAGGTGCGGAGGTGGCGCCATTCGCGCACCGCGCCGCCGAACCAGGCCTCAAGTTCGGCCAAGACCCGCGATTCCAGGTCGGCTGAGTCCACCGTTCCCAGAACGCTCACCGAGACGAGCGCCCGTCCGGGCGGCGCATAGTCCGGCGCAAGATCTGATGGAACGCATACGTTGTTCACCAAGCCGGAGCCCGTGCCATTGAGAGCGATGATCGACTCGCCAAGAGGCGAGCGAGCGGCGGCGAAGTACAAACAGGTCACTGACCGCCAGACAGGCCCGTCAATTCCTCCGGCAGATACCAATCCTGCCGCAGACGACGCATCCGTGGCAACGACCACGGCATCGCCTTGTAGATGCTCGCCGGACTCAAGGGTGATGCTTCGCGGCTGGATTCGCGTGACCTGTGCGCCGAGGCGGATCGTTCCCGGAGCAAGGCGGGAAGCCAACTGGCGAGGAATTTCCCCCATCCCTCGCGACGGCAGAGTGGCGCTTCCCTGCGAAAACATTTTGAAGGTGAACTCGAACATCCGGCTCGAGGTATGGAGTTTCCGTTCGAGAAAAATGCCCCCGTAGAATGAGCGGAAAAACCCATCGATCATCGCTGGAGAAAATCCCGCGTGCTTGAGATAACTCTCCGTGGTCATGTCTTCATGCCCGGCGATTTCTTCGGTGGTTAGACGAATCAAGCGCCACCTCAGTCTGGCCACTCGGAGTTTGTCAGCAAACGATCCCACCGGGGCCAGCGCGCTTTCCATGAGGTGACGCGGTTCACGGAGGACATCCATGATCCGCAGCATACCGCAAGTCTGGTGGATCAGCGCACCTGGTCTAAATGACCTCAGATCAAGCTTATCCTTGTCGAGGAGAGCGCCCGCTTCCGGGTAAGCGTCGAGAAACACTTGGAACCCGCGGTCCAGCAGAAATCCATCCACTTGATCGGTCCTCACCCGGCCACCGACGCGATCGCTTCCCTCGAAGATGAGTGGGTGGCTGCCGGCTTCATGCAGGCGGATCGCACAAGCCAGACCGGCCAGTCCGCCGCCCACGATCAGCACCTTTTTCTCCGAAGCGCTCATGGACCTAATTCAATCAGAGTTTGTTGTTCTGCGAAATCGTTTCCCGTTAAGTGGGCAACGAATGTCTTGCGGAGTCGCTCCCAGAACTGGAAGAACCCGCCGACGGTAAACGGGCGAACGTGAAGAGTGTCATGCCGAAAAAACACCAGGCATTGCTCCGGCGCCAGTCTTCGTTTAGTAAGAGAGTGATCTCCAAGTGCTGAAAAATGGAATCAACAGCCGACGACAAATCAACCCGTCCCAAAGGCCGCCGCAGATCAGCGAGGGGCGCAGATCAAACCGATGACACCCGCCCAAATACAACTCGCCCGACGACGTTTGTGGCTCGGCATAGCGGATGTCGGCTTCTGGGTGCTCGCCCCGTGCGCGGGGCTTTGGTGGCTGGTAATGAGGCGCGCAGACGCGCCCAGTCCCCAGTTGCTTTTTGTCGTTGGCGTTGGGGTGATTGCGGGGCAGGCGGTATTCGATTTCATCGCCGCGCGTCGCTGATGCCCGAACCTCGGCCCTCGATGATGGCCTTTCTCCGCGGCTGGTCGCGCGGCGCTCTGGTTCACACGCTGGTGCTGACCGGCGTGGGTTTCCTCAGCTACGCCAGTTTCCGCCTCACCGGTGGGTTCTGTTCTTCCATTCTGCTTGGGACGGCAGGACTGGCCGTTGGCCGACGACATCTCCTCCACGCCGTGGCCGGTGTTTGAACCCGAGAAATTCCACACGCCGGCGGAAATGTTCTGATCGCGCGCTCAACTTACCCAGCCTTCACCGGTGGCATCGTCGGCTTTGGACGTCGTGCCCAAAGTCTGCTGCCGGCCAGTTGGTTGGAAAGTTTGCCCAAGTCGGAACTCGCCGCCGAATCGAGTCGGCGTCAGTGGCAGATAAAGAATGGCCTGCCGGGACAGGCTTTGCTTCTGGTCCTGGGCTGGAATCTCCTGGGCGGTTTTCTCGGGTCACTTGCCCTCAAGCTGGCCGATCGCGAGCCCGCCGAGGCACTGCTGGGCCACGCCTGCTGGATGACGCTCTGGGCGTTTGGCGGGCTGCTGCTTTTGCCGGCGTTGAGTCGCAAAGCGGTGTTCGCCGCCGCCGCCGATTCCGGCTGCGATCCGCGCCACTGGATTGAAAAGTTTTCCAGCTTGGTCGGCGAGGACGGCAGTTCAAGCGCCACTGTCCAAACCATCTTCTACCCGATTCCGTCAGCCTCGATGCGGCTGCGCCAACTTGAGAAACCGTTGTCGGGATTTGTTCCCGGCAATCTCGCGCGCAGCAACCTCTACTACTCCTGGGCCACGCTGACGCTGTTGGGGCGTGCCGTGCATTGCAACGTGGGCTGCCCCGCCCTCTGGGTTTTCCCGCCGTCGGAATAAGATGGAAGCCGGGGCTCGCCGTGAGTTTGCGGCTGGAGAATTCTCGGGTGAAAATGAAGCCCCGCGTCCCGTTGCACGTGGTTGCAGCGATCATCGCGCGGCATGATTGCCGGCTTTTGACTCCGAATTAGCTGAACTGCCCTGGCTACATCTTCCGGTGCGGCACCCCGCGCAGCAATACTTCACGCTCGCCCAGTCCCGCGCCCATTTCTTGCGCCAGGCGAAGGGACGCCCACAATACGCGCACATTTTCTCTGGCAGGTGCTCATTCTTAACACCGCGCATGATTGGGTTGGTGGCATTTTGGGCCTGCGTTTTTCATCTCAAACGGTCCGCGAGTGTTCCGACGTAGCTCGACCGGGTGTTTCCGCCCGCCGCGGCCAGGGGGCCTGGCAGCCAGCCGGCCTACGCCCGGCTGTTCCTCTGCAAGATCCTCGTCCTCCAGCGCCTCTACCAGCCGACGAGGCCACGCAGTTCCAGATCCTCGACCGCCTCTCCTTCCAGCGCTTCCTCCGGCTGAACCTCGCCGACCCCGTGCCCGACCAGAACAACATCCGGGAGTTCCCCGAGGCATGCAAGCCGTCGACGGCCTGGTGCAGGCGGGCGACGTGGTCAGGTTTGGGGACAGCGCCTATGCCAGCGCCCGCCACACGGAACTGTTGGACGGGCGGGGTGTCGGCACGGTGGTGGTGCAGAAGCCGGTGCGCAGCCGGGCGCTCAACGCGATGGACCGCCAGGAGAACCGCCTAATCTCGCGGACGCGGGCCCGGGTGGAACATGCCTTTGCGGTGATGAGCAGGCAGGCGGGCCAGATCTTCCAGCGGTATGTGGGCCCGGCCAGGAACCAGGCCGCGATCCAGCTGCTGAACCTGTGTTACAACCTCAAACGCTACGAGACCATCCTCCGGCTCAAGCTGCATCCTGCATAGCCCGCACTCAAAATACCCGGTTTCTGGAAGTCCCCTTGAGCCAGAGTCGGGACGATCCAACCCGCCCAGGCAATTGATCAAGGTGGTCTTGCCACTACCCGAGGGGCCGGTGAGCGCCAACCGCTGGTCGCGTCTAGCAGAAACGACACGTTCCGTAGGACCGGACGACGCGCGTACGATTTCGAGACATCGCGAACCTGCAGCACCAGCCGGCTGTAACCAGTTGGGTTGGGGCGGGGAGTGTGGGAGAAGTCGTCATGATTCTGCCAATCGGTTTATGACGTGGATTTCAAGATTGCCTCGGTGGCCGCCCAGCCTGAGAGAGCCGCACCTTCGGCCTTTGGTCCCGCAAAAGCATCGCTGGCCAGCACCAGCATGGGAGACTGACTCGCGATCACGCGGGCTTGCTCATGAACCCGCATCGCTTTGCTGTAACGCCAGCCATGGACTTGAAAAGTCTGTATGCCCGCACCCAGCCATGTCGCCGCTGCATCCAGCAGAAGCCGACCGCTCGCCTGCCGGTCGCCATCCCAATGCTCGAGGCTGAAGGTGTGAGTGGCGTGAATTGTGACGGCTGGCACTGCTGAAATGCCTTTCATCTGATTGTCCGCGATCCATGCGATCGGGTTTTCCGCAGGCGCGAGACCGCCGGGCGGTAGCAGGCGCGACGGCCTGTCAAGCATGGCCATGACTGCGAGGCAACGCTCGTATTCGATGGCCGCAAGGCGTGAACGCATTTCCGGTGAAAGAGAAAATTTGCTTGCTTCCAACAAGGCCAGCGATTGCGGCACGGGTGGCGTCAGCACCACAGCGTTTGCCCTGTAAACCTCGCCCATATTGGTTTCCACCCGCCATTGATCGTGCGCACAATGCAGTGCAACAACCTGCTGCTCCAAGAGGACATCGAGGTCATGAGCAAGGTGTTTCGGCAGGGAGTTCATGCAGGGTTTCCCCCGCCAGCGCGGATGACCGTCTGCGTGTTCAGTAAAACTGCGACACCATGCCTCGACTACTCCCGTCTGTCTCCAACCCTCCAGGGCGGATACAAAACGCGGATCGCGGGTCGTGATGAATTGCGCCCCATGATCGAAGCTGGCCTCGCTCATGCGGCGGCTCGCCATTGGGCCACCCACGCCGCGGCCTTTATCAAGCACGCGAACGCTGCAACCGGCGCATTGCAATTCCGCCGCCGCGGTCAAGCCGGCCATTCCCGCGCCGATTATTAACACGTCTGAATTTGGTTTTCTGGGTTTCATGCGCGGGAGGATGTATGATGAAGAATCCGCGCGACGCAACTCCCGGCAGGGCCTCCCG
Organism: Akkermansia muciniphila; assembly: GCA_945865375.1. Classification (GTDB taxonomy): domain Bacteria; phylum Verrucomicrobiota; class Verrucomicrobiia; order Limisphaerales; family F1-80-MAGS106; genus F1-80-MAGS106. The sequence goes on along the minus strand of CAMBEJ010000141.1, from coordinate 4,324 downwards.
CCATGTGGTGGGGATTTGTCCGCGCCAGCCATCTCATGTAACGTCGAGTCGCCTATGGCAATCAGCGCAACCAACCCGCACCTTCCCGACGTGGCGACGCGTCTGGCGGTGCGTGTGCGGCCGGCGTGGAAGCCAGTGATGTATCAGAATTGGCGCGATCTGCTTTTCTGCACTGGGAGTATTCCGTCGCTGCGATTCAAGCGACGCTGCCGGAGGGCTTGTTTGTGGATACTTTCGGCGGCAGGGCGTATCTCGGCATCGTCCCGTTCTTCATGCGCAACATCCGCCCACGCTTCCTGCCCACTGTGCCCGGCATCTCGAACTTCATGGAACTGAACCTGCGCACCTACGTTTATGACCGGTCAGGCGTGCCGGGGTCTGGTTCTACTCGCTGGACGCGAATCAGCGATTGGCCGTGGAGATTGCGCACCGATTTTTCCATCTGCACTACGAACACGCGCAGATGAAATCCAAACGCACACCGGAAGGCAGCATCCGCTACGAATCGCTGCGCACCGGCGCGCGGGCGAATGGCTTGCGCTGCGTGTTTGATTACGCGCCCGGCGCGGAAGTGCCGCAGCCTGCGCCGGGCTCATTGGATTTTTTTCTCGTCGAACGCTACCGGCTTTATTCCAGCGCGCCCGATGGGCTGCGGCGCGGCGCGGTTTTCCATGAGCCGTATCCGCTGTGCTGCGCGGAGCTGGCGGCGTGGGATGAAAATCTGCTGCCGCTCGATGACTTCGCGCCGACCGGGCGTCCGCCCGACCACGTCATCATGTCACGCGGAGTGGACGTCACCATTTTCTTGCTCGAACGCGTGGGAGATGCGTAATGTTGGGAGGAAACCATGGACCTGAAGCACAAGCTCGAAATCCTCGCCGACGCCGCAAAGTATGATGCCTCGTGCGCAAGCAGCGGCGCGGCACGGAAGGATTCGCGCGGCAGTGCGGGCGTTGGCTCGACGGGCGGCGCGGGCATCTGCCATTCGTATGCGCCGGATGGACGCTGTATTTCGCTGCTGAAGGTGCTGCTCACCAATACTTGCCTCTACGACTGCCACTACTGCATCAATCGGCGCTCGAGCAATGTGCAGCGCGCGCGCTTCACGCCGGACGAAGTGGTGCGGCTCACGCTCGATTTCTACAAGCGCAACTTCATCGAGGGGCTCTTCCTCAGCAGCGGCATCATCCGCAGCGCGGACTACACGATGGAGCTGGTCATCGACGTCGCGCGGAAGCTGCGCGAGGAGCATCACTTTCGCGGCTACATCCACCTGAAGACGATTCCCGAGGCGTCGCCCGCGCTCATCGAAATGGCGGGGCGCTATGCGGACCGCATCAGCATCAATATCGAGCTACCTACGCAGCAGGGACTCACGAAACTCGCGCCGGAAAAAAACCTCGCGCGCACTCAGGAGGCGATGGGTCACATCCGCAGGAAAATCGACGAGCGCCACGCGGAAAAGCGCCAGCCGGGCGCCCCGAAGCCGCCGCCGTTTGCCACCGGGCAGAGCACGCAGATGCTGGTGGGCGCGGATGATTCCACGGATGCGGTCATCCTGCGGCGGGCGGATGTGCTCTACGGCGATTACCGGCTGCGGCGCGTGTATTACTCGGGCTTCAGTCCGATTCCAGAACCGTCGTCGCTGCTGCCTATCAAGCCGCCGCCGCTCGTGCGCGAGCACCGGCTTTATCAGGCGGACTGGCTGCTGCGCTTTTACGGTTTCAAGGTCGACGAAATCACCACCGACGCCGCGCCCAATCTCGACCTGCAGCTCGACCCCAAACTCGCGTGGGCGCTGCGCAACCGCCCCACTTTCCCTGCCGACATCAACAAGGCGTCGCGCGAAATCCTGCTCCGCGTGCCGGGACTCGGTGTGCGCAATGTGGAGCGAATCCTCGGCGCGCGTCGCCATACGCGGCTGCGGCTCGCTGACCTGCTGCGCCTGCGCGTGCCGATGAAAAAAGTGCTGCCCTTCATCATCGCCGCGGACCACACGCCCGCGCGGCTCGGGCTGGATGACGATGCCTTGCGCGCGCGCTTCCTGCCGCCGCCGAAGCAGGCGGAACTGGACTTCGACGCGCCGCCGCCGGTCGCGGGCGACATCGACTCCGTGCGCTCCGGCGAGCTGTAGCCATGCGCACCGCCGTCATCCAGCCGTTCTTCGAGTCATGGCGCGAGCGTGCGCGCGAACTCCTCGCGCTGCGCGTTTCGCCCGACGAAGTGCTGTGGTCGGACGACGCGCAGGAGCCCGGCCTTTTCACCACGGCAAACGACAAAGCCCCGCGCGCTGCGGTCCCGAAAGTTCCGCCCGCATTTCTCGACCTTGCGCGCAGCGTCTCCGCGCACCGCGACTTGCGGCGCTGGGGCGTGCTCTACTGCGTGCTCTGGCGCCTCACCCACGGCGGCGAACGGCATCTCCTCGCCGTGGCCACGGACCGCGACGTGCGCCAGCTTGCGCAATGGTGCAAAGCCATCGGCCGCGACATTCACAAAATGCACGCCTTCGTCCGCTTCCGGCTCGTGGCAACGGACGAGGCCACGGGCCGCGAGCAATTCGTCGCGTGGTTCGAGCCCGAGCACCGCATCGTGCGACTGGCCTCGCCCTTTTTTGAAAAACGCTTCGCCGGCATGGACTGGTCCATCCTTACGCCGCACGCATGCGCGCACTGGGACGGCAGCGCGCTGCATTTCACCCCCGGCGTCCCGCGCAGCGCAGCGCCCGATGACGACGCGCTCGACGACCTCTGGCGCACCTACTACCGCAGCATCTTCAATCCCGCGCGACTCAAAGTGCGCGCGATGCAATCCGAGATGCCGAAGAAGTATTGGAAGAATCTCCCTGAATCAGAACTCATCGCCGAACTTATCGCCGGCAGTGGTGGACGCGTGGAAACAATGTTGAGCACCGAGGAACGCCCCGCCAAGCCGGCACCGAAGAACGCTTATCTCGATTCACTCCGCGAAATGAACGAGCAACAAACGCCCGCCGCCGAGCAGCCATGAAAGGCGTGAAGAAACAGCATCTGCCGGAGAAAGTCTGCGTCACCTGCGGACGCCCTTTCACTTGGCGGAAGAAATGGGAGCGAGTGTGGGACGAAGTGAAATTCTGCAGCGACCGCTGCCGGATGAGAAAACCCACGGAACGTGTGGGCTGATATGCCGCTTTTTGAACGCTACTTCGGCATCGACTACTCCGGCGCACAAACGCCCTCGAGCAGTCTGCCCGGCTTGCGGCTTTTCGCAGCGACGCCCGATCAGCCGCCCGCCGAAATCCTTCCGCCGCCGAGTCCGCGGAAGTATTGGACGCGCCGCGGTCTGGCCGAGTGGCTTGCGGCAGAACTCCATTCCGGACCACCCACGCTGGTCGGGATTGACCACGGATTTTCGTTTCCCATGAGTTACTTTAAAACGCACCGACTCCCACCGGATTGGCGCGCATTTCTCGACGACTTTCATCGCCACTGGCCGACCGATGAAGCCGGTATGTATGTCGATTTCATCCGCGATGGTTTGTATGGCGATGGCGCGGCGCGGACGGGCAGTTCTCGTTGGCGTCGGCTCGCAGAGGAGCGGTGCCGTGCAAAGTCGGTCTTCCATTTCGACGTGCAAGGCAGCGTCGCCAAGTCCACCCACGCCGGCCTGACGTGGCTGCGCTTCCTTCGCAACCAGTGTGGCTCGAAGCTTCACTTCTGGCCGTTCGATGGATGGGTGCCGCGGCACGGGAGCTCGGTCATCGCCGAGGTCTATCCCGCTCTGTGGAGTCGCAGCTTTCCGAGCGAGGACCGAAACAGTCATCAGCACGATGCTTACAGCGTTGCACGCTGGATGCAGGAGAGCGATGCCGGCGGCCGTTTGGGCGCTCACTTCGAGCCGCCATTGCGTCCCGCTGAACGCACCACAGCGCTCACCGAAGGCTGGATTTTCGGCCTCGGATAATCAGTCGTCGCAGTCCCCAGAGCGCGTGCCTTTGAGACTCCGCTCCAGCAACCGCAGATGCTTTGTGATGCGACCGCTCACGCGTTTTCTCCATAGGCGAAAGCTGGATAGTATTAGTTCGCGGCGCATGATCTCGATGAAGTCTCGCTCCAACAAACTAGTGCGCTCCGCAATCTCCTCGAAGCTGGTGCAGTCTTCCTACGCCATTCGGACGATGTTGGAGATCTGCTCGTACACTACATGGGGTCAGTTCCTGACTATTTGACCAATTCATGAGAGGATCTTGGACGCATGGCACGGAAAGCTCGGGTCGAATACGTCATCCGCTCCTGGAGTTGAGGGAGCCCAATCTGAGCCCTGCGGCGCAATGGTTGAACGTCAGCTA
>CAMBEJ010000140.1 GCA_945865375.1 Akkermansia muciniphila | reverse complement strand
GCAGTGCCTTGCTTGTCGTGGCCATCTGCCAGTCACCCTTGCCGTCCCTCAGATCCAGACGCCCACAGATCCTCTTGGCCAGTCCGCGCCGACTGGGCTTCGGATCACCATCTTCACGTTTTCAGGCTCCCACAGGCGTTGCTTAATCGGCGATGCTGGTAACATCACCAAGAGTTACACGGTTGCCTAACAAAAGTCCCGTATTGTTTTGTGGGGCAAGCGCAGCCCTAGGCTCCCGCCGCTACGCTTTCAGAAGTGAAACATCATACTGCCAGACGGCGGCATCCTGACTGACCAGCGTTAGATCCTCCGCAATGGCCTGGGCGATCAGCATTCGGTCGAAGGGGTCGCGATGCAATTCCGGCAACACTCGAACACGGAGCGCATGCTTGACCTGGATGGGAAGCGTTGTAAAGCCACAACGCCGGATCTGCGATTCAAAGTCATCTGACATCTGGAGTTTGCCGAGCGCAGTCTTGATGATCACCTCTTCTCCTTCCAGAGCCCGTTGAACATAGGCCGAAAGGTGGGTCTTCGCCTCAAACATATTGATTTGGGCCACGCAAGAAATGCTACTATGCTTAGCTAGAGTTAGTAAGGCGCGTTTTCAGGAGGACAATTATCCCAGATCTCCAGACTTGGCACTTCCCGGTTGGTGGTCCAGAATCAGGCATGAGATGCATCGTCGCCTTCATTATTTGCCTCGCGGTTTGTGGCCAGGCCGAAGTGCTCGCGGCGGTCAAGCCCTCAACGAAGTCCGATCCCAAGAACCCGGCAAAAAAGCAGCAACCGATGTCCTCCAATCTCGCCGAAAAAACCCTCACCCACACCAACCGTCTTGCCCAGGAAAAATCACCCTACCTGCTACAGCACCAGCACAATCCGGTGGACTGGTTCGCGTGGGGCAACGAGGCTTTTGAGAAAGCGCGACGCGAAAACAAACCGATCTTCCTGAGCATCGGTTATTCAACGTGCCACTGGTGCCACGTGATGGAACGCGAGTCGTTCGAGAGCGAGGACCTCGCAAAATTCCTCAACGAACATTTTGTGAGCATCAAGGTGGACCGCGAGGAGCGCCCCGACGTGGACAAGATCTACATGACCTACGTCCAGGCCACAACGGGCGGCGGCGGTTGGCCCTTGAACGTGTTCCTCACCGGGTCGCTGAAACCGTTTTATGGGGGCACCTACTACGCCCCCGACAACCGCTATGGAAAACCGAGTTTTCTACAGGTCCTCACGGAAATCAACAAGTCGTGGGGAACCCGCAACGCCTCCATTCTGAAGTCGGCGGACGAAATTCACGGGAAGCTGGTTGATTTCACCGAACACGAACCCTCGCGCGACGCCGCCCTCGTGCCCGCCGTCGTGCGCTCGGCGGCAAAACTCTTCAAGCAGGAGTTTGACTCGACGCACGGAGGATTTGGCCGCGCCCCGAAGTTCCCCCGCCCCAGCCAGCCAAGCCTCCTTCTCATCGATGCGCGGCGGAGCGGAGATCTTGAATCCGTGAAAATGGTCCTCCACACCTGCCGGCGCATGGCGGCAGGAGGCATCTACGATCAAATCGGCGGAGGGTTCTCGCGCTATTCCGTCGATGAACGATGGCTCGTGCCGCACTTCGAGAAAATGCTCTACGACAACGCGCAGCTCGTTCAGCTCTATCTCGACGCTTTTTTGACCAGCGGGGAGATCGGCATGGCCGACGTCGCGCGGGACGTGCTCCGTTACATCCTTCGCGACATGACCCACCCGGGGGGCGGGTTTTTCTCAGCTGAAGACGCAGACAGCGAGGGTAAGGAAGGGAAGTTTTATTGCTGGACCAAGGGTGAGCTGGACAAAATCCTCTCAGCCGAGGAGCTAAAGTTTGCCATCGATTTTTATGGCGTGACTGAGAAGGGGAATTTTCTGGACCATAGCGACCCCGACCCGCTCCCGAACCAGAACGTGCTCAGAATTGCAAGGGAGGCGGATGGACGAGCCCATCCAGAGATGCTTGCGCGGGTGCGCCAGAAGTTATTCGAAACACGATCCAAGAGAATCCGACCCCATCTCGACGACAAGGTGCTATCCTCATGGAATGGCATGATGCTAGGCGCGATGGCGCGGGCGTATTCGGTGCTTGGCGACCCTGCCTATTTGCAAGCCGCTGAAAAGAACCTGGCCTTCCTCAAAGATAAATTGTGGGATCACTCCACTCAAACACTCTATCACCGATGGCGAGACGGAGCGCGTGATTCTGTTCAACTCCTGGATGCTTACGCAAACCTGTTGGCCGGTGTCCTGGAACTCTACCAGGCGACGCTCCACGCGCCTCATCTCCAGTTCGCCACCGAGCTCACCCGCTCCATGATCAAGAAATTCTACGACCCGAAGGACGGAGGTTTCTGGCAGAGCGATGGCGAGGCCAAAGACCTGATCTTGCGTGTCAAAGACGATTATGACGGCGCCGAACCCTCCGGAAATTCAGTCGCAGTCCTCGGGCTCCTGAAAATGGCGGCCCTCTGCGAAACGAAGGAATGGAAGGAAGCAGCCGAAAAAACACTGCGCCTTTTCGCAGCCAAGATGCAGCAGTCCCCTCAGGGGTTGCCGTGCATGCTAGCGGCTCTCGATTTCTCATTGCAGGAACCCAAAAGGGTCGTCGTTGCGGGGGATCTTTCATCGCCCGCAGGAAGGGCTCTCATCCAGGCTGCGCACGCCGTTTACGAGCCAAACAAAATCGTCATGGGAACCACCGGACCCGTGGATCCCTTTGCCGCCACGCTCCAACCGAAGCCCAATGAGAAAGCCCAGGTCTACCTCTGCACAGGAAACACCTGTCAGCTTCCCACCTCCGACCCGAAAACAGTGAAGGAATTGCTCCTGAAAAAGCCCTGAAATCAATCCCACCCTCGTTTGCTGTGGTACGCCCACCAATCGTATTCTTTGGGGTCACGCCGCTCCCAGGCCGCGTGGGTGTCCGAAAACACCAGATTTAAACCCTTGTTGTGGGGCGAACGATTGGCGTTCCAATACGGCATCTCCCACACCAACACCGCGCTGGACGGTTCCCTCACATCGCCGGACGGCCGCCCGCTCACGGGCTTCTTTTCCTCGTAATTACCATCCGCTTTTCTGTAGATGTGATTCCACACGTAGGTCACCTGATCGTTGGCGGTTACAAAGTTGGAGTTGAACCAGGACACATCCGGTTCCTTGGTCTTCATCCCAGAAGGACAAAAAAATGAGGTGCGCGCCGGCGCGCTCGCCTTTTTGCTGGCCGCCGCAGCGTTCGTCTGTTTCCCAGCGTTCTTCCCAAGATACGGCTCCAACAACTCGGGCAGCCACATCTCATCCGTCCGCAGCGCATGGTCGCCCCCCCACGCCTTTCCCCAATTCCGGCACAATGGCAGCTTCTCGTTGTAATCCATGGAATACAAACCGACCGCAAGGCCTATCTGCTTCATGTTGTTGATGCAGAAGACCTGTTCGCCTTTGGACTTGGCGCGTGATAGCGCAGGCAGAAGCATCCCCGCCAGGATCGCTATGATCGCGATCACCACGAGCAGTTCTATGAGGGTAAACCCAGCTCGGAACATCGGGCTCTCGGACGCGTGGAATGATTTGGAGCGCATGGCGTCAATGGATTCAAAAATATTACGGAATCCTCTGCCAATAATCGAGGCGGACAACAAAGTCAAGGCTTGACGCCAGGCTTTTCCGCTGCGGACTGGCTGCGAAGGTTGAAGATCAGATAGCTTTCCGAGCCTGTGAGCGGGGATTCGATCGCCAGTTGCTTCACACGCCACTGCCCCTTGAAATAGACAAACTCGTCCGGCTTGAACATTTTTACTTTCCTCCCAGAACCATCGAATGCCTCCGCCCGCACCAACTGGCGTGTTTTGATGTCGATCCAGGAAAGCACCTTCGCGTACCCTCCCTCAATGACCTGGGAAGGCCGGCTCTCCAACATGAAGCACTCGCGCGTCCGCCGGACCTGACGCCCCACGATCTTGTGCTCCGGCCAAAACAAGAACTCCAGCCCCAGATCCGCAATCCAGAACTCGCTCCCCCCAAAGGGTCTCAGACTCTCACGCGTGCCCGCCTCAAACTGGCTGCCACGCCCCGCCACGGTCCCGCCACCCGCCCCTGAGGACTCCCTGCCTTTCCATTCATAGCGCGGCGGTTTTCCATCGAAATGGGTGACCTCCATCGCTTCCAGAAGCGATTCCGATTCTTTCGGGCTCGCGCCTCGGATTTCATAACGCGTCTTCCAGAGGCCGGGCTCCACAATAGTAACGATCCGAACGGAGTACTGCTGTTTGTCGCGGCCCTTTGCGCGGATGGTCAGGACCGCTGACATCTCCGAATCGTTCTCCGGACGTTGCTCCCGCAGTTCAGCCACCAGCGCCTGGGGGTCGACCGGCTCGCTCGAATCAGCCGCGCTGGTTCCGGGGATCGAAACCAAGCCCAACCAGGCCAAGGCCCACTTGAGGAACAACCATGCGCGCAACCTCCCAACACACGCCGAAACCGTCCCAGAGTGGACGGGGACACAACGCTCACGAGACCACAACATTCTCAGGGAAGGTAACAGCACCACAGGGATCCGAGGGCGCCAAAGAACGAAGCCGAATGCAAGCAGGAACCCTGAAAACATCATTTTCATTCGACGAAACGGCACGGTTCCAATTCAACTCAAGGGCTAACCGCAGCAATGCACTTCACCGGTTTTCGAATTTTGAACAGGCGCATTCAGTGCACCCTTCTCCATCCATTCGATCGGTCATTGCATTGGCCCGGACAGACAACCGCCAGGTCTTGATAGAGTTCTTCTACAAAAAGGCTCGTTGTGGTTCATGACCTCGTGTCATTCCTGACGAATCTAACCTGAGCAGTCTCGGCCAGCACCGCCTCACAGGTGAGGAGAGGTTCGTGGACATTCTCCGCAATCGCATGTGCTCATCGGAAATAACGGTCCCTGCGGTTGGCGAAAGCCACGAGAAAGCCCGTGTCGGCGATTCCGATCATGCCTCAAAACCGCGGTTGCTGCTCAAATTGGGCATTCCTTCGACGCTCCCGGCCACGTCGAGGAAGGGCTGACGCGCCTTCCGCGTTCGTGAGAGTTCCAGTAGCTCCCGCACAATCCACCCCTTCGGCAGACCGGTCAGTCGCGATTCCTCCTCCAGCCACTTGCCGAGTTCTTCAGGCAAACGAATGGTGATTGTGTTACCCATTGGCGGATTTGTAAGATCACACACGAGTTTGTGCAAGACACGAATCCGACAGACCAGCAGGTCTCATTTTGACCCCCGACCGCCGGAAGGTGGAACCCCAAACCCTGACATTGCCGTCAATTGTCCAATGTCGAGATGCGGGAACAAATCCATCGGACCGGTGCTTACGAGGCTCGAAACGTTTCTTGCGCCCAAACCCATCCGCTACATGGTGACGCAACGGGAAAATCGATTGGATTTTGGCGACATCATGGACAGCGGCAAAATCTTCCTTGCCAAACTGCCCCACGGCCAGATGGGTAAAGAGAATGCCTTTTTGCTCGGTTCATTGCTTGTCGCCAAGTTTCAGCAACTGGCGATGGGGCGCCAGGCGCAACGCATCGAGTCGCGCCGCCCGTTTTACCTCTACATCGACGAGTTCCAGAATTTTATAACCCCCAGCATGGCAGAGATTTTGAGCGGAGCCCGGAAATATCGTTTAGGGCTCGTCCTGGCACATCAGGAATTGCACCACCTGGACCGTGACCGAGATGTCGCGAGTGCAGTCTTGTCCAACCCCTACACCCGTATTGTCTTTCGAGTGGGTGACGGAGATGCCAAGAAATTGGCTGAGGGTTTTAGCTTCTTTGAAGCGAAGGATTTGCAAAACCTGGAGACGGGTCAAGCGATTTGCCGAGTCGAGAGGGCGAATGGAGACTCTCGTTGAGGACCTGGAAACAATACTGGAGCCAAAGGGCGACCCCATGTCCCCAATGCGATTGAATTAAGGATTTTGAGCGTGATTCCTACTCGTAATCCTAATTCTACTCTTACTCTCCAAGAAACTCACACCGAGGAGATTGCGATTAGGAGTAGGATTACGAGTATGAAAACGGCCCTCTGAAATCGGAGCTTAATTCAATGGCAGTGGGGCCAGGCTCAGGCCGCGCCACCCGCCGCCCGGAACACGGTGCCGACTCCCAGCGCCAAGCAAGCGCGGAAGCGGTGGGCGGCGTTGATCAAGCAGGTTTAACTCCCGCTCTGTCTGCGTCAGGCTGCAATTTCCGCCCGATCACCCTTTTCTTGGGATCGCCCGGCGGGATTCTCCTCTTATGCGGCCTCCGAGGCCGCATAAGAGGAGAATCATTATTGGATCCTGGATTCGCTGGTCATTTTTCTTGTAACAACGCCTGCGGACGGCTAGGGTCAGGTCGGCTACGAAAAACCAAACTCCTATTAGTCTCAATGACATTAATATCGTGCGGGAGTTTCTTGTGGAGAGCCATGAGAACCTCGATCGTTTGGATCAGGAATTCCTGACGCTGGAACGTAATCCCGCAGACAAGGAAACACTGGCCAGCATCTTCCGCACGGTGCATACGCTCAAAGGCACTAGCGGCCTGCTCGGTTACAAGCGGCTCGAAAAGCTTGCGCACAGCGGGGAAAACCTCCTGAGCCGTCTGCGTAGCGGCCAGTTGCGGCTCCAGCCGGAGATGGCCAGCACGCTGCTGACCATGGTGGACGTGGTTCGCGCGATGCTCGCGAGCGTGGAATCATCCGGCACCGAAGGCAACGGCGATTACAGCGGCCTGCTGACGTCGTTGGACGCGCTGGCGGAGGGTCGTTCCGTCCCTGCACCCGTCCGGGAGCAGGCTACGCAGTCACCAACGCAGGTTGCAACCCACGCTTCACCAAGCGGGGCAGGGCTGAATGGCACGAAGGCATCCGCTTCGTCAACTTCCGCCGGGATTCAAGCGCCGCCCAGTGCGGCACCCCCGTTCGTCAAGGAGTTCGTCGCCGAGAGCCACGAGAGCCTTGACCGGCTCGACCAGGAGTTTGCGGCCTTGGAACGAAATCCGGGCGACAAGGCGACGCTCGCTAATATTTTCCGCACCATTCGCACGCTCAAAGGCAGCAGCGGAGTTCTTGGCTTCAAGAAACTGGAGCGGCTGGCTCACAGTGGTGAACGCCTCCTGGGCCGCCTGCGCAGCGGCGAATTGGAGCTGACGACCGAAATGGTCAGCGCATTGCTCGCGCTGGCCAATGTTATTCACGAGATGCTCGGCCACATTGAGCGTTCTTATCAGGATGGCCACAACGATGCCTCAGCGTTGATCGACACACTCACGCGACTCAGTCAGAGTCCATCCGGAAGCGAAGCCCCGTCGGCGGTGCCCGAACACCGCCAGCCCTCCCACCAAGCTCGCAATTTCGCAGGCGGGGTCCCGGCACCACCGATTGATCCCGCCGAAGAGCCACACGCCACACCCAAGGAAGCCCCGGCGGTACCGAGCGTGGCGGACTCCACTCTCCGTGTGGACGTGAGCCTGCTCGACAAGCTGATGAACCTGGTGGGTGAACTGGTTCTGGCGCGCAATCGCCTGCTGCAATTCTCCGTCGGCCAGGAAGACCACGACTTGGTGGCCGTTACGCAGCGGCTCAATCATATCACCACTGATTTGCAGGAACGGGTGATGAAGGTCCGGATGCAGCCCATCGGCAATATTTGGAGCAAGTTCCCGCGACTGGTGCGTGATCTGTGCGCGCAGTGCGGCAAGGAAGTCCAGCTCGTTCTCGAAGGGCAGGAGACGGAGCTGGACAAAACACTCCTGGAGGCGATCAAGGACCCGCTCACACACATCGTGCGCAACGCGGTCGATCACGGTATTGAGCCGCCGCAGGTCCGTCAGCAGTGTGGCAAGCCAACGGCGGGCCGGCTCCAGCTCTGCGCCTATCACGAAGGCGGTCAGGTCAACATCGAGATCACCGATGACGGCGGTGGCATCGATTTGGCGCGCGTGCGGCACAAGGCGGTAGAGAAGGGACTGTTGACCACTGACCAGGCCGCCCGTCTCAACGACCGGCAGGCGCTGGAAATGATTTTTCTGCCCGGCTTTTCTACCGCCGAGAAGACGACTACCGTTTCAGGCCGCGGCGTGGGTATGGATGTGGTGCGGACCAACGTCGAGAGGATCGGCGGCTCGATGGACATCCAGACGCGCCTGGGCGAAGGCACGACGCTCAAGATCAAAATTCCGCTGACGCTTGCTATTATTCCAGGGCTGCTCATCACCTGCCGCGGCGAGCGGTTCGCCATCCCGCAAACCAGCCTCGTGGAACTGTTGCGCGTAGATCCGGCGCAAGGCGGTGCGGGCATTGAAATGGTGTACGGCGCGCCGGTTTACCGGCTGCGCGGCAAGCTGCTGCCGCTGGCGTTCCTGGATCGCGAACTGCGCCTTCAGGCCGGGTCGCCTTCAGCCGGGTCGGTCGGGCCGGTGGACATCGTCGTGTTGCAGGCGGAAGGGTGCCCGTTCGGCCTGGTGGTGGACGACATCCACGACACCGAGGAAATCGTGGTCAAGCCGATGGGTCGCCTGCGGGGGCTGCCGTGTTTTGCGGGGGCCACGATCCTGGGCGACGGTCGCGTGGCGCTTATTCTTGATGTTGTTGGCCTGGCCCTGCACTCCGGCGTGCTCGCGAAGCTCAAAGAGCGATCTTTCGCCGATGCCTCGGAGTCGCATGAGCAGCGCGAAGCTGGCGAACCGCTCCTGCTGTTCGATTTGGATGCCCAAACGCGCATGGCCATTCCGCTGGCCAAAGTGTCGCGATTGGAAGTGATCGTCTCCTCGCGTGTGGAACGCTCCGGCGGCTTGGAAGTGTTCCAGCAGCGTGGTCAGATCATTCCCCTAGTTCGGCTGGCGCAGTTTCTCTCCAAAGCCGGTGCGACGACTGACACCGCTGGTTCGGACGAGTTGCATGTGGTCGTCCATTCCGCCGGCAACCGCAGCGTGGGGCTGGTGGTAGCGTGCATTCACGACATCGTTCAGAAACCGTTTGAATTGCAGCACGGCACGGATCGGCCCGGCATCCTCGGCTCGGCGGTGGTTCAGGATCGAGTGACGGACTTAGTGGATGTCGAAGGCGTCATCCGCACGGCTTGCCCGGCCTTTTACGCGCACGCCACGACCTGAAACCTGCCATGCCTGCGACCCAACATTTCATCACGTTTTACGTCGGTGGGCTGTTCTGCGGGATCGACGCCGTGCAGGTGCAAGAATTGACCACGCGCCGCGAGATGACCCCCGTGCCGCTGGCACCGGCGGAGATTGAAGGCTTGATCAATTTGCGGGGTGAGATCGTCACCGCCATTGATTTGCGCCGCCGGCTGGCGCTGGTACCGCGCCCGGCGGAACAGCCGCCCATGAACGTCGTCATCCGCGCCGAAGGCGGTCCCGTGAGTTTGCTCGTGGACGAGATCGGCGACGTGATGGAAATCTCCGAAGACACTTTGGAATCGCCCCCGGAAACCGTTCGGGGCGTGGCGCGTGAACTCGTCCGTGGCGTCTGCCAGCTTCCCGGCCGTCTGCTGCTCGTGCTGGATGTGGGCAAGACACTCGAACTGCCCACGGCCAGAACTTCCGTAACGACTGAATCCAATTAGACACCACTATGAAAAACCCGCTCGAATCCATTCGCATCTCCCGCAAGTTGCTGCTCATCGCGCTGTCTTTCGGATTGCCCATTGCCGTGTTGCTGTGCCTGCTGGTGTATGAAGTGCAGAAGCAAATTGATTTTGGCCAGAAGGAGATTTATGGCAACGCCTACCAAAACCCGCTGGAAGATCTGTTGGATGCGGTGGGCCAGCACCAGTTGGCCGCCAGCCGCCTGCTCACTGGTGACGCCACCGCTGCGGTTCAACTCGCGTCCTTGAAACAGCAAGCCGACCGCGCCTTTGAAGCTCTTGAAACCGTGGACAAGGCTCACGGCGCAACCTTGCAATTTACCGACGCGGGTCTCGGCCAGCGCCACATTGAGAACGCGCGGCCCTCGGCGGTCCGGAAAAAGTGGCAGGAGCTTTCCGCCCAAGTGGCCATGCTGCCGCTGGCGGCCAACCGCGAGAGACACGCCAGCATCATTGCTGATCTCCGCACGATGATCACCCATGCCGGTAACACCTCCAACCTCATCCTTGATCCCGATCTCGACAGTTATTATCTCATGGACATCACGCTCGTGACGCTGCCGCAGACGCAGGACCGGCTGATTATGATCGCCCAGTTTGGCGCGGACGTGATCACGCGCAACCAATTCACTTTGGAGGAACGGACGCAACTGGCAGCCTACGCGGCCCTGCTTCAGGAAGCCGACCTGGACCGCATAAAGGCCGACATCAAGACCACTTTTGATGAAGACGCAAATTTCTACGGCGTCAGTCCCACCCTGAAAAACAATCTGGAGCCGCCCCTGAAAAACTACGTTGCCACTACCGACCAATTGATCGCCCTGACGCGCCAGTTGAGCAGCGCTGCGACGAACAGTGTGACGACCGCCGACTTTTTGGCCACCGGGCAGAAGGCGCGCGAGGCGAGCTTCGTTTACTGGCGTGCCAGCGTGAAGGAGCTGGACGTGCTGATCGAGAAACGCCTCGACACGTTCAAGCGCTCACGCACCGTGGAGATTGGCGGCACAGCAGGGGTGCTGGCGTTCGCGCTGTTGCTGGTTTATGCCATCACGCGCAGCATCTCGCGCCCGTTGCAGCGCGCCGTTTGGATGGTCGAGAGCGTTTCGCAGCGTGACTTGACCGTGAGGGTGGACACGACGGCGACGGATGAGTCGGGCCGCATTTGCGCGTCCTTGAACGCGATGGTGGACCAGTTGCGCGGGAGCATCCAGTCCATCGGTGCCAACGCGCAATCGGTGGCCGGCGCGTCGCATGAGTTGAGCACCGTCAGCACCGAGGTAAGCGCCAATGCCGAGGAAACCGCTGCGCAGGGCAACATCGTCGCAGAAGCCGCAGGCCAGGTCAGCCGGAGCGTCCAGACGGTTGCTGCGGCGGCCGAGGAGATGTCCGCCAGCATCGCGGAGATCGCCCGCAACGCCACCCAGGCTTCCAAGGTGGCCACTCATGCCGTGGGCGTGGCCGAGAATACCAACGTCAGCGTCGCCAAGCTCGGCGAGAGCAGCGCGGAGATCAGCAATGTCATCAAGGTCATCACCGCCATCGCCGGCCAGACGAACCTGCTGGCCCTCAACGCCACCATCGAGGCTGCGCGTGCTGGCGAGGCCGGCAAAGGCTTCGCCGTCGTGGCCAACGAAGTCAAGGAACTGGCCAAGCAGACCGCCCGCGCCACCGAGGACATCAGCGGCCGAATCGCGGCGATCCAAGACGACACCCAGCGCGCCGTCGTCGCGATCAAGGAGATCAGCGCAATCATCAGACAGATCAACGATATCCAAACCGTTATCGCCCGCAGCGTCGAACAGCAGGCGGTCACCACCGCCGAGATTTCACACAGCGCCCAGCAGGCCGCCAAGGGCAGTGCCGAAATCGCCCGCAACATCGCCAGCGTGGCCGACGCGGCCAAGGGCACGACCGCCGGGGCCGCGCAGACCGCCGCAGCTGCCAGCGAACTGGCCCGCCTGGCCACCGACCTGCAAGGAGTGGTGGACCAGTTCCACTTGAACGACACACCGCACGAAAAACCGAAGCCGCACCGGAGCAATCCTCGGACGAATGATCGGGCTTCGATGGCGCGTCATTAACCCAACGCATTCTTGCTTGCCATTATACGCGTCTTGATCATGGATGATTCGCGGGTCGTGCGGACCTTGTTCAAGTCCTTGCTGACCGCATTGAAGTTCGAGGTTGCGGAGGCGGTGGATGGTGTGGACGCGCTGGAGCGGCTGCGCACGGACGGGACATTCGATGTGGCGCTGGTGGACCTGGAAATGCCGCGGATGAACGGTCTTGACCTCGTCAAGCAAATCCGCAGTAAGCCCGAATGGAAGGCCACCAAACTGATGATGGTAACAACCCACACCAACTTCGATTCGGTGGCCGAGGCCATGGCTGCCGGCGCGGATGAGTATCTGATGAAACCGTTGACCAGCGAGATGCTGGAGGAAAAGCTGCTGCTGGGGGTGGTTTCCTGAATGAAGAGGCGGGTTCAGCAGTGGCTTAGTTTCACTTCCTATCATGCGCAAGATTTCCGTCCTGGTGGTCGATGACTCCGCTGTGATGCGCCGAGTTCTGTCGGATGTACTGTCCTGCGATCCGGCCATTCACATCGTCGGCACAGCGCGCAACGGCCGCGTGGCGCTGGAACTGTTTTCCCAACTCAAACCGGATGTCGTCACGCTGGACGTGGAAATGCCAGTGATGGACGGGATCACCACCTTGCGCGAACTACGCAAGCAGGACCCCCATTTGCCGGTGATCATGTGCAGCCTCCTGACTCGCGAAGGAGCCGTCACGACGGTTGATGCGCTGATGGCGGGCGCGACCGATTATGTGGCCAAGCCCGATTCCGCCGCCGACCTTTCTGCGGCGATGCTCCACTTTGAAAAGGAACTGCTCCCAAAAGTCAAAGACTATGGCGAACGGGCTGTGGTCCGGGCGGAAGGGAAGGTCATGCCGCCACCGGAACAGGAACGTCCGACCGCTGTCATCCGCGTCCATCGCCGCCCAGTGCGGGCGGTCTGCATTGGTGTTTCGACCGGTGGTCCCAACGCGCTGGCGGCGGTGTTTGGAAGTCTCGCACAACCCTTGCCCGTGCCGGTCTTCGTCGTGCAGCACATGCCGGCGCATTTCACCAAACTGCTGGCGGCACGCCTGGATGGACTGGGGCCGATGCCGGTTTGCGAAGCGGAAGACGGCCAGCCAGTCGTGGCGGGTCATGCCTATGTGGCAGCGGGCGGCCGCCACCTGGAAGTGCGGCAGGAGGGCCTGCACACCGTGCTGCGCCTGCACGACGGGCCGATGGAGAACTCCTGCCGGCCCGCAGTGGATGTGTTGTTTCGCAGCGTGGCCAAGGTGTATGGCTCCAGCGTTGTCGCCGTGGTGATGACCGGCATGGGCGAGGACGGGCTGCGTGGCACCGAAGTCGTGCGCGAACACGGCGGCCTGATTATCGCCCAAGACGAAGCCAGCAGCGTGGTCTGGGGCATGCCCGGAGCGGTGATCCGTGCGGGTTTGGCTTGGGCGGAAGTGCCGCTCGCCGATCTGGCTGAGTGTATCACCCGCCAAGTCCGCGCCGGACGGCCACTCCAAACCGAGCGGTCCACACCGGAGTCTCCGACCGCATGACCGAAACCGATTTCCAATACGTGCAGGAACTGGCCGCGCGACACGCGGGCATCGTCCTGGTACGGGGCAAGGAGTATTTCGTCGAATCGCGGCTGGGTTCGATAGCCCGTTCCGCCGGCTACGGAACGCTGGCCGAATTCATCGCGCAGTTGCGCCGGGTGCCGGTGGGAACCCCGCATCTGCAGGCGGTGGAGGCGTTGTGCACGCAGGAGACTTCGTTCTTCCGCGATTTTCATCCCTTTGAACTGCTGCGGCAGTCCTTGCTCCCGGACCTGCTGCGCAAGCGGGCGGCGACGCGCGAGCTGCGCATCTGGTGCGGTGCCGCAGCCACCGGGCAGGAGCCTTACAGTCTGGCGATCCTGCTGCGGGAACATTTCCTGCAACTGGCCGGCTGGCGTGTGCAAATCCTGGCGACGGACTTGAGCGAAGCCACGCTGCGCCGTGCCCGCGTCGGGGCTTACACCCAGCTTGAGGCGAACCGGGGCTTGAGCGCGGCACTCCTGGTGAAATACTTTGACCAGGACGGCACGCAGTGGCTCATCAAGGATGACGTGCGTAGCATGGTCGAGTTCCGCCCGCTGAACCTGATTGGTTCCTGGCCAACCCTGCCGTCCATGGACCTGGTGTTGATGCGCAACGTGCTGATTTATTTCGACACCGCCACGCGACAGGACATCCTGCGACGGCTGCGCCAGGTGTTGAGGCCAGATGGTTATTTACTGCTCGGATCAGCCGAAACGACCCTGCACTTGGACGGCAGTTACGAACTGATCCAGCACGAGCGGGTCACCTGTTACAGCCCCGCGCAGGTTGCCGATCCGCTGGCCGACGCGCTCAACCGTT
The DNA here is from genome assembly GCA_945865375.1 of Akkermansia muciniphila. Taxonomy (GTDB): domain Bacteria; phylum Verrucomicrobiota; class Verrucomicrobiia; order Limisphaerales; family F1-80-MAGS106; genus F1-80-MAGS106. The sequence goes on along the minus strand of CAMBEJ010000140.1, from coordinate 2,524 downwards.
TGTCCGGCCTTTCCGGCCAATGAGGAAATAGGTGTTGACCGACCCGATGCCCTTGCACTCGATCGGGCCGCGCTCGGTGAAGTCGAAGTTTTCGTGGAGTGCCTGGCATGTGGATTCGGAGACGTGAACCTGGCCGGGCACGCTTGAGGACTCCATGCGGCTGGCCAGATTCACCGTGGCACCCCAGAGGTCATAGGTGAATTTGCGCTTGCCGATGACACCCGCTACCACCGGCCCGGTGTGGATGCCGATGCGAATGGCGAATTGCGTGCCGTTTTCCCAGTTGATCATCTGGATGGCGGTGATCATTTCCAACGCTATGTCCGCCACTGCCGCCGCGTGGTCGGCCCGTTGCAAAGGCAGACCGCCGACAAGCATGTAACTGTCCCCGATGGTTTTGATCTTTTCCAAACCGTGTTGCTCCGCCAGAACGTCAAAGGCCGACACGATCTGATTGAGGAGTGTCACCACTTCACCCGGCTGCTTGCCCGAGGCCCAATGGGTAAAGCCCACCAGATCGGTGAACAGCACCGTGACCGAATCGTAATGATCCGCAATGGTTCTCTCGCCGGCCTTGAGCCGCTCGGCGGTGGGCTTGGGCAGGATGTTGAGTAGCAGACGCTCGGACTTCTCCTGTTCGATCTGAAGCATCTGCTTTTCGAAATCGAGTTCGGCCAGGCGCTTGCGGTCCAGGTCACGCAGCCGCTTTTTTTCCAGCGAGGAACTGATGCGCGCACGCAGGAGCACCGGGTTGTACGGCTTGTGCAGGAAATCCTCCGCGCCCATCTCGATGCATTGCACCGCGCCTTCCTCGTGGTCCGAACCGGAGATGACGATGACGGGCAGGCCGCGCAAGACCGGGTCACTCTTCATCGTTTGCAACACTTCGGTGCCGCTCAGGTGCGGCATTTCAATGTCCAGCAACACGAGGTCGAACTCGTGCGCCCGCATCAACGCGAGCGCCTCGCATCCATCAGCGGCTTCGGTGAGATTGCGGTGGCCCTGCTCGATCAATGACTGAACAAGGATCTTGCGCAGCGTCCGGCTGTCGTCCACCACCAGGATTGCGTTGCGAAGGGGGGTGTCTTCCGGGGGCGGCTCCAGCGTGCGCGCCGCGCGATCCGCCAACACCCGCGCGATACCCGCAGCAGCCGGGCCCGAACGGACCAGGAACATAGTCTTGTTTTCTTCTTCTGCAGGCACAACGGGTCTCGGTTGACGTGGGTTCTCCTGGATGACGCCCACGAACAGAACATGTGTTGACGCCGCGCGCAATTCTATTCGTAGGCCCGCTCAAGATCAAGTCACCACGAGCGCGCACATCGCTCGGGCTGCGTTGGAGGGAATTGCCTTCCATGTCATGGATGTGCTGAAAGCCATGGAAGCCGACTCCGGGATTCGGTTGAAAGAACTGCGCGTTGATGGCGGAGCTTGCGCCAACAATCTGCTCATGCAATTCCAGGCCGACATTCTTGGCGTCCCCGTGGTTCGCCCCAAAGTTTCCGAAACCACAGCCCTGGGTGCCCCGTACCTGGCTGGCTTAGCCGTCGGTTACTGGAAGAATCCGTCGGAAATCCGGGACCAATGGCAGGCCGACCGTCGGTTCACGCCAGGAATGAAAGCCATCGACCGAAGGCAACTCTGCGAGGGTTGGACGAAAGCTCTAGCAGCCTGTCGGACTTAGGCGTTTTTCATCCAAAATCGAGCGTTTTAGACCATCAAAACACCTTTGCGAAAACTAATAGGAATTTGCTTTATCACGGAATACGAAACCGTAGCGGTCCAGGGGCGTTGACACAAGAAAAAACCTCCCCCGAAACTAGCGCCGAATGTAGATTCTCCCCTTGGGCGGCCTCCGAAGGCGCCCAAGGGGAGAATCCTGCCGGGCGATTCCCCAGGAAAAGCTGACCGGCGGGAAATCGGGGGGGATTTGAGCCACAGGCAGACAGATCGATCGCCTCAAGCTGTCCGCAACGTTTCGCCAAACCCGCAGCGGGCGCCCCCTTCTGGCCTCATTCAAGTTGCTTCAGACGGTCACCGTCTGCCGGACCGGCGGCGGAGCGCGTGCCGGGGCCTCTTCCCAGAGCCCACAGTGACGCAAAAAATCCAAGGGGTCACATCTTAACATTTAACACTTGATTTTGAAATTGGGCACATCACGGTCGTGTTCGTGTCGAGACCCCTGCGCATCGAGCGGGCGGGCGGTTGGTATCATGTCACCGCGCGCGGCAATGAACGACGACCGATTTATCGCGACGCACTCGACCGTCGGCATTTTTGCGAACTGCTGTCGGAACCGGTTCCTCGATTTCATCTGCGCCTCCATTGTTTCGTGCTCATGGACAATCAGTAACCATTCAGGTCCTTTAACTTCAGGGGCATGATGGTGGAGGCGAAGTGCGTTTGCACGTTCGAGCTTGGTTGAGTTTTCCTTGCCTGAAAGTATTTGTATTTAGTACGGGACTCTCGTTGAACCTTCTGTCACGTTGTGTATCCGTAATGGATACCAGCACGATACAAGGCC
>CAMBEJ010000139.1 GCA_945865375.1 Akkermansia muciniphila | reverse complement strand
GCAGTCGCCCCCTCCTTCGCCAAGGCTTCCGCCTTCGCTGAAGCTACGGTGGACGGGACGGCGGGCAGGCCCTCCTTCGCCAAGGCTTCCGCCTTCGCTGAAGCTACGGTGGACGGGACGGCGGGCAGGCCGGAGGGCCGATGGATTTCATCTTAGAAACGAACCCGAGGAATACTGTGAGTTGTTGAAAGAAAACCCTGTGATTGTTGATCCACCTGACTTTTCGGTGAACCCTGCTCCAACACCCTTTCAGGGCGTGAATCCAATTCCAAAACCGACCAGGTGCCGCGCTCACGGACTCGCTTGCGCCTGGCTAACATCTCCGACCCTTCCAGGGCAAAAGGCGCTTTCGAAGCCTCAAGAAAGCGGGTCATTCCATCGAAAACAGCGAAGAACCCTTAGTTAAGGTGTATATCTATGAGCAAGAATGACTTGCAAAACAGTCAGGGACTCTCGGATTTTTCCGGATTCCGCTGAGTTTTGCTCATTCATCAGCGCAGGAACTCGGTTTTGCAGGCATTTGGCGGCTACACCTCGAAAAAACTCAGCGCCGACCAGAAAACCCGTTGAAAAACTACCTGTTTTGCTGGGCCTTATCTAAGCGCCATTCGGGACAGACAGATTATTGACGCCTTGTAGTGTATTGCTTCCCTCTTTTGACGTCACGGACTCAGAAACGGCGGGGAAAATTCATGCTCTGTCAGGAGGTCTGGACTCGTTGGGGCGGGATCAGGATTTCTGGGCCTGAAGTTTAACCCACTTCAATTTCCTGATTTTGTTGCGGTCTGACTGTGGGAAAAAGGACAACATCTCCCTGTTGTATGGAACCTCATCCATTTGAAATTCTGATTTTAAGCGATATCCACTACGCGGGACGCGAGGAACGTCATCGAGTGGGACACGAGGCGCGAGCCATTGCCAATCCCTTGCTCAGATCGCTTGCGAGGGCCTACAGGCATTGGTTTTGGCTGAGGGATCCTTTTGCCCATAATTACTTACTGGATGAAGTTTGCTCGCGTGAGAGGGGGCCGGACATGGTTCTGGTCAACGGAGATCTATCGTGCGACACGGCGTTCGTGGGGCATTCCGACGAAGCCTCTTTTCAGAGTGCGTCGGAGTGTTTAGAGCGTCTGAGGTCAGTTTATGGGGATCGCCTTCACGCGATCTACGGGGATCACGAATTAGGCAAGACAAGCTTATTTGGTGGACAGGGTGGTCTTCGTTGCGCGAGTTGGGATCGATGTGTTCGCGAGTTGGCCATGCCTCCCTTTTGGCACAAGAAGGTGGGGCGCTATCATTGCATCGGTGTGGTGTCGTCGCTTGTGGCGCTGCCCGTCTACCTCGCAGAAACGCTGGAATCGGAACGGTCTCGGTGGCATCGTCTGCGATCCGAGCACATGGCTTGCATCCGAGCCGCGTTTGAGTCGGTGAGAGGGGATGAGCGAGTTCTCTTATTCTGTCACGATCCCACGGCTCTTCCATTTCTCTTGGAGATGCCGGAGGTGGCGGTTCGTCTTTCACAGGTGGAACGTACCGTGATTGGGCATCTGCATTCTCAGCGTCTCATGCGGCTGAGCCGCAAGTTGGCAGGGCTGCCGGCGATTGATTTTCTAGGCCACAGCGTGCGTCGTCTATCCACAGCCCTGGGGCAGGCCCGTTTGTGGGAGAAGTTCAGAGTTTTATTGTGCCCGTCCCTGGCGGGTATTGAACTATTTAAAGATGGTGGCTATTGGCGCGCGACATTAGATTTGAGGCGGGAGACGGAGGTCGTGTTCCACTTTCAACCCCTCCACTGGAGTCGAAAGACTTATGTTAAATTAGAATAATTCTAAATATTGACATCTCTGACTCCAGTGAGCTATTGTGGAGGAGTGAGACGGAAGACGCAAACGTCCTGGGAAAGGGCTCTGGCCCAAACCCTAACCAAGATTGGGTTGCGCTTCACATCGCAGCGTCAGATGGTTTATTCGGTCCTGTTGGATGTCCGAGACCATCCCACGGCGGAGACTGTTTTCTTGCGGTCGAAGCAGGCGATGCCTGAGATTTCCATGGCGACGGTTTACAACAGTCTGGATGCGCTTGTGAAATGTGGGTTGATCGCGCAGGTCAACCTTCACAGGGCTGCGACCCGGTTCTGTCCGAACATGCAGGAACACGGCCATTTTTACTGTGATGACTGTGGCAGGGTGTACGATATTTCGCTGGCACCCGGGGCTGGGATGGTCGATATTCCAACGGGGTTTGAGCCTCGTCATTTCGAAGTTTCAATCAGCGGCCGTTGTCTGGAATGTGGCCGTGGTGAAAGCCGGGCTCATTCTAGTGAACGATCAAGATGAGATTGGCTTTTGCTCACCCATCTCATCTTCGCCGCCGCTGCGTCAGACAGGTCGAAGGGGGGATGGAGTTCCCGCGATTGCGGGAGGGGATGATCGTCCATTTATTCAACGTGAAAGCAACTTCGAATGAGGCGGCCCGGAGCGGGCTGAAAACCATCGGCAGCGGGGCCGGATAATCTTGGAATTCCGCGATTTTTGAAGTGACGAATGAGCACGGCTACTGAAACGATTGAAGGCTTGGTCAAGCAGGACTATAAGTATGGTTTTGTGACCGACATCGAGAACGAATCCGCGCCGCCTGGGTTGAGCGAGGACATCGTCCGGCTGATTTCTTCGAAGAAAGGCGAACCTGAATTCCTTCTGGAATGGCGCTTAAGGGCCTATCGTTATTGGTTGACCATGACTCCTCCTGACTGGCCGCAGGTGCATTATCCACCGATCGATTTCCAGGACATCATTTATTATTCCGCCCCGAAGAGGCGAGGGGATGCGCCGAAAAGTTTGGACGAAGTGGACCCCAAGCTTCTCGAGATGTACGCGAAGCTGGGAATTCCGTTGAGGGAACGCGAGCGATTGGCGGGAGTGGCTGTGGATGCGGTCCTGGACAGTGTTTCGGTGGGCACTACTTTCAAGGAAAAGCTGGCTGAGAAGGGAGTGATATTCTGTTCCTTCTCCGAGGCTGTCAGGGAGCATCCCGATCTTGTCAAGAAGCACCTTGGATCCGTGGTGCCGTACACGGACAATTACTATGCGGCATTGAACTCGGCGGTGTTCAGCGACGGGTCGTTTTGTTACATTCCAAAGGGCGTTCGATGTCCCATGGAATTGTCCACGTATTTCCGGATCAACGCGGCCAAGTCGGGCCAATTTGAGCGGACGCTCATCGTCGCTGAGGAGGGAAGCCATGTGAGCTATCTGGAGGGATGCACCGCGCCCATGCGGGATGAGAATCAATTGCACGCCGCTGTGGTGGAGTTAGTGGCGATGGACGGCGCTGAAATCAAATACAGCACCGTGCAAAACTGGTATCCCGGCGACGAGAACGGACGAGGGGGCATCTTCAATTTCGTGACAAAGCGGGGACTTGCCAAAGGGCGTTGCTCGAAGATCTCATGGACTCAGGTTGAAACAGGCTCCGCGATCACGTGGAAATACCCCAGCTGCATTCTGCAAGGCGACAACTCTGTGGGAGAGTTTTATTCGGTGGCCGTGACCAATAACTACCAGCAAGCCGACACGGGCACCAAGATGATCCACATCGGGAAGAACACCAAGAGCACCATCATCTCCAAAGGCATCTCCGCCGGGAGGGGGCAGAATAGCTACCGTGGACTGGTGAAGATCATGAAGAGCGCGAGTCATGCCCGCAACTTTTCACAATGCGATTCGTTGTTAATTGGGAACCGCTGTGGAGCCCACACGTTCCCTTACATCGAGGTCAAGAACACGACAGCCAGAGTGGAGCATGAGGCCACAACCTCAAAGATCGGAGAGGACCAGATCTTTTATTGCAATCAGCGCGGGTTATCGACGCAGGACGCCGTGAATATGATTGTGAACGGGTATTGCAAGGAGGTCTTCCGGCAACTGCCGATGGAGTTTGCGGTGGAGGCACAGAAGCTTCTAGGCGTCAGCCTAGAGGGCAGTGTCGGTTAAGCTGGCGACCGGTGCATCGGATATAAAGCAGAGCGATTTTATGTTGGAGATTCGAAATTTACACGCGGGCATCGATGGGAAACAGATTCTGAAGGGTGTGACCCTGACCATCAACCCGGGAGAGGTTCATGCAATCATGGGACCCAACGGGAGCGGGAAGAGCACTTTGTCGGCGGTGTTGGCGGGTCGCGATGGCTATGAAGTGACGGCGGGCGAGGTCATTTATCAGGGAAAGAGCTTATTGGAGATGGCACCCGAGGAACGTGCGAGGGAGGGGGTTTTCCTGGCGTTTCAGTATCCGGTCGAGATTCCAGGGGTGAACAGCACTTATTTTTTGAAAGCCGCTTTGAACGAGGTTCGTAAACATCACGGTCTCGTCGAGTTGGATGCCATCGAGTTTTTGGCGCTGGTCAAGGACAAGATGAAAGCCCTAGAGCTGCGCGAAGACTTCTTGAAACGCCCCGTCAACGAAGGATTTTCGGGGGGCGAGAAAAAGAAAAACGAGATCTTTCAGATGGCGGTATTGGAGCCAAAGCTGGCGATCTTGGACGAGACGGATTCCGGTCTGGACATCGATGCGCTGAAAGTGGTTTCAGCGGGGGTTAATAGGCTTCGACGGGCTGACAACGCCCAACTGGTGATCACCCATTACCAGCGGTTGCTAGCCTATGTAATTCCTGATTTTGTCCATGTCCTTTGCGATGGCCGCATTGTTCGTTCCGGCGGCAAGGAGCTCGCGCTGGAACTGGAGCAGCGGGGTTACGATTGGATTCTCAGCGAGCGCAACCACACCGCGTAACCCTCGAACTGTTTCGACCATGACGCCCTTGATTGCAGACTCAGAGGTTGGGGAGACGGATCCTTTCCTTGCTTCGTTTGACACTTTTGAGGGCGAGGAGATGGCCTCATCGCCGCCCTCCTGGCTTCGTCCTTTCCGAAAGGCTGGTTTGTCACGGTTTGCTGAGCTGGGCTTTCCGACGATTTCCGATGAGGATTGGAGGTTCACGAACGTCGCGTCGATTTCCAAACTCCCATTTTCACCGATGGGCAAAACTCCTTCCGCCGGGGCAGATCGGCTATCCCTGGACATCCTTCCGTTTTCCGGAGTTCCGGTTCACCGATTGGTATTTGTGGATGGGCACTTCGCGAAGGATCTGTCACGAATCGGCGCTTTGCCTCCTGGCGTCGTGGTGACAAACTTGGCGGCCGGGTTGTCCGATCCTTCGCTTGAACTGGAGAAGCGATTGGGCAAGCTCACTCAGGATTCTAAAAATGCTTTTGGCGCCTTGAATTCGGCTTATTTTACAGACGGCGGACTTGTCATCATCCCGCCCGGGACGGCGTTGGGAGGGGCGGTTCATTTGTGTTTTGTGACGACTTCTTCTCAGGCTGGAGCGTCCACCAACGTGCGGAATCTGGTCCACGTTGGACAAGGGGCTTCAGGCACCGTGTTGGAAAGTTTTACTGGGCTCAACCCGGCTCGAACCCTGACGACGTGTGTCAATGAAACGTGGGTTGAAAGCGAAGCTTACCTGGAGCACATCCGTTTTCAGGACGAGACGCTGGAGAGTTATCATGTTGGCAGCTTGCACTATCATTTGGGCAGCCGGAGCCGGTGTTGGGCGCATTCCTTCTCGCTTGGAGCTCGGTTGTTCCGGGCTAACATCAGGGCGACTCTGGCTGGAGAAGGTTTGGAGTGCATTTTGAATGGGTTATATCTGACACGCGCTGAACAGCTCGCCGACCATCATATGGTGGTGGACCACACCCAGCCGAATGGCACCAGCCATGAATATTTTAACGGGATCCTAGATGACCGGTCCCGGGCGGTGTTTCACGGACGTATCTTGGTGCGTCAGGATGCGCAGAAAACCGATGCCAAACAGACCAATAAGAACCTCCTGCTCTCTGATGAGGCGACGGTGGACACGAAACCTCAACTGGAGATCTACGCGGACGACGTTAAATGCACGCACGGCGCCACTACAGGGCATCTTGATGAGGATGCCATCTTCTACTTGCGATCCCGTGGCATTGGGTTGGAACGGGCGCGACGGATGCTGATGCATGCTTTTGCCGGGGAGATCATCGAGCGAGTTCAAAATGAACCTCTGCGGGCTGTGTTGGACCGGATCGTTCGCAACCGACTCGAACAGAACCCACATGTCAAAGTGGAGATATGATCACCGATCCTATTTGGAGCGATCAAAGAAATCGAGTAGCCTAGTGTTATGTTCGACGATCTGAGTGACCTCTATCAACAGGTAATCCTCGACCACAGCAAGAGTCCGAGGAACTTCCGGGTTTTGCCCCAGGCGAATCGTATTGCACAGGGCTATAACCCGCTATGCGGAGACAATATAACTCTGTATTTGGAGATGGCAGGGGATGTGGTCAAAAACGTCGCTTTTCAAGGCTCCGGCTGCGCTATATCCAAGGCCTCGGCCTCCATTTTGACCGAGACGCTGAAGGATAAAACCACAAGCGAGATTCGAAGTCTTTTCGGCCGCGTGCATGATCTGATAACAACCGGCAAATGCGACGGCGATCCCATCGGAAAACTGGCTGTATTCGCGGGCGTTCACAAGTTCCCAGCGCGGGTCAAGTGCGCCATCTTGCCATGGCATGCGGCGATGTCCGCGATCGACGGGAAGCAAGAGCCTGTCTCAACCGAGTGAAGGACCAAAAGTGTTTCAGAACCCAGCTTGTTACAACCACCCATGCAATCGAACGATCCCATAATCCTGACGCGCGACATTGAGGCGGCTGTGGTTCCCGCGGGCACCCGGGTGACGCTCCAAAAAGGCGAAACCGCCTACATCACCCAATCCCTGGGTGGCTCCCACACTGTGGTTGTCAATGGCAACATGTTCCGCATTGACGGGAAGGATGCCGATGCTTTGGGACTCGCCGTGGAGGAACGTAGGACAGCGAGGCCGACAGGACACCCGCTGAGCAAAGAGGAACTGGAGAAAGAGGTGTGGGAACAAATGCGCGCGTGTTACGATCCGGAAATTCCGGTTAATATTGTCGATCTCGGACTCATTTATGGCTGTGAGCTCTCCCCCGTGGAAACGGGCAGTGGCGCCTACCGTGCGGAGGTGAAAATGACCCTGACGGCACCTGGGTGCGGGATGGGCGACCACTTGAGACAGGATGTGATGAACAAACTTCTCTGCATCGAAGAAGTGGAGGAAGCCAACGTGGAATTGGTGTGGGAGCCTCAGTGGAACCAGGGAATGATGACCGAAGCCGCGCGGTTGCAGTTGGGCCTTTACTGATCCTTATGTGTCACTTTGTGGAGGTTGGATGAGCTTTTTAAACAAAACACAGTTTCCTCGAGCCCGCAACGTGAGCTGGGAGTTGATCCGTTCGGACTTCCCGATCCTGGAGCAGACCGTTAATGGGGAGGCGCTGGTTTATTTCGACAACGCCGCCACGAGCCAGAAGCCAAACGCCGTCATCAATGCCATTCGAAAGTACTACGAGACCGGCAACGCCAACGTGCATCGTGGGATTCATGAACTCAGCAACCGAGCGACCGCGTCTTTCGAGGGAGGACGGCAGCGAGTTGCCAGCTTCGTGAACGCCGCGAGTGCTGACGAAATCATCTTCACACGAGGGACGACTGAGGGAATCAATCTTGTGGCAGCCACTTGGGGAGTCGCGAACCTGAAGGCTGGCGACAAGGTGTTGCTGACTGAAATGGAGCACCACAGCAACATCGTTCCTTGGCAGTTGTTATGCGAAAGAGTTGGCGCGGAACTCCTCTATGTGCCTGTGGTCGGCGATTCGAATGAACTGGACATGGAGGCCTTCGACCAATTGCTTGGGCAGGGGGTCAAGCTGTTTTCAGTGACTCATATCTCCAACACACTGGGCATTCTGAATCCCGTTGCGGAGCTCTGCCAGAAGGCCCGAGCCGCGGGTGCGGTGACTGTGGTGGACGCCGCTCAGAGCGCCGGCCATCTGAAGCTCGACGTGCAGGCGCTAGGTTGCGACTTCCTGGCTTTCTCAGGCCATAAGATGTGCGGCCCCACAGGCATCGGCGTTTTGTTTGGGCGGCTGCCAATTCTTGAATCCATGCCGCCCTACCAGGGGGGCGGGGAGATGATCTCCACGGTGGATTTTTTCAAATCGACTTATAACAAACCGCCGCATCGGTTCGAGGCTGGCACGCCGGATATTTCGGGAGTCGTCGGATTGCATGCTGCGATGGACTTTCTGGATTCTATTGGTCGCGAAGCCATCTTTGAGCATGATCAGGATCTAGCAGAATATGCCTACCACCTCCTTTCTGAGGTCAAAGGGATCCGGCTCTTTGGGCCCCGGGCGGGGCGGGCAGGTTTGGTGAGTTTTCTGATGGAGGATGTTCATGCTCATGATCTGGTGACATTCGCCGACCAAAAGGGCATTGCTTTGAGGGGCGGCCATCATTGTAATCAACCGCTCATGAAGAAGCTGGGAGTTCCTTCCACAGCTCGCGCGAGTTTTTACTTCTATAACAACCGGAACGAGGTGGATTATCTCGTGGAAGTGTTGGTCGAGATTCAGCGGTTTTTCTCAAGCAACTCCACCTCCTAACAAGGCATGAGCTTTAATGGGCAACCCACGGGATCGCATTCCTCGATGCGAGAAGTTCTCGACGCTTTTCCGGGGGCTCAACGTGCTCTCTTCCGCAAGTATCACATCGGGGGTTGCTCAAGTTGTGGATTTCAGCCCGAGGAGACCCTCGAGGCGTTGTGTCGGCGCAACAACAACCTGGACCCCGATGATGTGCTCGCCCACATTCGTAGGAGCCACGAGGACGACTCGCGGATGTCGGTTGAGCCCACGACGCTCGAACGATGGCTCAAAGAGGATGCGAGCACGGGCCTCGTCGACATCCGATCCCGCGAGGAGTTTAATGCCGCTTCGATCGCCGGTTCCTTGTTCTTATCCCAGGGTGTCATGCAAGAAATGATGAGCCGATGGCCTCGCGATCGCCGCATCGTGATTGTCGATCATATGGGGAAAGGGGCGCTTGACGCCGCCGCGTATTTTCAGGGCCACGGTTTCACGGCGGTTCACGGCCTGCGAGGGGGCATTGATGCCTGGGCTCAGGCGGTGGACGCACAGGTGCCCCGATACGAGCTAGGCCGTTGACGCCGACACACTATGACAACCGATCTGCAGCAAAAGATTCGCGAAGCGATACAAAACCCCAGCAACTTGGGTGAGATGGAGGGGGCCGATGCGGTGGGCACCGTCGGCAGCGCGGATTGTGGGGAAATGCTCCGAATGTGGGTCAAATTCCGCGATGAAAATGGAACCAAAGTGATTGATCGCGCGTCGTTTCAATCGTTTGGCTGCGAGACTGCAATCGCAATCGCGAGCCTGGCCACGGAGTTGATTCGGGGGAAGACCCCGGAGGAGGCGCTTTTATTGCGTGGAACGGAGTTGGCTGCGGAACTCGGGCCGTTGCCTCCCATGAAGATTCATTGCGCCGAGCTGGTTGAAGGGGCGCTACGGTCCGCCCTCGGTGCAACGAGCGAGTCGGCCCGCGCCGCTTTCGCCGCACCCGGGCAAGTTTCTGGGCAAGTTCCCTCCCTGATCGATAGCATGGGGCCCGCCTTGAATTCTTCGAGGGGGTCCGGAGTGAAAGTCATTCTGTTGAAAAAGTAGATTCGCGGGGCGTTGTAGCACGGAGGGTTAATTGATCCTTAATCCGGCAGTTCATTTAACCGCAAAGATCGCAAAGAACACATAGGGAATGGGTTGCGAAAAACGATGATTCTTCAAAGCATCACCGCCCAGATGAGGTTCACTCCTCTGTTAGAATTCCACAAGTGCTTGACTTTCCGTTCTCTGAGTTCTTTGCGGTTAATTCAATTGCTCTTTCCAGGTTGAAAGGTGGATTCAGAGCGGAATCCCCGCGTTTGGCTGAGTTTTCAGACAAGGGGAGCGTTCAGAGCCCTCCGCAACGTTTCGCCGATGTTGCTGCGGGCACCGTGGGCATGCCGCCCGATCTCAAATTTTAAATTTCAGATCTGAAATTGGCCGGGGGCCTCGATCGGATTCCTCTTTCCACAGCCCGCAATGCTTCGGAATCTTTTCCACCACGGCTTTCTGTCTTCCCTCGACCTGCCTGCCGGCAGGCAGGTCTTCCCTTTGGCCAGCAAGAGCTTGAACACTTCATGCTCCCACAATTTGAGAAATGGTTCAGTGGCCACCTTGGGCAGCGCCACGAAACTCCCGCCTGCCTGTGCGGTTCCGCCCGCAGACAGGTCCGGCAGAAACACGCCTTCCCTCGACAGAACGTGGATGTGCGGATGCCAATGGACCAGATCTTCCCGCCCTCGCGGGATCTGAATCGCCCCAATCACTCCGGGCACACCCTCGGAGCGTCCGCTCACCGTCTGGTAAACCGCGCAGAGCGTCCGGCAGGCCGCCTGACAAAGCTCTCTCAACAACGAGCGATCGTAGCGAAAGTAGATCCGCAGTCGTTTGGGAATTGTGAACACGAACTGTCGGTGGGCTACTTGGGTGCATACCTCCTCGGCCACCCCCCTTCGCCAAGGCTTCGGAGGGCAGGCCCAGACGGACTTCTCCAGCGCCCGTTTCTGGTGGCCAACCTTCGCCAAGGCTTCGGCAGGCAGGCAGCTCGGGCAGACGCACCGGCCTCGACACGAAAACGCCACGAACAACTCGTGCCGACACTTCGGGCACCAAACCCGCGCAAACCCCTTCTTCAGATCGCCACAGTCCAGCAACCTCTCCACGGCCTTGGCGATGACCCGCCTGCGCCGAGGCTTCGGTGGGCAGGTCGGTCGCCAAAAACCATAGCGCTCCCGGTAGCGCTCTTCATAGACCCTCTCGAACTCCGGATAGAACAGAGCAACCAGTTAACCGCAGGAGCAGAGGTCGGTTTACTGAGGTCTGACAATACAGAACCACCGCCGGGCAGGCGGACCCGAAGGAAGTTCATCCGTTCTCGAAAGGCAACGCCAACTGGCGACGAACCATGTGTCCGTCAGAGCCAGGTTTTTCCGCCCTGGAACGGAGACTCTCCGGGGATTTCCGTGGGTTAAAGTGCCTCACCTGGCCAGTTGGGCCTTGAGATCGGTGACACGGCGCTTGTCGCCGGACTGGCAGGCCAAGTATGGCCCTGCAGGGCTGATTCAAGAAAGCGGGGATGGTGTTGAGGGCGTTGAAGAATAGTGGGAAAAGATGGACAAACTCCGCGAATTATAATTTGATGGGGGCATGTCAAAACCATTTTTGCTGCCCAAGCGGGAGGAGCCATCCGTTTTGGAGGCTTTGGTCGTGGATTGTGTGGAGGATCCAGAGGATGTCCAACGTTGGAACCGCTGTGTGTGCGAACACCACTATCTGGAGAACGCCAATTTGGTGGGTGAGCAACTGCGTTATGTGGTCATTTTTCAAGGGGAATGGCTGGCTCTGCTCGGCTGGTCAGCAGCCTGTTACCATCTCAAAGATCGTGAAGAATGGTTGGGATGGAGCGATCTCCAACGCCGTTCGCGTCTGCATCTGTTGGCTCAAAACAGCCGTTTCGTGGTTTTGCCCGACCGTGGCGATTGGCCCAACTTGGCCAGCCGCTCCTTGGCATTGGTGAGCCAGCGTCTGTCGCAAGACTGGCAACAAGCCTACGGCCACCCGATTGTCGCGGTGGAAAGCTTCGTGGACAGCCAGATTTTTCGCGGCACCGCTTACAAAGCCAGTAACTGGACGTTGCTGGGCAAGACCGACGGGTTCAAGCGTGTGGCGGAGGATTTTTACGTCCGGCACGACCGCCCCAAACAACTGTGGGTCAAGTCCCTGGTGGCCGATGGTCCCGCCCTCCTGTCCTCCGGGGTTTTGCCGGAGCCCTGGCGAGCCTATGACAAGGAGCCTCCCGTCCAATGCGGCATTTCCTGCGAGCATTTGCCCAGTCTTTTTGATCGCCTGACCGACTTGATGGACTCGCGCAAAAGGCAAGGCAAACGCCATCGGTTGGCGACCCTTTATGCGATCATCGTTTGCGCCAAGCTCTCCGGCAAGCCCGGTGGATACCGCGCCCTCCACATCTATGCGGAAAGTTTAACCAAGCCTCAGCGACGCGCCCTGCGGTGCTGGATCAATCCCGAAACGGGCGACTATGAGGTGCCTAGTGAAACCTCGTTCTTTCGCGCTTTGAAGATCGTCACCGCGTCCCAACTTCAAGCCGTGCTGGATCCTTGGTTGGATGAGAAGTTGGGACCCGCTTCGCGTGATGAACTGGTCGCCATAGATGGCAAAACCCTCAACCATAGCGGCGTGCATTTGGTCTCCGCCATCCTGGTGCCATCCCTGCGCTGCGCGGGCGTGGAAGCCGTGGCCGATAAGACCAACGAAATTCCTGCCCTGCGCCAGTTGGTTGACCGGATCGACCTGGACGGGCGCCTGGTCGGGATGGACGCTCTGCATACCCAGGACGAGACGGTCCAAAAGATCCTCTATGCCAAGGGGGCCGACTATATCGTCACGATCAAAGACAACCAACCCACTCTCTCGACAACCGCTCAAACCTTGCTTCCCGAGGGCGTTCCCCCCTCAGGTGGTCACGTGGGAAGATAATCGCAACCGTCGCGAGCGGCGGGCCATTGCCACCCGCTCCGTCACCCCTGAGCAGTTGGGGTTGGAGCCCAACAATTGGCCCAGGTGCAACGAACCCGCGTGTGCATAGGCTCGTCCTTTGTCCCCGACAACATCCGCGACGCAGCCTCCTTGGCCGCAAAACTAGCTTCACCGACCGACGGCCTGTCCAAGTCGCTGCGGGCTGCCTTGCCGCCAAAAGTTCGCAAAACACTCTCCACCGGCAACGCCCCCCAACTCAATGAGGCGACACCCGCCGCGCTGGTCCGCGCTCTGAACAAGCTGGCCAAGGGTCCGTCCTTGTACGATTCGGTCCGTTTTCCGGAGAATGTCTTGTCGCCGGAAACACGAGCCTACAGAGATGAGAATCCCCAACTCAAAGGCGAGAAACTGGCCACACTCAATCGTTTGCTCCTGCGCGACGCTTATCCTGAGGAACTCTCCACCCAACCCACAACCGAAACTGATTGGCTCGCGACCAGCCGGGAGCCTGCCAAACTAGGAGCCGAGGAGTTCCTGGGAGCCAACCGGCAATACTGGGGCATCGAGAACGGAACCCATCAGCGACTGGACTGTTCGGCCTTGGAGGACCGGTTGCGCATCCGGGACCATAACGCGGTGGAGGTCTTGGGCTTCCTGCACCGAGTCAGCATTTCTTTGTTTGTGGCCTGGGCCAAGACCCAGCGTAATCAGCGCGATCAAACTTATCCCACCTGGCAATCTTATCACGACGCCAATCGCTGGATCATGATCCGGCAAATCACAAAAGCCCCCACTTAAACCGGGGTCTCAACTCCATGCGGTGCTGGGACGGGTCCATCGAGTCAACTACGCGCTGGGTGGAGGTTCCAGGCTTTCGCTTTCACAGCCTTATCCACGCTCCCAATGGCACGCTCCCGCCCTCACAGTTACTATCGGGACCCGAAGACCAGCTCCCAACCAAACCTACACTCCCTTTGTCACCCCGACTTTCGAATCTGTCCCACAATCCCGATTTTCTTGAATCAGCCCTGTCACTCGTGCCGTTAGGCGCTTCTGCGCTTGCTCTGGAATCGAATGGCATTAAAGTAGCACTTCATGCGGACTGAACTCGTGACAACACTCAAGCGCAAGGCCACCGAAATCATCGCTGAACTTGAATCCGACCAAGACCCGGTGCTCATCACTCAGCACGGCAAGCCTGCGGCGTATCTCATGGCCATTGAAGCGTTTGACACCCTGAACCGCCGCCTCGGCATTTTGGAGGGTATCGCCCGTGGCGAACGCGCTATCGAAGACGGGCGCGTTGTCACCCATGCCGAAGCCAAGAAACGCATGACCCGATGGCTGAGCTAATCTGGACGGAACCAGCTCTGCATGACCTCGATGCTGTTGCCGATTATATCGCTCTCGATGACCCGCAGGCAGCACGGCGTCTTGTTCAGAGGGTTTTTCAGCACGTCGAGCAGCTTGCGGAGCATCCAGAGAGCGGTCCCCGTCCACCAGAGATGCAGCGGTCGCGTTACCGCCAGATTGTCGAAGCACCTTGCCGTGTGTTCTACCGTTACGGCGGCACCCGAGTATTCGTGCTCTTCGTCATGCGTGGTGAGATGCGCCTCCGCAAGACTCAGCTTATTAAGCGTGACCGGAAGAGCCGAAGCGCCTAACTTGGAAAGGAATGTAGAGAACGCGGGAGGGAGAATACGCGTTGAGCTTGGCTGGGCGACCCTGTTGAAAAGGGAGTAGATCCTCCGGTGTTCATTGCATTCCTGGGTTGAACGTAGGCGCGTTCGAATGTGCGCGAGCCTTAGGAAGTTCGAAAACGACGAGGCGGGCGTGTCTTGCGGAAAGTGTTTCGGTCTGGGGGGTCCGGAGCAAGAAGGGAGCCGTTAAGTCACTGTTGGTCTTCTGCTCTGGTTCACCTGGGGCCTTCCCAAAGGGTTCCCAGTGCTCCGGTTTGCTAATTTGAAGGGATTTTCTCAGAACGTGGCTCGGCAGTGGTGCCGGAAAGCACCGGTTTGGGCCGGTGATGAGCAAAGCGATCCTGTGCGCGGCTTGAGCCGCGTTATCGGAGTTTAATGCTGGCGTTTGCAGGGTCATGGAGAAGCTCGCGCAATGGCCAACGAAGACTGGCCAGTGTGCCACCTGCCCAGCAGCACCATCGGCCTTTTACAGTGAGGACATTGGGGAGTCGGCACGGGCTTCTTCTCGATCGGCAGGACCGCTTCGAAAATCTCTTCTCCTGGGTGGAAGTTTGGCGGGCAACTTTCTTGATGCACTTCAGATGCATGAAATACTGCCGCAGTTGCTCGGCACCGATCAGGTCAGGAGCGATCTTGAAATGCTCGGACCATTGGCAAACACAGGCGAAGTAAGACTCCTGGGTCCGTGGAGAAACGGGAGCCAGCCGTTTCGCTCAGAGTGAAATACGAGCGTCATCGGCGGCTGGCTCCCGTCGCTGACCTTTGCGTTGGGGAGGTCATGGGCACGGATAGGTTCTTATCAATCTTTGGAAAACATATGAAAGTCGCGCATGCGCTGCGGATGCTCGCCATTGCCGCCATATTGCTAGAACCGCGCCTCGTGGCGGCGGATCTCCTGCGATTGGAAAGTCGCTTTCTGGGTGACGGACTCTTCGAGTACGTAATCGATTTTCCAGACGACCGCTACTTTGACAAGGTGAATTTCGACGCCCTTTCCGTCGTCGGGCTCAGTGATCAGCTCGGAGTTTTGCGGATCGATACGCCCCAACACTGGACGGACGTCTCAGGAGGGTGGCGGCACGACCAAATGCTCTGGGAACCCGTGCCCTATCGCACAACGTTCCGGATCCAAACCACGACGGATGCCTACCGGAAGTCCCCCATCACCATTGTGTGGGCGCAACATTGGTATTCGTGGGCCGTGCCTGAGGGAACTCCCAACACCGACGATACGCCGCCACGGGCGGTGGCCTTTGCGAACCTAACCGGACTTTCCCCCTGCCTGCCTGCCGAATCCGATGGCTCACTCCCAGAGTGGGTCAGCGGCGTGCCAGGCTATCCTGAGGTAAAAATTGAGCGCATTGTCATGTCCGAAGGGAAGCCGGTTGGCATCCGTTTTCGAGTCGGCGGTGGACTTCCGGTGGTCGTTGAAGCCAGTGAAGATTTGAAGACTTGGGTCGCCGTCGGGTCTGTGGTTGGGGCCAGCGGAGTGAGCACATGGGCCTCAGCCGGTCCTTTGAACACGATGGGCACCTTTTTCAGGGTTGCCGTAAAGAGGTAGCGAGCTGTTCGCTCAGCACTTTTGGGCTGAGGATTCTGCATGGTGTCAGCAGACGCCATCCTTGACTGGTCGGCTCTTGGCTTGCCAATGCCTTTATTACGGCGTTAGCAATTCTCGATCTTAAGCAGCGACTTTCGAAGCTTTCGGAAGCGGAGCGGCGCATGGCTGCGGCATATCTCCTCCGCTTGAAGCACGAGTCGCTTGCTGGAAAGCGCGAGGCCACTCGGGTCATGAAGGAGATGGATGGCGGAAAGAAAGTTCGACTGAGAGATTTGGCGAGGCAGCTTGGACATGCATAGCTCATTTGCCTGCGATCCGGTTCTTTCAGGCAAAGCATCGTCGTTCTTGGTTGGTGTTCCGAAGGCCAAGCAAAGGAAGATCATCGCTCTGATTTTTCAGATTTCTGATCATTCCGGCCAGCTGGGCGACTATTCGACTCAAGATGATATTGGGCGAGACATTCAGCACCTCCTGCTTGGAGACTGGCAGTTCAGTTTCTGGGCCGATCATGCGGTTCGCAAGTTAGGCGTCACCGAAATCCCGGAATTGTAGAAGGGCTAACAATCGGGTCGAGTCCCTATGAGGGTTGTCAAGAGGGTCGTGTAGCGAGGCATGATCGCGTGCGCATCTTAGATTTTTCCAGATCTTCTCGTAATCGTAATCGTAATCCTATCCCGGGTTTCCCTCGTGCAACCGGTAATCGGAGTTGGGCTTTATCAAGGCGACTAGCATCGAAACGACGCTCCAGAGGCGGTCTTTTCCTGACAGCACTTCCTCCCCAGAACATCGGCCTTTGGCCACGAGCACATCCAGGGCGGCGGCACTTTCCAAAGCGGAGCCACGGGCATTGTCAAAGGGTAA
>CAMBEJ010000138.1 GCA_945865375.1 Akkermansia muciniphila | reverse complement strand
TTCCGGCAGCAGAGCTTCTTGTTTGACCTCACCCCCGAGGACGGAATCCTGCAGTTCGCGAGCATTTCTTTCGACGCGTCCATTTTTGAATTTCTCATGGCGCTGCTTTCCGGAGCCCGGCTGGTGTTGGTTTCCAAAGACGCTGTCGGGGACCCTGAGGGCCTGATCGGGATGATCGAGCGAATGAGCGTGACCGTGGCGACGTTGCCCCCGAGTTTGGTGCGGCTTTTCGAACACGCGACACTGCCTGGTCTTCGCCTTTTGATCACCGCCGGGGAGGCTGCTCAGGCCGGAGACGCGCTGCACTACGCGAGGGAGTTGAATTATTGCAATGCTTACGGCCCGACCGAGATGACGGTGTGGAGCGCGTCTCATTTTGTGAATGCGGGAGAGGCCTACCCCCGTGGCATCCCTATCGGCCGGCCCATCGCCCAGACCTTCCTCCACATCCTGGACGAGGCCATGCAACCGGTTCCGATCGGCGTTGCGGGGGAGCTTTACCTGGGGGGGGGGCAGGGCTAGCTCGGGGCTACTGGCGACAGCCGGCGCTGACGGCGGAGAGGTTCGTGCCTGATCCTTTCGGGGCCGGGCCCGGCGAGCGGCTCTATCGCACAGGAGACTTGGGCCGGTGGACCGTCGCCGGAGAGGTGGGATTCCTTGGGCGCACCGACCAGCAGGTCAAGCTGCGTGGGTTCCGAATCGAACCCGGTGAGATAGAGGAAACGCTGCGCCGCCGCCCCGACGTCCTGGACTCGCGTGTCGTTGTTTGGAGGGATTCTCGAGGTGAGGACCATCTGGTGGCTTATTGGACCTCCAAACGGGTTGAATTCGCACGCGACAACCCGGCAATCGCAAGAGAATTCCTTCGGTAATGGCTGCCCCATCACATGGTCCCTGCGTTCTTTGTTCTGCTGGACCATTTCCCCCTGACCTCGAATGGGAAGCTGGACCTGCGGGCGCTGCCCGATCCTCTCCAACAAGATCGGCCCTTGGGGGAGTCGGCAGCTCCGCCGATCGAACCGGGCCAGGAGATTCTTCAAACCATTTGGCGGGCCGTTTTGGCTCGGAAATCGATCGGGTTGGATGATCGATTTTTTGAGATGGGAGGGCACTCCCTGTTAGCAGTGCGGCTGGCTTCACGGATGGGTCGCGCTTTCAAACAGACGGTTCCCATCCGTGCGATTTTTGACCACCCTACGATCCGTCAGCAGGCGGCATGGCTGGAGAGGATATCGCGAGGAGATTCCCAAGAAGAACCCGTGCCGCCGCTGCTGCGGCAGCCGAGGGAGGTGTTGCAGCCCCTGAGTTTTTCCCAACAACGGCTTTGGTTTTTGCACCAATTGGAAGGGCCAAACTCCGCGTATAACATGTTTGGCACCGTGCGGGTTCAGGGACCATTCCAGGCGGCCTTGTTTGAGCGGGGCATCCGCATCATTTTAGAGCGGCATGAAGCGTTGAGGATGGGGTTTTTCTCCCGGGAAGGCGAGCCGGCGCAGTATCTTCGGCCAGATGATTTCAGTCCCGTGGAGTTTGTGGATCTGGCCGGGATGGATGCCGATTCCAGAAAGAACGAACTGGAGCGTGTGCTGCGGCAGAGGATCGATCAGCCCTTTGATCTGGTGTCGGGAAACCTGCTGCGGGTGCGTGTGTGCCGGTGCGGCGAAGAGGACACCGTCTTTCAGGTGGTCATGCATCATCTCGTTTCAGACGGCTGGTCCGTGGGACTCTTCGTCCGGGAATTGTCGGAGATCTATTCGGCACTGGCGTCTGGAGCCACCCCGCGATTGCCCGAGTTGACGGTTCAATTCGTGGATTACGTTCTCTGGCAGCGGAAACGCTTTGAGGGAAAGGGGCTGGAGCGGGAGGTGCAGTATTGGCGGCAGCGGTTGCACGGCGCCCCTTCTCTGCTGCCTTTGCCCACAGACCGACCGCGGCCTGCGGCCCAGAGCTACCGTGGGTCCACCCTGCGTTGCGCGCTTCCCGAAACGCTGAGCCGCCGATGGATCGGTTTTCAGGAAAGCCGTGGTTCAACTTTGTTCATGACCCTGCAGGCGGCGTTCGCCGTTTTTCTCTGCCGCATCAGTCGGCAACAAGAGGTGGTGATTGGCACGGCGGTCGCGAACCGGCACGCGCCCGAAACCGAGCCTTTGATCGGCTTTTTCGCCAACACCCTGGCTTTGCGCACGAGCTTAGCCTCCGACCCGAGTTTCATCCGTTTGCTCGAACAAGTCCAGGAGAGTGTGCTGGAGGATTTCTCGCACCAGGAAGTTCCCTTTGAGCATCTCGTGGAAGCGTTGCGGCCAGACCGCAACCTGGCCCACAGCCCGATCTTCCAGGTCATGTTGGTTCTTCAAAATGCATTGATGCCTCCCAAGCGGCTTGGGGATCTGGCACTTGAGTTCCACGAAATCCCCAACCACACCGCCAAGTTCGATCTGACCGTTTTCGTCGAAACCACGGAAAGCGGCTTGGTGATGACGTGGGAATATAACACCGATCTCTTCGATCCATACAGGGTGCGATGCCTGGCGGCGAGCTTTGAGACGTTGCTGCGCGGCATCCTGGCTGAGCCTGAGGCGCCCGTATCCCGGTTGCCTTTGGCGAGTGCCGAAGAAAGGCAGCGGCAACTTCGGATGTGGAACGACACGGTGAAGGACTACGGGGCCTACCGATCCATGGTGGATGATTTCGAACAACAGGCGGAGGCTTTCCCTGACCGTGTGGCGGTCGTTTTCGAAGAACGTTCGCATTCCTACGGAGAATTGAACCGGCTTGCGGAGGAGCTCGCGGCGTTTTTGCAAGCGCAGGGGATTCGAGGTGACCAATTGGTTGGGGTGTTTCTGGAACGGTCGCTTGAGCTTGTCGTCGGTCTGTTCGGCATCCTGAAAGCAGGAGGCGCTTATGTGCCACTGGATCCTGAGTATCCACCTGATCGACTGGCGTTCATGTTGGAGGACTCGGCGATCTCGGTGGTGCTGACCCAAGAGCGGTTGCGTCCGGTTTTGGCGAGTCTAGGGGGCAACGCGATCCGGAGCGTGTGCTTGGACAGCAAATGGCCGGAAGTGGTTCAGAAGGGCCGTGGAAGCGTTGGTCGGAGGCCGGTAAGGCACCCGTCTCAACTGGCTTACATGATTCTACACCTCCGGATCCACTGGGCGGCCTAAAGGTGCCATGAACACCCATGAAGCGATTCGGAACCGTCTGCTCTGGATGCAGGATGCGTATCGGCTCGGGCCCGAGGACTGCGTCCTTCAAAAAACGCCTTTCAGTTTCGACGTGTCGGTGTGGGAATTTTTTTGGCCCCTGAGGACGGGGGCACGGCTGGTGCTCGCCCGGCCCGGAGGCCACCGTGATCCGGTTTACCTTGTTGATTTGATTCGTCGGGAGGAAGTCACCACATTGCATTTCGTGCCTCCCATGCTCCAAGCTTTTCTGGACGAACCCCGCGCGGGACGTTGCTCGAGTTTGCGACGCGTGATCTGTAGCGGGGAGGCCTTGCCTGCGGATCTGCGCGACCGCTTCTTCGAACGGTGCGATGCCGAGCTGCACAATCTGTACGGTCCGACGGAGGCGGCGGTGGACGTGAGTTATTGGGACTGCCGCGAGGGCCGGGGAAGCCGGACGGTACCGATCGGCCGACCGATCGCGAACACCCAGCTTTACGTCCTGGACCCTCAAGGACAACTTGTTCCGAGAGGTGTGGCGGGCGAGTTGCACATTGGTGGAATCAACCTGGCACGGGGTTATCATGCCCGGCCGGGGCTGACAGCCGAGAGGTTTGTGCCGGATCCTTTCGCATCTCTGCCCGGCGCACGACTCTATCGCACGGGAGATTTGGCCAGATACTGGCTGCGCTCCGTCCGGGACGCTCCGTCCGTCTGGCCGATGGACGGGCCAGGCGGCGAAAACACGGAGGCTTCGGCCTGCTCTATCCGTGTTGCTCTGAGCCCCGAACAGACCCAGCAGTTGCTGCGGGATGCCACTCGTGTTTACCGCACGGGGATTCAGGAGCTGCTGCCTACCTTTGTGACGTAATCCGGGCCAATCTCGACGTGCACAAAGGGCAGGGAATGCCGAATCGGATGGAAACGGATGGAGATCTCCACGGCGATGGCGAGCCCGTCTTTGCTCAGAACCTGGAATTTGTCCTGAACCTGCTGCGCTCTGACATCATAGATATACATGATGTTCCAAGGCCAGATCACGGTCAGACCTTCGGTGTAAGCATGGGATAGCTCTGTGCCGAACAACCTCGAATAAAGAACACCCTGCTCCCCTGGCTTCACGAAGTGAACACGTTGCGGAACAAGATCAGCATCAAGAAAATCAGGCCGAACAGGAGGATCAGGATACGCGGACCCCGTCGGTCGGACCCCTCCGGAATCGGGTGGTGAATGCCTCTTTCATCGGGGGCGGAACCTTGATTTGTGCGGATTGCTCGTCAGCGTTTCCCGTCGGTGGCTTGCCTAATGATTGTCTCGGTTCGCCTAGCCGGGCCCTCCCGGATTGGTTCCGTGGTCGGGCAAGTCGTGGGGTGAAGCTAATCAGTGCCTCGTGCGAAAGCGAGGAAAGAATCGTCCTTCCAGAGCTCGACTACTCGAGCACCTTGACGACGATGACCGTAAAATCATCCGATTGCGGCTCCCCTTTCGCGAAGGTCCGGACTTGCGCGTGCAGCGAGTCGACGATTTCACGAGCCGGCAAGTGGCGGTTCTGGATCAGGTGCTGAACCACTCGTTCGCGTTCGAAGAACTCCCCGCTGGGTGTCATTGTTTCCTCTACGCCATCACTGAAAATCAACAGTGTATCCCCAGGGACAAGCTTGATCTCGGCGGCTGGTTGAAAGGTGGTTCTAGAGTGCATGCCCAACGGCACACCGGTTCGCTTCAGCTCAGCTCGAAGCTCCCCATTAGCTCCGATGAGAACGCCCGCTGGATGGCCGGCGTTGGCGTAGATGAGGGTTTTTGTTGCGGGATCGATACAGGCCAGCAGCAGGGTGATGAACTGTTCCGGGCTGAGGTCTTCGGTCAGCATCATGTTCGCTCGGGTGAGGATCTCCCCGATGTTCTCCCTGTTCCGGGCCAGAATGCGCAAGTAGGCCCGAGTTTCCGCCATCAGGAGCGCAGGACCGATTCCGTGTCCGCTCACGTCCGCCACCACCACCCCCACGCGATCGTTGAGCATGGGGATGAAATCGAAATAATCGCCGCCCGCCGCCGCGGCCGGGACCGATATTCCGGCGATGTCGAACCCTTTTATTTTCGGGGCTGATTTTGGGAAGAGGCGTTCCTGGATTTCCCGAGCCGCCCTGAACTGCTCGGCATTTTCGAGGAGAGTGCGCTCCGTGCTTTTGCGTTGTGAGATGTCGCGCACGAAACCCACGAACCAGGTTTTGGAATGGAGCGACATCTTGCCGATCCCCATTTCGACAGGGATCTCCAAGCCGTCCTTGCGTTTGGCGAGGGTTTCCAGCGCGCGCCAGTCGGCGGTGTGATGTCCTGTCGTCTGGTATTTTTCAAAAGCGCGATGGTGTGTTTCGCGGAGGGAGTCAGGCTGGAGTAATTGAATCGGCTGACCGACGAGTTCCTCCGATTTGTAGCCGAACACCTCCCACACAGCGGAATTGGCGAACTCGATCTTGCCGTGGGTGTCGATGAGGAGGACGGCATCGGTGGCGGTTTCCCAGAGGAGCCGATAGCGCAATTCGCTTTCGCGCAGAGCCACCTCCGCGTTCCGCCGAGCCTGGCGGTCCGCAGCCTCGCGCAACTCCCGCTCGACCACGGGGCAAAGGCGCGCCTGATTGCCCTTCATCACGTAATCGTGAGCTCCCGCTTTCATGGCGGCGACCGCGGTGGCCTCCCCGATGCCACCCGAAACAATAATAAACGGGACGTCCAATCGGCTGCCCTGCACAATTTCCAAGGCGTCCAGGGCCGTGAAGTTCGGCATATTGTAGTCGCTGATGATGACGTCCCAGGTTGAGACGCGGAGCGATTCTTGCAGGTCAGCCGGGTTTTCAACGCGTTCGAACAGGGGCGCGTAACCACCCTGCTTCAGAGTCGTGACGATGATTTTTGCGTCAAATTCGGAATCCTCCACAATCAGGATTCTGACGGGCCGCTTCGGTTGTTCGGCAATCATGCCTTAGTGTTACTCTTCCCTGGCTTGTCTGGCTAGTGGTTGTTGGCTACTTGGGCGTCTTGAAACATCGAGGCGAAAGAGGCCAGAAGACCGTGCCGGCCCGGCCGATGATCCAGTCGTTAGGAATCTCTCCCCAATCCCGGGAATCAAACGACACCTCCCGATTGTCTCCCAAGAGGAACGCATGCCCCGGGCTCGCGGACACCCCCTGATGAGTGCCTGCGACGAGGGAGGGTGGCCGAGATCGAAACTCTGGCCGCGCGGTCGTGTTATCCAGTCTGGCGAGTCGTTTCACGAAACAAACCCCCTTTGGGAGCGCGTGCAACGTCTGATTTTGAAACACCACTATATCCTCTGTTTTCGGGCGTGAGAAGTTGACCGCGAATCGGTTCACCAAAAAGCGATCACCAGACACGGTTCGCGCATGCAGAAAGGTTTCTCCGGCTTGGAACTCGTCGCCATCGTCCAGCCCAACCGTTTTGAGAAG
Organism: Akkermansia muciniphila; assembly: GCA_945865375.1. Lineage (GTDB taxonomy): Bacteria > Verrucomicrobiota > Verrucomicrobiia > Limisphaerales > F1-80-MAGS106 > F1-80-MAGS106. Next base: position 10,094 of record CAMBEJ010000138.1, on the reverse strand, counting down.
ATTTTGAGGGGCATTCCATAACGGGATTACTTCAGATTGAAACTGCAATCGTTGTCGGGTCAGACCCAGCAGAACAGGTTGTGGGGCCGCATCCAACACGTTCACGGTCCCGGATTGTGGTGCCATGAAGAACCAATCGCGCTGGCCCCGCGCAAGCAAATCAAAGAGAGCCCGGAGTCGGCTGGCGGAGCGCTCCGGAGCCGGGGTGTCAGAAAGGTCCTCTATCCGATGGCCGCGCAGCGCCGGGGCCATGGAGTCGGTGGGCACCTGGACAGGTAGGAAAAAAAACGCGCGAACCGAAAGGCAAACCACGACGACAGCGTGGAGATACTCAAGGCTGCGACGGGCTGCATGCATGGGAACGGGGGCTATTGGCTGCCCCAGCCGAACCGCTGGGTGATCGGCCAGAAAACAAGACATGAACGACCGATAGTCTTCTCACGTGGAAAGTCCCCCCAGTCGCGGGAGTCATAGCTGTTGAGCGTGTTATCTCCCATCGTCAGATAATGGTTTGACCGCACCTTGAACTCGGAGGTCTCCTCCGGAAACAACTCGGCTAGCCCGGGTCGACGTGCCCGGGCCGCTACCAGCCCGTTGGCATGTCCCGAGTAATCATCCACCCGGGCTTCGCCGGTGAACCCGTAAACGTGCTCGAATCCCGGGGTTGCAGCATCGAGTCGGCGGCCGTTGACGATCAAGTGGCGGTCATTGCCTATTCGAACCGTTTCGTTGCCCAATGCCACAAGCCGCTTGATGTAATGGGTGTCCTGGATCAGTTTGGGTATGTCTTGCGACAAGAACACGATTGTTTCCCCTCGGCGCGGTTGCCTGAAATTGTAAGTCATGCGGTCGATGAACAAGTGATCCCCGCTGACCACCTTAAGTTTCATGATGTCTTCGCCTTTTCGCAATGGCTGACCTTCTTGCAACCGGGCGCGGGTCAACAGATCGTCGGGCGGCGACCAAACCGTATGGGTCTTGCCACCCACCTTGAGGCGCTGCTTTTTGAAGAAGAGAAAAAAACGCGTCGGTTTCTCGTCAAGAACCTGAAGGGGGCCATCCTCTTCAGCGGTGACGTGGTAGTAGGATTCGCCATCCCACATGTAACGTTTCCAGCTCTTGGGGAACGTTGGGAACTTGAGTTCCGGCCTGTTCCGGAAGTCCTCATGCACAATTCCGTAGAAGGTAGGTTGCGCGGAACCCGATGGGATCGCCATGGGTTGAAGAAAAAAAGTTCGAAACGCAATGGCGACCGCGCCAGCCACCAGAAAAACTTCGATGTTTTCGCGGATGCCCGCATGAGGGTAGGGCTTGAGCCAGGTGTTGGCGACATCCTCCAGCCGGTTCATCGATTGCTTGAGGTTTTCGGCGGATGCGCCCGAGCGGGTTGCCGATTTCAAATCCGCGATAGCTGCGCTCAGCTCCCGAGCGGCTTTTTCTGATAACAGGTCGCGTTGAGCGTTCAGAAGCCGATGGGCCTGCCTGTGAAATTCAGTGGCTTGCCGGACGGATCTGGAGAGGAGCCAGCGGAGATAAAACATGATTAGAATGGCCGCAAGTTCGAGGGATTTTCAGGGGTCATTTTCATTGTGCATTGTGTTGAGTGCGGCAACGCGATGAGAACTTTCAACTAATGAGGCACTTAGATTCTTAAATCCTAAATCTCGATGAATTATCTCTCAGATTTTGAACCACAGAGGTACAGAGAAAAACAAAAAATGAGACCAAACTTTTTCCCCTCTGTATCTCTGTGGTTCAAATTTCAAATCTGTTTGGCTAGGCTTTGAGCACCTCGATGAACGCTTCCTGTGGGATATCCACTGAGCCCACTGATTTCATCCGTTTTTTGCCCTCTTTTTGCTTTTCAAGAAGCTTGCGCTTTCGGGAGATGTCCCCTCCATAGCACTTCGCGGTCACGTCTTTGCGGAGGGCGCTGATGTTTTCCCGTGCGACCACTTTGCCGCCGATCGCCGCCTGGATCGAGACCTGGTATTGCTGGCGGTGGATGACTTCCTTGAGCTTGGCGGCAAGGACGCGGCCCCGGCTCTCTGCCTTGGAGCGGTGCACGATGCAGGAGAAGGCGTCGATGGGTTCACTGTTCACCAACATCTCCAGCTTCACCATCTCGGATTCACCGTAGCCCGCGTGCTCGTAATCCATCGAGCCATACCCCCGTGTGATGCTCTTGATGCGATCATGGAAATCGATGAGGATTTCGTTCAATGGCAGCTTGCAGGTGAGCATGATCCTGCGGATATCAAGCGTCTCGGTATGATCGATCGTGCCACGCTTTTCGGTGATCAATGACATGATATCGCCGATGCTTTCGTTCGGGCAGATGACGAACGCGTCCACCATCGGTTCCATGATGGATTGGATGAAATTGGGTTCCGGCATGTAGGCCGGGTTGTCGATATCCTTCACCTGGCCATCTGTCAAAGTCACCTTGTAGATCACGCTCGGGTAGGTGGCGATGATGTCCATCTTGTACTCACGCCGAAGTCGTTCCTGAACAATTTCGAGATGGAGTAGCCCGAGGAAACCGCATCGGAAACCGAATCCCAATGCCACCGAGCTTTCTGAAGTGAACTGAAACGCCGAATCATTGAGCTGCAGTTTCGCCAGGTTCGCCTTCAAGTTCTCGTAATCGGAGGTGTTGATCGGGTAGATGCCGCTGAACACCATGGGATGAATCTCCACGAAACCGGCGATTGGAGGGGAGGGGATTCGTGACTCGGTGAGCGTGTCGCCCATTTTGACGTCGTGTGGGCTCTTAATATTGGCCGTGAAATAGCCGGTTTCACCCACTGTCAAGCGCTCCCGGACATAAGGTTTCGGGTTAAAGCTGCCCACTTCCTTGATCTCAACGGTTTTGCCCGAGTGCAACAGCTTCCCCATCATTCCGGCGCGAAGCTCTCCGTTGAACACGCGGACATGGGAGACCACGCCCTTGTAGGTGTCGAAGTAGGAATCAAATGTCAACGCCTGGAGAGATCGTTCTCCGGTTGGCTTTGGGGCGGGGATCCTGAGTACGATGGCTTCGAGAATATCGATGATGCCAATGCCTTCCTTGGCGCTCGCCTCAATGGCGGTCTCCGCCGGAATAGCGAGAATGTCCTCAAGTTGCGTTTTTGTCAGCGGCACATTGGCGTGAGGAAGATCGATCTTGTTGATCACCGGGATGATGGTGAGATTCTGCTTCATCGCCAGATGGACATTGGCGACGGTCTGCGCTTCGACCCCCTGGGCGGCGTCGATGATGAGCACGGCGCCTTCGCAGGCGCTGAGGCTCCGGGAGACTTCATAGGAGAAATCGACATGCCCAGGAGTGTCGATGAGGTTCAGCTCGTAAATTTCCCCGTTTTTAGCGGTGTAAAGCATCGTGACCGGATGCGCCTTGATCGTGATGCCACGCTCTCGTTCCAAATCCATGGAATCAAGCATCTGCTCGTGCATGTCCCTGTTCGCTACAGTTCCTGTCGATTGCAGCAAACGGTCGGAAAGAGTCGTCTTTCCGTGGTCGATGTGGGCAATGATGCTAAAATTTCTGATATGCTCCGCGTCCATTTTCTTAATTCAGGGCGAAGAACATAGTCGGCTTCTGGTCGAAATAAAGGGTAAAGATCATCCATCACAAGATTCGGACCTCTCGGCCTATCATTTCACGTGACAACGCTCGGCGAATAGATTAGTTATTCTCGCCTTCTGGGTGACCCTATCGTCTAGCGGTTAGGACACCGCCCTTTCACGGCGGGTGCACGGGTTCGAGTCCCGTTAGGGTCGCCACTCTCGCAGCTCCTTGATCATGCTGTTCCAGAGGGTTTATTCCAAGTCGCGATCAAGATGAGACTAATTCGCTGGTCTGGCAGGCGTCTAGCGTTGTTGCGCGTCGGTCACAGATCACTGGGGATATGTTCCTTCCTTGCGCCTAGCCAGCCACCTTCCATCCGGCGCGCCTTTGTCTCATCTTGATCGCTCGTTGGAATGAGCAGTTCCAAATTTGGCAACTGGGTGGTGCGGAGGGCCTTGAAGAGGGTCTCCACGCCATTGACATTCTTGCCGGTCGCTGACCTTATTTCTCGAAATTCATGCATACGAGCGAACCAGCCAATTCGGTCCCTTTTGGAACTTTTCGAGTGGATGAGCTTGAAGTCCGGGTTTATTCCAGCCAATCCGATCTATCCGTCTCTGTGGCGTCAGAGGTCAAGTCGTATTTGTGCGAAGTAATCACCCGGCAGGGGTCTGCGCGTGTGATCCTCGCCACCGGAAATTCACAAATTCAATTCCTCGAAAGGTTGACAACCCTGGGAGGCGTGGATTGGTCGAAGATCACGCTATTTCACATGGACGAATATCTCGGCATCGACGGCGGGCACAGGGCCAGTTTCCGACGGTACATGCGCGAACGTGTGGAAAGCACGCTTCAGCCCGGCAGGTTCCATTACATCGAAGGGGACGCTCCGTTACCGCTTGAAGAATGCTCCCGTTACGCGGCCTTGTTGAAGGAGGGGCCGGTGGACCTTTGCTGCCTCGGCATCGGAGAGAACGGACATCTTGCTTTCAATGATCCGCCCGTGGCGAATTTTGAGGACACGGTTCCGATCAAACTGGTGAAGCTCGACGAGGCGTGCAAAATGCAGCAAGTACGCGAAGGCCATTTTGCGAGCTTGGAGACTGTGCCGCCTTACGCCTATACGCTGACCATCCCTGCGTTGTGCGCCGCCAAGAGGATGATCTGCCTTTGTCCGGAGACACGAAAGGCAAAGGCCGTGAGAGCCGCGTTGCGGGAGCCCATTTCCACGTCCTGCCCCGCCTCCATCCTCCGTCGGCAACGGCATGCGGTGCTCTTGCTGGACAAAGATTCCGCAGCTTTACTGGATGACGGAACCGGCTAGGCAGCGCTGTCCACGAGGAGAACGATCTGCATGATCCAGCCAACGGTGACTGGCCCCAACTGTTCCGTCCCTTAAGTTTCGGCGATTTTTGGATTTAAGTTCGCCGTTCCGCAGCGAGAGGGGCGTCGATGATTTTCCGAACACGGGGCCGGTTGCGACGTTGTTCAGGCGGGAGGTTCGATTCGGCCCAGGCGATCGTTTCCTGGATGTGACGCCAGCGCTGGACGGGATCGTAGGCCGTCCAGCGTTTTGTTTCCTCAAACTGTTTTGTTGCGGACAAGTCCATAGATTAACCGATATGGGTTCTTGAGTGTGCGATGGCGTTCAAGAGAACGTCGATCCTTCGCCGTTTTTGGTGCTGTGGTAGCAGTGCCAACTGGCAGGCCAGCATGTCCTCATCGGACATCGCCAAAAAGGCCGCGCCGCCCGCGGTTTGTGAGGGGATCACCCTCGTTCTGCACTCAACGAAGCGTCCTTCAAGACCCAGGACTTCCCGGAAGATATCAAGCGCACCGTATTGTGTCGTCAAACAAAAAACCGATTGTGACAACAGCCATCGATTGTTCTCCGACACCGGCTTCCAATCCTCTTCGCTAGGTCCCCATTCAGCGCCTAGTCGCCGCAAAGCACGGTTTAGCCGCGCCAGATTGTCCAGTTCATCCTTGACCCAAACGTCCACGTCGAAAGTCAGTTCTGGGACGTGGCGCAACAGGAAGTTCATGCCTCCGATCAAGATGAACTCCACATCCTCTCCATTCAATTGCCTGAGAATCTCATCAACGTTCACAGGCCCTTCTATAACGGATCAGATCGGCAAGCGCCACCTCTTTGGTATGGCGACCGCCTGTCTGGAAATTCGGCCCCGAGTCACAGAGGGAAGCCGCCAAGGCCGCTCCGCGCTGGTAGAGACTCGTTCCACACACTCTCAAAATCGGAGCTGGGATCCGGCAGGCTCATGGCCTTCGCGGCAGTGCTAAATCCTGTTAGAACACTCAAGGGATGGCCGCCGCTGGCCGGGGCGGGCTGGCTTTTCGAAGTCCTGGGGCGTCCGGCCTCTGCAGGTCATAGATGACGATCGCTTGGGCGGCGTGGTCGGCGGCCGGATTTTTTCGGCGGTGGATGGCGACGGCCTTGTCGCGGGCGTTGTCGTCAGGGCGATAGCGCTCGTGCAAGGCACGGTGTTCGTCGGCCTTTTTGTTGTCCCCCAACTGCGCATGGATCAGCGCGAGATTGTAATGGGCGGCGACGTTTTCGGAATCGATGGTGAGGGTTTTTTCGAATCGGGCGACAGCCTGTTTCAAGAACTCTGTTTGACGAGGTCTGTTGGCTTCTCCGCGCTCGGCCTTGGCGCGCTCGAACAGGGTCTGCCCGAGTTCGTTGATGACCTCGTAGTCGATGCTGAAATCGAGGTTGCGAGTCTCGAGCTCAGGATACCGATCCTCCAGGATGGAGCGCAGGTCCGTGATGGCTTTGTCGAGGAATCCGTTTTGTTTGTTCACCAATCCGGTGAGCCACGCGATGGTCCATCGCGGTGCCGGGGGATCGACGAACTTGGAAGCGCGCTGCAACGCCTCCACAGTCTCGTCCAGGCGTCCTTCCTTGAAGTAGACCCTCGCGAGGTTCAGCGGACCGTCCGGGCGCCCCAAGGTTTCAACCTGCGCGAAGGCTTGAGCGGCCTGGATCAGCTCTCCTTTCTCACTCCCTTTGTCGCCCTTCAGCAATAACCCGATCCCGTAGTCGTTCCACCGTTGCCAGGGATCGATCTTCGACTCTGGATTTGCCACAGCAACTTGAACTCCCTCCACCGGGAAAACGATCTGATCCGAGGCCACTTCGCGGATTGGCAGGTCATTCGTGAACTGGTTGCCGTAGACATGCTGCATGTAGGTGGTGTCGAACTTGCGATACTGAAGTTTGATGTCGAATTTCAGGGGCGCATCCAGGTCATCGGGAACGGTGAACGCATAATGCACAACCTGGCCTGAGCCGGGCGGGATCTGGTTGTTGTAGAGCGGGACGAAAATATCCTGGGCATTCCGGCGGTCGATGCGGTTGCCGTTCTTGTCGAGCATGTAGACGTTGACGAAGTGGGACCATGGATCCACTCGATTGGAATCGCCCAAGCCGCCGCTGCGCCCCACGACGCGGCCGCCGCTGAGGGCTGTGACATCGACCCAGACTTCATTGGAATCTGCGGTGCCCTGGGTAAAGTGATGCCCGACCCGCAACGTGCGCAGCACGACCTCGAGGAGGTAGCGTTGGCCTTTCTTGAGCTCAGGCACTTTGGGTCGGAGCGGGGCGATGAGCGGGCTGTCGATGGCTCCTCCGTCTTTCAAGCCGAAGATATCGAGTCGGAGCGAGCCCTTTGAAAACTCGGCGTGTTTCTTGACGATATCCGGCTGGTTTTTTAGGTAAGGCAGGGCGGTGTTTGCCGATGGGAACAGGTGGTTGTGGATCGACAGCACGTTTGTGCCGCGGAAAAACTTGGCACCAAAATCCTCAGAAGGATTCAGCGGCATATGGCAGTCGTTGCAGTTCTTTTCGGCAGTTTTAGGGTAATAAAACGAGCGGGCGTTGTGGCCTGAAAGCCCGCTGAGCAGGAAAGAATCGTAGTGGTTTTGTCCACGGAGGAAGTCCTTGTACTGTGTGAGTTCAAAAGGCAGGCTCACTTTATGGCACACGGAGCAGAACTCGGTCGTCTTGTGATGATCCTTCAGGAAAGTGCGTTTGTGAAACTCCGGTTTGGCCTTCACAAGCTGGTTGTTGAGAAACTGGAGAAATCCGTTGGTGCTGAACGCAAAGGGATAATGTATGGGCTCTTCCATGGTGTAGGAAGCGTTGCCGATGGTGCTGTTGATGGCGGTGATGGAATGGCATGAGGTGCATGTGATTCCGGCGTTTGCGGTCGGATGGTTGACATCGTCGAATTTCGGGTCATCGAATGCGCCGCTCAGAAAAGGGGCGATATCGTGGCAGCCCGCGCACCAGCGCGCGGCCTGGACGTTCCCATCTCGTTCGAGCGCCACCTTGCGCGTTTCACGCACGCTGAAGAGGTAGGGTGGGTTGTTGAAGGAACTGAGGCGGTGCGCGCTGTGTTGCCAGCTGGCATGGACGTCCGCGTGGCACTTCTGGCAATAATCGTCCATCATCAACGTTTTGGCGGGGATGAAATTGCCCGTGGCTGTGCGGGCAGCCGAAGGATGGAAATACTTTTCACCGTCTTTGGGAGCGCGCACGTTCCACACGCGCGGGTCTTGTGAATGGAGCAGCACCATGACACCCACCAAACCCACAACGGCTCCGGCCCACGCAACCCCCATTTTCCACTTGATCTTGGGTCCGGCCAGCCGGTGCAGGACATACAGCCAGACCGCGAGCACCGGGGTGATGACATGAGCCCAATAGGCCCCGCTTCGGAGGTGAGGATTTTTGAGTTCAAAAAAATCCAGACGCGTGAGGGCCACGCCCGAGAACAGCAGAATCAGACTGACCGCGAACAGTCCGTAACCGACCCGCACCGCGATGCGATTGGGCCGGTGGTGTGCATTGACGATATGGCCGATGCCAAAGATAATGAAGGGGAGGACAAGGATGAGTCCCAGGACCAAGTGGGCCAGGAACATGTATTGGTAGAAGTAATTCTGGTACGAAAGTCCTTTGACTTTCTCGAGGATCGTGATGCTGACGAGGTAGGCGGAATTGGCTCCGAGCAGGGCGACCAGGCCAAACACAGCGTGAAGCAACACCCGCAGCCTAGGGCCAATCGCCCGCACATACTTTCGTTTGCTAGCCGTTGGTTCAGTTGAATCTTCCATAACATTCGATTGAGCGACTGCTTCCAGACAATCTACGGATGCGTCGGCTCAGATTCAATCAAATGCAGTGGTGCTTTGCCATCAAGATCTCGCAAGAAGGGGTGAGTTGCGCCTGTTTACGGAACGGAGCGTGGCCTTATCCGGTGTGGAGGTCCACGCGGCGGCTTAGCTGAAGGTTGCCAGGGAAGGGAGTCATCGGTCGAGAGGAACTTGGGCTGGCGCAGAGGTCCGCGTTCCGTTATCAAGGCGGCATGAATTCGAGTTCGAGGGTTGCGATGGTTACTGGAGCGGGATCTGGAATCGGCCGGAAAACCGCGCTCACGCTCTTGCGGGCAGGGTATTCCGTGGTTCTGGCTGGCCGCCGGCGAGAGCCTTTGGAGAGCGCCCTCATCGAGGCAGGGCCAGCAGGATCGCGAGCGCTCGTCGCGCCCGCCGATGTCACAAACCCCGCCAGCGTACGGGAGTTGTTCGCGCTGACTCATGAGAAATTCAGCCGGCTTGATGTGCTCTTCAACAACGCGGGCGTTAACGTCCCTTCCGTGCTTCTTGAGGACCTGACGTTCGAGCAATGGAAGTCGGTTTTGGACACCAACCTCACCGGTGCTTTTCTATGCACTCAGGAAGCGTTCAAACTCATGAAGCACCAGCAGCCTCGGGGTGGGCGCATCATCAACAATGGCTCGATATCGGCGCAGGTGCCGCGGCCCAACTCCGCACCCTACACCGCCGCCAAGCATGCGATGACAGGCCTGACAAAATCCACAGCGCTGGATGGGCGAAAATATGATATTGCCTGCGGTCAGATTGACATCGGTAACGCGGCGACCGAGATGACCGACAAAATGAAGGCGGGGGTCCTGCAAGCCGATGGTTCTATGGCTGCGGAACCGACAATGGATCCTGATCACGTCGCGCGAGCGGTGTTGTATATGGCGAGTTTGCCCCTGGACGCGAACGTGGCCTTTCTGACCATTATGGCGACCAAGATGCCGTATGTTGGGCGAGGGTGACAGGGTTCCCTGCGAACATGGGTCGGATGGAGGGATCTACCACCGCCGTTCTCAGCTCATGGCTGCACTGACGCCGGTTTGGCCAGGGTCAGAAGCTCCAGCGTGAACGCCAGTTGTTCGCGGTCCTCCGAGCCCGTATCCGCATAAGACGCCCGCCTCAGGTCCAGCTTTTGAAGCCTCAGCAAAGGCAGACCGTTTTCCAAGGCAGCTACAAACAGGCGTGTGCCTTCGGCAAGCCTGCGTTGGGGTAAAAACCCCGGCGGCGGGTTGTCGTCCGGAAGTTTTTGCGCGGGAGTTGTCAGGGTGGGCTCACCCTGGGGCCAATGTGACTTGGGCCTTGGTATAATTCCAGGGCAACCATTGGCTCGGGTTTG
>CAMBEJ010000137.1 GCA_945865375.1 Akkermansia muciniphila | reverse complement strand
TGATCACCGTCTCCAACCTGATGTTGAACAACGGACAGGCAGCGACGCAACCGTGGCTCTTCACAGTTGCTGCCAGCGGCGTGGAGATCCTGGATTCCGATGTCACAGGCAATTACTCAGGTGTGCAACGGGTGAGCACTAACGGGGTGCTGCGGTTCACGGTGCGAGCGCCTCTGGGTGGCCATACCGCTAAAGTTGCCGTGGCTTCTGTGGCGGGCGATGCGACGGGGGAATTAGGCATCAACCTGATCGACAATGTTCCACCGGTTGCGCCGAGCAAGGTCCAGGCGACCGCAGGCCAGAGTCGCGTCCGGGTGTCCTGGCAAACCAACAGCGAACCGGACATCACGGGCTATCGTGTCTATTACCGCGCCGGAACGGTTGGCCCGCCCTGGGACGGCACGGCGGCGGTTGAAGGGGTCGGGTCACCCATCAGCGTGACAGGGACGAACAGCCTGCTGCGCGGTTTAGCGCTGGGCACAGACTACTTCGTCAGCGTCTCGGCAGTGGATACGACTGGAAACGAAAGCGCGTTGACTCGCGCCATCAAGGTGACGACCACACCACAAACGCCTAACCCGCCCAGCGGTGTTGCGGTGCGTTTTGGAGAGGACGCCAAGAACGTGCTGATGTGGACCCTGTCCGAGGATGACGGCTACAACGACCGGGATGTGATCCGCTACGATGTCTGGCGGGTGGTGAAGCCCGGAGAGAACTGGCTGAAGGTGGGGGAGGTGGCGGCGGGCAGCGGGTTGTTCACGGAAGCCAACATCGTGATAGGAGTAGGACAGCATGTGCGCTACGCCGTTGCAGCCGTGGATAAACTGGGGGCCACGTCGGCGCGGTTTCTGGCAAATCGATTTGTCGCAGGCACGGCCAGCGTGGACAACGACGGGGACGGCATGGCCGATGATTGGGAACTCGCAAACGGACTCAACCCTACAAATCCTGCCGATGCCAACGACGACTTGGATCTGGATGGGTTGACCAACCTGCAAGAATTCCTGGCCGGCAAATCGCCCGGGGTGTTCGACAACCTGCAAATCCTACCTGCACGACGGCTGAGCGGCGGTGATTTCGAATTGTCCGTATTCGGTGAGCCTGGGAAGAGTTATGCACTGGAGGCGTCCACCAACTTGGTTAAATGGGATGCGATTCGGGCCTTCACTTGCACAAGTTCGCCCACGGTTGTAGTGGACACCACTGCGAAGATCCATGGCCAGCGGTTCTATCGCGTTGCTTCGTTGTCCGCAGCGGGGCCAATTCGAGTTGGTTTCAAGGCGGCAACCGGAACTGAAAACAACGGCATTGAGTTGCAGTTGGATGCGCCGTTGGGCTTGAATTATCGGATCGAAAGATCGACTAATCTGGTCGATTGGAGCACCGTGGGGGTCCTGCCCGGGACAAACTCGCCGTTATCTCTGCGTGACACGTCAGCGACGAATTTTCCAGCAAGGTTTTATCGAGGGGTGGTCCAATGAGGGGCAACTGTCGTTGAATCAGCCAGTTGGAGGATGGATCGATCGGGTTTATCACTGGATTTCTCGGGTAGTGGGTGGACGAACCAAATGCTTTATCTGTCCCTTGGAGTTCCTCACAGCGCAAGCGGATCGCAAGCGGATGGTAAATCGGGCCGGGATTTTCGATTCGGAGTTTGCGGGCCATGTCGGCCAGACTATCGAGCTAGCCACGCCTTCAAGTTCAAAAGTTGAAGAAACTAAGATGACCCCTTTATGTGACGTTTGCTGCGCGAAGCGTTGGGAGAATCTAGACCGATGGGAATTTCCTCTGCGCTTTGACCCAACGCGCGTGCGCCGACTCCACGGCTCGCTTCAATCGCCCGTAATCCACGCCGACATGCCGTTTTAGCACTTTCTCCATGCGGGATTTCAGAATCGCCTCAAGCCGATTGGCTTCATCGCCTTCGGGAGCATTGCTGACCGCCTCCAAAGCGAGCACCAACGCTTCCAACTCCGCGTTCATGCGGGAAAAACTTCCTTTAGCAACTTGTCTGCCTCCGCCTCCGGCATCGGATCGTGAATCTGTGACCAGATGTGTTCGAGTTGAATCACACGGCCCTCCAACTCGTCGGCGATGCGCCGGTCCGGAAAATCGGGATCGGCTGCCGTCATGTGGATCGCCCGCGCCATCCGCAGCAACCATTTCGTCGCGGCACGATGCGCCCGAAGTTTTTCCGCGGAAGGAGACCCGAGCAAAATCTCCTTACGCGTCGCGTCGAGGAACCGTCGGCACAAATGCGACCACTCCATCGCCTTGTCACGCGCGAACTGTTGAAAGTCCACGCCTTCGGCCGCAAACTCCATTGTGGCTGTGCTCATCCCATCACCGTGCCAGAAGCCCGGAGACTAAGCAAGCGTAGCGCGATACGATTCTGCGGGACTGACCACTTTCCGCGTTTCGCTGATCGGCATCGTCTGCGCCACGCTGCTTTCTTCGCATCCGCCCTCGCGCAGCTCTCGCAGGGGCCGAAGTTAGTTGGGAACGCTTTCCAAGGTGGCTTTTGAAAATCGGTTCGCGCCGATCCGGTTCATGAGGTGATAGATCGCAGGGAATGCCACCGGTAAATCACTTACGTGGATAGAACTGCAGCGAGACGGGCAGGCAAATCCTGGGCGGTATGCTCCAAAGTGATAACCGTGAGGGTTTGTCCATCCCAACGATAGAACAGGGCGAACACAGTAAAACCCGGCACGGAGACCCGGAGAATGTCAGACAGATCACGCGCTTCAAAACGGGCTGAATGGCCACGCCCCGGATTCTCCATTAGCTGGGGAACCAGATCGCGTACGGCCTGCACAAACCGGAACGCGGTTTGTGGGCGGGCCTCCTGAACGCCAATGCGGTCGCGGTAATGGCGCATACGCCGATAAAACGCTGGATGGACAACCAGTCTAACGGCCATCGGCGATGGCTTTCATGGTCCGGTCAAATTGGGCCGGGGTCACAGGCTCGGCGGGTTCGGCGAGGGCTTCGCGGATGCGTTCTTCCAACCAGAGCGGTGCGGGTTGAAAACGGGCGGCAAACTGGGGCAGGCCAATCCTCAGCGCTTGCCGAATGACATCAGATTTGCACAAATCCGAGATTTCCACGCCTTGAATAATTTGAGCTTCGAGGTCCTCGCTAATCTCCATTTTTGGCAGCGTCTTCATGCACGTCATTTTAACGTCATTTCGCCATGAATCAATGGCAGACTTGGCCGGTCTCCCTTTGAAGTACCACCGGTTGGAGTTCCGCGTTTACGCGGCTCGTTCGATTCACCGGCGGGGGCCGCGTAAACGCGGAACTTCAAACGAAGATTGTCCGTTGCTTGGTGGTAATCTCAAGATGCGCGTCTTTCACCCCGCTCCGCGACTCGACGCCAGTACGCGGAATGACTTTTTGAGCCAGGGCGCTTTGGGACATGAGCGCGGCTTTAATCTCGAAAGCGCAGGTGAACCAACGCGATGGCCAAAGGTGTGGAGACCCAAAGAGTGCCTCCATTCGTGAGCGACGGGCGTAGTCTCTGAACTCAGCAAAACGACCCTGTTTGGCCTGAGGCTCGAGCAACTCCAATTCCCTGCTCCTAATCCTAATCGTAATCGTAATCGTAATCGTAATCGTAATCGTAATCGTAATCCACCCCTCCGTTTCAAGGGCAACACCCGAGGATTACGAGTAAGATTACGATGACGATTACGAAAAATGGAGGAATTGGGGTTGCGCGTCCCGATCACGATTTCAACCGATTTTACCGAGGTCTGGACGTTTGAAAATGGGAAAGGAAAAGCCCGCGCAGCGGTCGCGAGTTTTTCCGGCGCGCGGCCTTCCAGGCCGCAGCAGCTTGGGACCGGGCGAGGCGCTGGAATTTCCACAACCACCCTACCTTCAACCTTCAACCTTCTGCCTTGGCCTTCTGCCTTGGCCTTTCGACCTTCGTCGATGCTGCGCCCAGGATGGGCGCGCGCCGGAGAAACTCGCATGAATTCCTTGCTCGGATTCTTTGCGGCGACTACGCTGTCTTCTTAAGGTTTCTCCGTGTTGATCTTGGCCATGGCGAAGCCTATCTGCGGCGTCCGGACGTGGCGCAGTTAATCGAGAATGCCTTGCTGGTTTCCCACGCGGAACGTTATGAACTGCGCGCCTGGGTAGTGATGCCGAACCATGTCAACGCCCTGTTCAAGGTAGGTGAAGTTTCAATGGAAAACATCGTGGAAAGCTGGAAAGCTGGAAAGCTGGAAGGCTGGAGTGGGCTCGGAAGTCGATGATCTCGAGGAAGTTTCACACGGATGTGGAAGTAGAGGTGGTGAACGCATGGTCATCTCCGACCTCCCCCCGATTTCCCTCCAGCGGTTCTATCGTTTGCGGACCACGCTGGATATCGGGAGTGGAGAAAGTGACGTGAGTGTTCGGGATTGAATTCAGACCGTGGTACTAAAACAGAAGCTGGGCGGCGGCGATGTCTGCGGCTATCTGCTGACGCAACGCGTCGGTGCTCGCGAAGAGTTTTTCTTCGCGCAATTTTGCGATGAAACTCAGCTCGACTTCGTGCCCGTAGAGATCCCCTGAAAAATCCAACATGTGAGCCTCGCAGCGGAGTTCCTTCGAGGCACCACAAACCGTTGGACGGAAGCCAATATTGAGAACGGCTTGATGGGTCTTGCCGCCTGATTGAGCGAGAGCGGCATACACTCCTGTAGGCGGTATTGCCAGACCTTTGACATCCATGTTTGCGGTCGGAAACCCGAGCGTACGACCGAGTCGGTCACCCTCCACCACCTTCCCCGCCAGCGTGTAGGGGCGGCCCAGCATCTTGGCGGCGGCGTCGAGGTCACCTCGCATGATCACCTCGCGGATGCGGGTGCTGCTGATGGGGTGGCCATCGGCCAGAACCGCCGGTGTCGCGTGGACGTTGAAACGGAATCGCGCGCCGGTGTCACGCAGCAACGCGACATCGCCGCGCCGCTTGTGTCCAAATCGGAAATCGGCTCCAATCCAAAGGCTCTCCAATGGGGCGAAATCGGACGCGAGTTGCTCGGCAAAGGAGGCTCCGGTCTTCCGGCTGAAGGCCTCATCAAACGGGATGAGCCAGAGCATGTCCGGCCCCAGTTCCCGGACTACCTCGAGGCGCTTGTGTAGAGGATAGATAAAAGGGGGGACTTTGTCGGAAGCCACCACGGCATTGGGATGCCGGTCGAAGGTGACGACGAGAGTCTGGCCGTTTGATCGCCTCGATTCCTCTATCGCTCCCCGCAGGATCTGCTGGTGGCCAAGATGAACGCCATCAAAGACTCCCACCGCCCCGAAGACGGCGGCTCCGGTCCGACGAAACTCATCGGGACTACGCAGGATTTTCATGAGGCAGATAGGCCTGGGAGATTCTACGAACTTTGCGGCTCTTCAGGGCGCAAGTTTCAGGAAAGGGATCACCCGTTTTTCCAGCTCGGAAAGAGGCATCTGCAACAGAGCGTCAAGGCTCGTTGCGTCCACAATGTCAAACCGGCCGCAAGCAAGTCTGCGGAGCGAGCTCAGATGGGCGCCGCAACCCAACTTCTGGCCCAGATCGTGCGCCAGACTTCGTATATAAGTCCCCTTTGTGCAGGCTACGCGAAATCCAGCGAAGGGCTCGGAATAGCTTGAAAATCGGTACTGGTAGATATGGATCAATCTCGGCTTACGCTCGACCTCCATCCCTTTGCGGGCCATTTTATAGAGGGGGATGCCGCCTTGTTTGACGGCTGACACCATAGGAGGAACCTGAAGCAGATCTCCGACAAAGGCTTCGGCGGCCTGGTTTAGGACGTCCACTGTCAGTGGAGGCACAGGGGCAACGGCCAGCACCTCACCATCCGCGTCGTAGCTGGAGGTGGCTTCGCCGAACTTGATCTGTCCTTCGTAGACCTTGTCATCCCCCATGAGTTTTTCTGAAAGTCGGGTAGCCTTGCCGAGCACGATGACGAGCAGGCCCGTGGCTGCCGGGTCGAGGGTTCCGCAGTGGCCGACCTTCTTGATCTTAAACCGCCGACGAATGACATCCACGACATCGTGGGACGTCATTCCCGAGGGTTTATCGACCAGCAAGCCGCCATCGAGCGATTCGAAAGCTTGCATATCAAGGCTTCAAATTCGAACCGCTTCCAGACTTGGGCTCTGAGCTGCGGCCGTTGACCCTGTCGAGAGCGGTTCTGATGGCGGCAATGAGACGGCGTTGAATGGAGAGTTGACTGCCAGCGATCCTCACGCCTGCGGCGGCGCTGTGTCCACCTCCGCCAAACTCTGCGGCCACCGTGCTCACATTGACACCGGGGTGTTTGGAACGAAGGCTGATCCGAGTCAACTCGGGTTCTATCTCCTCAAAAACACAAGCCACGACCACCGAATCGATGGCTCGAATATGATCGATAATTCCCTCCGTGTCGGACGGCTCGGCCCCGGTTCTGGTGAAGTCGGCTTTTCTCAACCAGAGATAAGCGACTTGGTTGTTATGGGTCAGTTTGAAGTGGTTGTAGACATGCCGCAGAAGGCGGACACGGGATAGGGAAGAAGATTGATAGACCTCGTCACAAATTTTTGCGAGGTCAGCCCCCAGCCTGACCAGTTCCCCTCCCGTTTGGTAGGTGCTGGGGAGTGTGGTGGGATATTGAAACGAGCCCGTGTCCGTGGATACAGCCGTGAAGAGGCAGTTCGCAATCCTGGTTGTGACAGGCCATTTTGCGGTCTGGAGCAGCTTAAAAATCAGCTCGCCGGTGGAGGACTCGCAGCCAGAGACCCAGTTCACATCCCCATAGCGTGTGTTGCTTTCGTGGTGGTCGATGTTGACCAGGACAGCCCGGTCCAGAATGTAGCCGCCCACCTTCCCCAGCCTCTCATAGCTGGCGCAATCGGTCGCGATCACGCAATCGAAGCGGCGCTTTCCACGGGGTTGCGAAACCCAACCTTCCGGGTCTAGAAAAGCCAGTTTTTGAGGCACTTTATCCTCGTTCCAAACGGCAACCTCTTTGCCCTGGTCACGCAGCGCCAGAGCCAAGCCCATTTGAGAACCGATACAATCGCCATCTGGACGCACATGGCCGACGATACAAAATGTTTTATGTTCGGAGATCAACCGTATGATCTGATCCTGGTAACGTGACTGGGATTTCATGAGGGGGGCAACGTCTTCTCGATCTCCTTCAAAATTTCCAGCACTTTGTTGCCGCGCTCGATGGAATCATCCACGACAAACTTGAGCACAGGGGTATATTTCAGGATCACAGCTCTGCCGACGAGTCCCTGAATTCGTTTGCGTTCGCGAGCCAGAAGTTCGGCAGCGCGTTTTTTCTGCTCGCGGGTACCGATAACTCCCAAAAAGATCGTCGCGTTTTGGAGATCGCCTGTGACCTCGACCTCATTGACGGATATCAAGCCCGTTTCTGAGAGTGTGAACTCTTTTCTAATGATCTCGCCGAGCTCCCTCTTGAGGAGTTCACGGACCCGCTGGATGCGCACTGGTCCCATAAGCTAGGGAGGAGGTCTCTCGTTCAGGCAGGGTTGGAGGGTGCTACAGTTTCTGCGCGAATTTTTCGAGGTTGTAACACTCGATCGCATCCCCGGCCTGGAATTCGTTGAACCCTTCAAGGCGAATGCCGCACTCCATTCCCGAGCGCACCTCATTCACCTCGTCCTGGAAGCGTCTCAAAGAGAGCGATACGCCTTCGTAAACCAGGCTCTTCCGCCGCATCACGCGCATCTTTCCTTTGACTAGCCGGCCGCTGCTGACCACGCAACCGGCGACATTTCCACCTTTGGATAGCTCGAAGATTTTTCTCACTTCGGCTGACCCGATCGTGACTTCTCGAACCAACGGATCGAGCAGGCCCGCCATGGCCTCCTTTACCTGATCGATCAGCTCGTAAATAATCGCATAGAGTTTGATCTGGACGCCTTCTTGCTTCGCCTTGTCTGAAACTCCGTTATCAATCCGCGTATGGAAACCGAGAACAATAGCCTTGGAGGCTGAAGCGAGCAACACATCGGATTCGGTGATGGTGCCCACGGCGCTATGAACCACCTCCATCGCGACCTTTGTGGACTCGATTTTCTTGAGGGCCTCGACGATGGCTTCCACGGAGCCCTGGGTGTCCGCCTTGATCACCACTTTGAGGGCCTTGTTGGTTTCGGTGGCAAGAGTGTCGAACAAATTTTCAAGAGTCACCTTCGGCCGCCGCTCCGACTCTTGCTCGCGTCTTGCTGCTTGGGACCGTTCCTCCGCCATCTCTCGAGCAATTTTTTCATTTTCGACCACAATGAATTGCAGCCCCGCTTCGGGGATACCGTTGAGGCCGAGAATCTTGACGGCAACCGAGGGTCCGACCTCCTTAAGACGCTTGTTGTCGGCGTCGATGAGGGCGCGCACCTTGCCCCAAAAAGGGCCGCACACCATGACATCACTCACGCGCAATGTTCCCTTGCGAACCAGCATGGTGGCGGTGGGCCCACCTTGAGCCAGACCAGATTCGATGATATTTCCTTTGGCGCGCGGGGTCGGATTGGCCTTCAAATCCATCACTTCGGCCTGCAACATGACGAGCCCGAGCAGCTTGTCGATGCCGCTCTTGGTGTAGGCGGAGACATCCACAAAAATTGTATCACCCCCCCATTCCTCACACATCAAGCCCCGGTCCTGGAGCTGCTGCCGGACTTTCATGGCGTTGGCATTGGGGTGATCGCATTTAGTGACCGCGACAATGATCGGCACCTTTGCGGCCTGGGCGTGGCTTAGCGCCTCCAGTGTTTGCGGCATCACGCCGTCATTGGCGGCAACCACGAGAACCACGATGTCCGTGACGTTTGCGCCGCGCGCTCGCATCGCGCTGAATGCCGCATGACCGGGCGTGTCCAGAAACGTGATTTGCTGCGCTAGATGCGGGGGCTCTGGATGGGGAAATTGTATCGTGTAAGCGCCAATGTGCTGGGTAATCCCCCCCGCTTCGCCAGAAGCCACATCGGACTTCCGGATCACGTCCAGCAGGGTTGTCTTACCGTGATCCACATGACCCATGATGGTCACGATCGGAGCCCTGGGAAGCCTTCCCTCCTCGAGATCTTCGATGTCAATCTCCACTTTTCGAACCGGGGCGTGAACCACGCCGGCACCCCGTTCGCGGCGTTCGACTTCAAAGCGGAAATTGTATTTTGCGCATAAGCGTTGGGCCACCGTTTCATCCACCGCCTGGTTGACGTTTGCAAATACCCCCACCTCCATGAGATCGGCGATTAATTGGAACGGTTTGCGTCCGAGCTTCTCCGCAAGATCCCGGACGACGATCGGGGGCTTTAGCGAGATCAACTGGCCGGACGTTGGCGGTATGAACTTCGCTTCGGCGGGTGGCTGCTGCCGCTGTTGTTCTTGTCTTTGTTGGCTTTGAAAACCGGGTCTTTGCTGGCCAAAACCGGGTCGGCCAAACTGCTGGCCCTGCCTGGCGTCTGCCGGGCGCGAGGAGGGAGGCCCGGCAGGGGATCTTGGGGCTTCCTGCCTCGGTGCTCCGACCCCGGGCCGCTGCATGGGCCGTCCGACAACTGGTCTGTCGTTTCTATCCCCTATCCTGGGCCCTGGGCGAGCTGGAAGCTTGATGAAGCCGACTTTGTCCCCCAGCTTCGGCACAGCAGGAGCGGGTGGGGGAGGGGGTTCCGGCGTCGGGGTTGGCTCGGAACTGCTTGCGAGAGATGACGGGGACGTGAGGGCTGGTGGGACTTCTGTCGTCGCATCCGGCGCTGGTTTGGGCTGCGCGGCATCGGGTTCACCCGATGCCTGGGTTCCGAGTGAGGACTGAACAGCGGATGGGGTGGCCAGCGACGGGGCATCAGCCGAGGGCAGATCGGTGGGTTTCGAGTCAGAGACCGAAACAGCTCCTGGCGTGGGGAGATGGTCGCCAAGGCTTTTGGGATGAGTTTTCCGCTCGCTTTCCTGCTCATCGGACTCGGTCTGCTCAGACTGCATCGGTGGAGTCTCGACAGACTCCTGGGGCGGCGGTGAGCTCCTGATGAAGATCGGCTCCCAGGGCACGGGAGCCTTGGGCTCGGACGGTGGTTCTGATCTGGGAGCCAGTTGGGCAGCGAGCTGCTGCTCAAGATACTCCGCAGTGATTTTATCGAGAGAACTCGAAGCCACCTTCGCTCCTGCGATACCCAGCTCTTTGGCTTTCGCAAGGACATCCTTGTTCTCAACTCCCAACTTTTTTGCTATCTCGTAAATCCGAACGGGCATAATTGACAAACTCCATAAACCATCGAACCGATTTCTCCCGCGAACCCCAAGTGCGGTCCGCGGTTGTGAAAAAAATCTATATCAGGAAGACTTTCCACTTCCGTCGAGAAGTTTTCTTCGCGCCGCCTCCTCCCGCACCGCCTCCATGAGCGACACAGATCTCTCTCCAATCTCGGGAATACCTTGGAGATCCTCCACGTCGGCTTGCAGCAAATCATCGAAGCTGTGAAAACCTGTCTTAACGAGAACCTCAGCATCCTCCTGCGAAACGCCAGGAATGCCCACGAACGCTCGCACCGCTTGGGCGACTTTCTCATCAAACCCCACCCGTGCCACCGCTTCCGCGTCGATGTCCACATGCCATCCGGTCAGCTTGGAAGTCAGCCGGGCATTTTGACCGCGTTTACCAATCGCCAGCGAAAGCTGGTCCTCGCTCACCCACACCTTGACCCTTCTCGTGGACTCGTCAATGTCAAAGCCTTTCAGCTTTGCCGGGGAGAGGGCATTGGTCAGGAAAACCTTGATGTTCGGATCCCACCGAATGATGTCCACCTTTTCATTGTTTAACTCGCGCACAATGTTCTTCACGCGTTGGCCGCGAAGCCCGACGCAGGCACCGACGGGGTCCACCTTGTCATCTTTGGAATGCACCGCAACTTTGGTCCGAAAGCCGGGCTCTCTAGCGATGGCTTTAATCTCGATTGTCGAATCATTGATTTCCGAGACTTCCAGTTGAAACAGTTTGATGACAAACTTGGGATCGGCGCGGGATAGAATGATCTCCGGGCCATGCACCGAATTCTCAACGTCCTTGACGTAACAACGGATTCGTTCTCCGATCTGGTATTCCTCGGTGGGTACGCGTTCTCTGTTTGGAAGCAGGGCTTCAAATTTTCCAAGATCTACAGACACATCGGAGCGGTCGAACCGGCGTACGATCCCGCTGACAATATCTCCTGTTCGATCCTTGAACTCGCTGTAAATCAACTCCTTCTCGGCTCTTCGGATGTGCTGCATCAGCGCTTGTTTTGCGTTTTGAGACGCGATGCGGCCAAAATTTGCGGGCGTGACTTCGATCTCAACTTCATCACCAATTTGCGCATCGGCCTTGATTCTTCTTGCGTCAAAAATGGAGATATGATCGTGTTTTGAAACCACCCGTTCCGACACAATAAGCTTTGCGAATGCGCGGATATCCCCGGATTTCGGATCGATGCTGCACCTCAACTCCCGAGCGGGTCCTACAGCCTTTTTAGCGGAGGCAAGCAGGGCTTCCTGGACCGCCGCGAGAAGAATCTCACGGCTGATCCCTTTCTCCCGTTCCCAGAAATCCAAGACCGCTAAAAATTCTGCGTTCATATGACCATTCGGACTTTGCCTGGATAACAAAAAAGTCGGCAGAAATAATCTCCGACTTCGGCGAGCTGGCCAGCCAGCGGTAAAATCCGTATGGCTTTCAGGTTAGTTTTTTCCCCCTTGAACGTCAAGCTTCAAATCCCCGTCCGACGGCGGGGTTCAAATTGCTTTCCGCCCGGCATATCCTGAAGCGATGTCGTGCCAGAACCGGATGTCGTTCTCGCCCAGTTCCCAGCACAAAAAGACTTCCAACCCATTTCGGATGGATGGGAAATCGATCAGCCCACGCTCCAGATTCTTGAGTTGGATCTCCTTCGTTTCAAGTTTCTGGGAGGTCGCACGGAACTGATCCATGAGGTTGAGCCATTCCACTGTCTTGCTGCCTCCGAGATCATACCCGAGTGCCAATTGCTTTTCAGCCCAGGCTTCGTAGGCCGCAATGGCGTTGCGGGTTTTTATCATCTCCTGAAGCCAGCATTCCACCTGAGGCAGCATCGCGCGGGCCTCCTGCAGCGTGTAATGCTTTTTGAAGTGATGGGTCATGGTGGGGGATCGCCGAGGGCCATCACTGTGCGGGATCCTTTGAAAGCGGAATTCTGTCCAACCTTTTTTGCACCTCGGGATTAGGTTCCAGAGTGAGGGATTTCTTCAAGGCTTCGCGCGCCTTCTCCTTGTCTCCAAGCGCTTCGTGAACACGGCCGACATGTTCGTAGAGGGTGGGGTCGGGTTCTTCCGATTTCTCGATTGCTTTCAATAGGAAGTCCAAGCCCTCTTTGGGCTTCCCCAGCTTGAACAAAACCCAGCCCAGGCTGTCCAGGAACGCCGCGTTGGCCGGTTCCGCCTTGACGGCTTGTTCAATGAATTTCCTGGCCTCGGCCAGGTTTTCGCCACGGTCGGCCCACATGTAACCGAGGTAGTTGAGAGCTTCCGCGAAATCAGGGGAAATCTCCAGGGCTTTGCGCATCGATTTCTCCGCGTCCGCAAAATTGCCGTGACGTTCCTGGATCGAGCCGTATTGGTAATAGAACTCTCTTGTTAGGACGCCCGAATCGGAGGCCCGGGCCATGACCTCAGCCTCTGTCATGTGCCGGAGCGCCTGCGCATAATTCTTTAGCTGACCTTGCACGACCGCTGTGTAAAACTCCGAGGCGAAGTTCGGTTTGAACACGTCCCTCTTCCGTGCTCTCTCGAGGAATCCCAGAGCTTCCTTGGCCTTTCCTTGGCTCATCATCAGACGCGTGAGCTCGTAATAGACGGGGAAAAAATCCGGGTCCAACAAGAGCCCCCGTTCAAGGCATTCTTGAGCGCGCGCGAAATTCTTTTCGCTGTGGAAGATCCTGCCCAGATAGAGCTGCACTTGAGGGTTCGTTGGGTACTCCCGTCCGACCGACTCCAACTGTTGGCTGGCAAGCTCCTTCTTGCCCTGTCGGAGGTAGATATCCACGAGCTTCTCTCGGACGTTGCCAGCTCTCGGAAACTTTTGCAGGAGAAGAAGGTAGACTTTTTCCGCCCTGGGAAGATCTTGGGCGGCTTTATAGCGGTCCGCCACCCTTTGCAAAGCCGCCGGGTCGGTTATTTGCTCAGGACTCAGCTTGGAAAGGATGGTCGCCATCCGGTCCTTCACGGCCGAGGGGGGTTCGCCGCTGGTGAGTGTGACGGCCTCGAGATGCTCCGACAACTCCAGCCAGTAGGTGGGCCTCTCCTCTGGTTGTTGGATCGCGCCGTCCAAGACCTGCATCGCCTCCTTGAATCGTTTGTGGTGGGCATGCAGGCTTGCGAGACCTCTGTAGACTGAAAGCAGGCGAGGCGACTTTCTGATCCCTGCTTCATAGGCTTGGATCGCTTGCTGTGTCTTGCCTTGGTTCAAATATGCGAGGGCCAGATATTCCTCGATACGACCGCTATTAGAAGGGATTTTTGCGGCTTTTTCAAGCAAAACCAACGCTCTCACCGAATCCTTTTTGAACAGAATCAAGCGGCTTGCGACGTCCAAAATCAAGGGCTCGTGGCTCGCGTCCGCCATGCCTGCCTCATAAAAATCCTCTAGCGCCTCGTCCCCTTGATTATTGTATTGCTTGAGCAACCCTGTGGCGAACAAGGCGGAGGCACGCACGCGGCGCTCGAATTCGACCGGATCTGCGGTTGGGAGCCCCTTTTTTTCCTGAGGGCGTGCCCCAGCCTTTGCTTTGATTTTTCCCTGGGGCACAGGTGTGCGGCAAGCCTGCACAGCCAGCAGAAGACCAAGAGAGAGAGCGACCTTCAACCATCGCCGCCCTCCCCATAAAGGCGATAATCTTGGGTACGCGGACGTGAATTGATGACAGGACCTGGCCATGCGGATGGGAGAGCGAGGTGTCCTCGCCGAGACGCCCAAGCTTATGAGTGTCCGAAAGCCATACGCGTGAGTGGCCACATCCGGCCACACCTTCGAGTTCATCGAATGGAACTTGTTCAAAGGAGGAACCACTTAGTTTTTGATCGGCCACCCCAGGATTGCACCATGGGTAGCGAGGTCCGAAAGAGTCGGAGGTCTCCGAACAATCTGACTCGAAGACAAACAAAAGCCCCTTGACCAGGCCAGAGGCCGGATCGAGAAGCGGAACACGCTGACCTAAACCCGGTCGGTTGGGCCGGGGTCCACCGATGGCGCCGGAGGCGGCGCCCGCAGTCGCTACTTCTGCCAGGTTCGCTTTTTATGGCGATTGGCGCGAAGCTGCTTGCGGCGTTTGTGCTTGTTGATCTTTGCTTTCCGGCGTTTCTTTAATGAACCCATAGTTCTACTGTTTCAGACTTTCGCTCCGCTTAGTACACGACTTTGTTGAGCGGATACTCAATAATTCCTTCTGCACCCGCTGCTTTCAGCTGAGGGATGAGCTCGCGGACAACGTGTTCGTCGATGATCGTTTCCACCGCCACCCAGCCAGCCAGGCTCAGATTGGAGACGGTTGGATTACGCAAAGCGGGGAGAGTTTGCAACAAATTAGGCAAATTTGCTTCAGCAATATTCATTTTCAGCCCTACTTTGGACTCCGCTTCCAACGCGCCTCTTAGCAATAAAGCCAGAGTTTCGATCTTTTTTCTCTTCCAAATATCCTTCCAGGCATCATGGTTTGCGATGAGCCTAGGGGTGGACGTGAGCAACGTTTCGACAATACGTAACTTGTTGGCTCGCAAGGAAGAGCCTGTTTCGGTGATTTCCACGATGGCATCCACCAACTCATGTGCTTTGACTTCCGTGGCTCCCCAAGAAAACTCGACTTCAGCTTTCACCCCGTTTTTGCGAAGATACTTTTTTGTTAAATTGACGACTTCTGTCGCAATTCTCTTCCCTTCGAGATCCTGGACGTTCCTGATTTTTGATTCCTCTGGAACGGCGAGCACCCATCTTGCAGCTTCGCGAGTGGCTTTGCTGAACCGAAATTCGGCTACTTCGTGTATATCCGACCCGTTCTCCTGAATCCAGTCGTAGCCCGTGATACCACAGTCGAGGTAACCGTGCTCCACATACCGGCTCACCTCCTGCGCCCGAATCAGCCGGATCTCGAGTTCCTCATCATCCACGTAAGGGATGTAGGATCGACTGCCAACTTGGATATTGAACCCAGCTTTAGCCATTTTTTCAAGGGTTGCCTTTTGGAGGCTCCCCGTGGGCAATCCCAAACGAAGCGGAGGTGTTTTTTTCATTTTTGAAAGCTGCGTCTTCCCTGAATCCGGATGTCCTCCATCGCCAAGGCGTGGATGATCGCCGGGTACAAACGTCGCTCGGCCTCCTGGATGCGGGCGTGCAACGACTGCGGCGTATCGGCATCCAAGACAGGCACGGTTTCCTGGCCCAAGATGGGGCCGGTGTCGATCCCGTGGTCGACGATGTGGACGGTGCACCCCGTGAACTTGACACCGTAATCCAAAGCCTGCTGCCAGGCTTCCAAACCGGGAAAGGACGGCAGCAACGAAGGATGGATGTTGATGACCTTATGCCAGAAATGCTTCAGGAAATCCGCTTTGATGAGTCGCATGAATCCAGCCAGGACCACCCACTCAACCTCCGCCTCCTTCAAAACCCTGACAAACTGCTCCTCGGCTGCTTCGTCCAGTTTGGTTCGGTATTGGCCGGGTTGGATGAACGTGGCAGAAAGCCCCATGTCCCGGGCTCTCGTGAGGATCCCGGCATTCTCGACATCACTCAACACCACGGTTACGACCGCAGGGAGGGCTCCGCTTGCGCACTGTTCGGCGATGGCCGCCATATTGGAGCCTGCGCCCGACCCCAAAATGCCCAGCCGCATTGGTTTGGATCTCACCACAGCGCGTAATTAGCAGGCGGAACGATCAACACAAGTAGAATCACGACAGGCATCCTGGTTTTGTCATTTTCATGTCGCTAGATCAGCTGTTGGATATCAGTCCTGCTGGTCGGCGTCACCCATATTGATTTTGTTTATCTCGATTTCAGCGAGGAGAAACCGGAGCAGGTTTTTGAGCCTTATCTCGACATCGGCGGTTTCGAGGATGACCTGGCGTTCAACCGGGCTCGTCAGGAGTGTGCACGAAATGAGGTCAGCAAGCTGCTCCGGGTCGTTCAGCTTGCTGAGATGGTGGATGCTCTGAAGAATGGACTCGACCATGGGACTTTGACCTTCTGGCGAGATGGGCGGTTTCGAAGATTTCAGAGGATGGACCGGAAAATTGAACCCCTGTTTGAGGCGTTTTACGGTGATGTCGAGCAATTTGACCATGAGTTTTTCCGTGATGTCACTCTCTGCGGGGACGGACGCGATGGGTCGTAATTTGTGAATGCGATAGGGCTTGGTGCGCACGCTGGGCCCCAGTTCCACCCGGGTAATTCCCTGGAGGATCAAATTCGAAGTGCCGTTGCGATTCCTGACGGAGGCCCGAACGAGGCCTAGGCCCGCGATTTGGGACGGGGTCTCGCGCACTCGACCCGGCTTTTGGAGGGCGACGGCGAACAGTCGATTCCCTTCCAGCACGTCATGGAGCATCGAGCGGTAGCGTTTCTCGAATATAAAAAGCGGGACCATGGCCTGTGGGAACAGGATGGCATTGGGGAGCGTCATCACCGGGGCTTCTGTTGGCATGTCCATGAATAGGAGTGTAGGGGTTCACGTCGTTATTTCAAGTTGCTCCTTCGAAATCGAACTGTGGAGCTCGGTTTTTAGTCCACTTAATGATGGACACTCAACGCGTTTTGCGGGAGCCTGTGTTTCGTGCTGAAGGGTCTTCCCAACAGACAACGGATGTTTGAATGAAAGCGAAATTTGTCATCATCGCCTTGGCGTTGGCTTGCGTCCTCCTAGCCGCGCTGCTGT
>CAMBEJ010000136.1 GCA_945865375.1 Akkermansia muciniphila | reverse complement strand
GGTCCCTTGACGATGGATCCTGAATCCGGCAGATCGATTCACCGCAAAGAACGCAAAGAACGCATAGGGAAAGAGTTGCGAACATCCAAAGCATCACCCGGCAGGGGAGCTTCATTCGGCTTTAATAACTTGGTAAGTTCTTGTCTTTGCGTTCTCTGCGTTCTTTGCGGTGAATTCAATTTCTGCTTTCTGATTGAAGCATTTGCGATTCGAAGCCCGTTTGCTCAATCGCTACTTGAAAAAGGCTTTGCCTCTTCCTGTATCCACACCGATACATTTGTGAAGCCCAAATCATCAGACCTTTCAGTCTCTTCATCAATCGGTTTCTTTGCGGTCACACACCCCCTCGGCTGTGCTAAGCTAAAACCTGCTTAACTCGACCTCCGCGCATCTCGGCAACCACGAGAGAGGTGTCGCGCTGGGCACACAGCGCGACGTCGCCCGCCATTTCGGGAAGATCGAGCAGCCGCTTTCCATTCTTTGCCCGGCTCATGGCGGCCACGAGGTCCTGCGCCCCCAAAAGGTAGGTGGATCGTGCAATTTGAGCCGCGTCGGACACCCTCCGAGGATCGAATAAATCCCACAGCAGATCCGCAAAGGCACCCGCCGCAAGAACGTCTTCCAAAGCGGTCTGCTCGCCCGTGCCGCTGCACACCAAGATCAGTTCCTCAAAATTTAAACCCCTGACAAACTTCGCCGTCGCTCCCAAGTTCAAGAATGAGGCCACGAAGACCCTGGACGCACCGCGACATGCAATCAAGGCACGCGTGCCATTCGTGGTCGTGGCGATGATCCGTCTCCCCTGAACACGATCCCGTGTGAATTCAGCGGGAGAGTTTCCGAAATCGAAGTCCTGCCCCCCGGTGAGCGATCCGCTAATAAGAACACCGTGTCGTTCCCCGGCTAGCAAGGCAGCAGGGTCCGCCACCTTGGCGGCCAACGCTTCCGCGATTTCGCAAACGGGAAGGACCGATTCAGCCCCGTTTGACAAGGCCGTGATGAGGCTGGTCGTGGCCCGCAGGATGTCAAACACCACGCAGACCGTGTTCCTGAGGGATCGATCGGCCAACGAGGACTGTTCGATCGGGGCGCAAAGGACTTCAAGGTTTCTACTGTTCATGAGGATTTCGAAAGCATCCGAATGTGATGAAATAAGTACTGCTGCGCATACCCGGCGTGGGGTCCGAAATGACCCAGGACAAATGACCGCAGCACAGGGAGAGCCACGGGTTTCCCATTGAAATAATAATTTGTCAGAACACGTGCTATCCAAACGTCCACGGGGAATGCCTCCGCGAACCCAAAAGCAAATAGGAGGGCGCAGTCCGCAATTTTAGGTCCCACCCCGGGCAGCCGCATCAACGCCTCGCGGGCTTCATTCAATGGCCTCTTCCGAATGGCCTCCAGATCCAGGGAGCCATCCGAGATCGTCCGCGCGCACGCAAGCAGATTCGGAGCTCGAAACCCCATCTTGCAATCACGCAGAGCGGCTTCGCCCACACTTCCAAGGCGCGCAGCGGTGGGAAAGGCATAAACCGGCGATCCGTCATCGTCCGTGGCGATGACTTCGCCGAATCGCTCACACAGCAGCATCACGATTTGTTGGATTTGAACGATTTGTTTGGTGGAGGACAAAATGAAAGTCGCCAGGCACTCCCATGGGTCTTGCCGCAACAGCCTAAGCCCTCTCCATTTTCCAACCGCCTCAACGAGCACGGCATCCTTGGGAAAACTGTCCAGAACGTCGGCCAGCCGGCAGTCGAGCTGAAGGTAAGTCCTGAGCCACCGCCAATCGTCAACCTCGGGAACTATGTCCGCGCGAAGAACCCGTGTTTCGGGATCCTGAGTCAACCTCAACCAATGGCCCCCGACCACACCGCTCCATCTGCCGCTCACTCTTTGCCACCGAAACGCTTGACCGGATCCCAACGTCGCGTCGAGATCAAAGTCTTCCACCACAAATTCGTGTGAGCTCATGCTATTGAAAAAGGCGACCAAAGTTGACTCGAAATGGAGCTCGAGCCTACGGCCTGCTAGGCCCCTCTCCAACAATGATCTGTCGCTGTCCCGCAGGCTCCACGCGCTCCCCGCTACAAGGGCTTCAGACCTCGGCAGGCAAAGATCTGTATCTGCCTGAACACAAGCCCTTTGTACAATATAGGTCGAAGCCCAATATCCGTCACAGAGTCGAATTGCTTTTGAATGAAGTCAGGCGCTGTTCCGGGCTCGGAGACCTGCTGCACAAAAAGGGCATTGACCCCTGTTTTGTGGCGGTATCCCGGCCAAAAATAAAACTGGTTCACCGGCGTCTCTCCTACAGGGAAAAACACAAAACCCTCACCTTCTTCAGCGCGCTTTGCCTCCGGCATGTAAAATGCCAAAAGTGACGTGGTGCCGTAATGATCGCCCAGGATAAGCACGGGTTTTCCCTCCGTCAAAAGCGTCTTCCGCTCGCGGCTCACGATCGCACCCATTTCGGACCATCCCCGAACCCTCCTCAATGGATCGAGTTGCGGTGGCAAAGGAGCTCCCGTGAGCTTGCCAATCAGCCTCGTTTCGTGCAACAGGATGACACACCCCAATCCCACTCCAAATCCTCCTACCACAACGCGTTTGAACCCTCTTTTAGATTGATCCCATCGGGGCTCCATCCAAGCCACCGCAAGGCACACCATAGGCAGCACGGCCGGGGCTATCCAGTTAGGCTGAACACGCGCGCGAAACGTATAAATGAAATACCCCAGAAATAATGGCGCACCCATGGCCAGCAAGAAGAACTTCAACGAATCACGATCCCTCTCCCGCCAGGCACCCCTCCAAGATGCCATCATCAACACCAAGAACACCGGGTTGAGCAATCCCAACTCGCTGCCAACAAAATCCCTCAAGAACCGCAGACTCGGGGTCCAGGTCCTGTCCAACCCTGCGCGCGCATGAAGATGGATGACGGTGATCCAACCATGATTTGCATTCCAATAAAGCACGGGGAGCGTACACAGCACGAGGATTCCAATCGCCACCCCGAAACCGCGGCAACGCAGCAACGGTCGCGCAGGCTTCAAAATCCCGCAAAAGCCTACCCAGCAAAGCACCTGGAATAATGCTGTATATTTGCTGAGGAACCCCAAGCCCCAAAATAATCCCATCAGGCTCCACCACTTCATCTCCCCACACCGGATCACATGCCATCCGGCCACCATCCCACCGGTCCAGAACAGAACAGACAACGGATCGATGGTCATCAGGAGCGAGCCCACCCCCATCAAAGGCATCGCGCAAGTCGCTAGAACTCCCCATAACCCAGCTCGCGCACTCACGGTGGCACGCAAAAATCGGAACATCATCAGGCTGACTACCGCGCCGATCAATGGCGACAGAAACCGCACGCCAAACATCGTGTCCCCCCAAAGGCTGGTGCCCAGGAATTGGGCGTAGGCAATCATGGGCGGCTTGCTGTAATAGGAGATGTCCAAATGTTTCGACCACAGCCATTGATAGGCCTCATCCTCGCTCAATTCGATTTTTCCAGCGGCTAGATACGCCCACCGCACCAAAAGCAGGAAGGCCATCAACCCGTAGGCAAGCCTTGTGTGGATCACATCTGATTCGCCTTTGGTAATTCCCCGCCGAATGAGTTCAAGTGGCGGCCCCCCGGGTGGTGAAAGCAAGCAGGGCATCTGGCGGAACCAGTCGTGAAACCAACGCCTCGCGACCCGCCGCCACGCCCATGCCGCCAACGCCACCCCTCCCCCCCCACACGCCGACCCTAACACCGCTCCAGCCACGACGTCGGCAGGATAATGCATTCCATTGTAAACCCGAGAAAACCCCACGCACATCGCGACCGCAAGAAGTACCTTCAGCGATCGCTTCCAAAACGCGCCTACAACAACCGCGCCGGCGAACCAGTTCGCGGTATGGGACGATGGGAAACTGTAACTCGATGTGCGTCCACCTAATGTTCGAGTCTCCGCCAGGGTCGAATAGGGTCGGGGCCGCTCGATCGTTTTTCGGATCGGGTTGATGACGAACCCGTCTCCAAGCGGAACAATGACAGCCAGCAACAGCGCGCAAATCCGGCCGCGATTGCCCCCTCTAATCGTCAACCACACAAACCCAGCCATCAGTGCCGGAACGAAAAAAGAGTTCCAACTCAACCACGGCATCAGCAGATCGAAGACCGGGTTCTGAAGCCTTTGGTTGACCAAAAGAAAAAGCGACCGATCTATGGTCTCGAACAAAATCATTTGGAACCCACCGGTCAATAGGTGACAAGGGACCTGACCGGCACCCCGCTCAGTTTATCACGCCCGTGAAGAAAACCGAGCTCGATAAAAAAGACAACATGGAGCACCTCCGCACCCAGGCGTTTCAGGAGCGCCACGGCCGCTGCCGCAGTCCCTCCAGTCGCCAATAAATCATCGATCAAGAGGACACGGCTTCCCGGTTTCATGGCGTCGGTGTGAATCGCGATGGTATTCGAGCCATACTCAAGATCATAACTCTGTTCGTGTGTCTGAAACGGCAGCTTTCCCTTCTTGCGAATGGGGACAAACGCGGCATTTAAGTCCATCGCCGCCGCCGCACCAAAAATGAAACCTCGCGCATCAATTCCTACCACTGCGTCCACCTCTCCACGTTCGAAGCCGGAAGTCAGATGGCGCACCAACCCCCCGAACAGACGAGCATCCCCCAGCACGGGAGTGATGTCCTTGAACTGAATTCCAGGGATAGGAAAATCAGGAACGTTCCGAATAGCCGCTTTCAACTCCGCAATGTCCACTATTTGGTCTAGGCTCATTTGTCATTCGTTCACACTAAGAACGGCTCAAAACGTCCAGTATACACGTTCGCCTAAACCAGTGTCGAGTCCGCATTTGCGCCAGCACCGGATCCCCGAACTCGTCCGTCGCGGAGCAGTATCCGAGACAAACTCCCTGTGACGCACCTGCCCAGAGTGGCTGCGGCATCCTGCCGCAGTTCCAGGCAGTGCTCCAGGCAGTGCTCCAGGCAGTGCTCAGTCGCCTCTGCCACTTTACCGACAACTCCGGCATGCACGGCAACCGATTTAGAAACCTTTAAAACACGTTGCCGTGACTCCCTGCTTCGACCACTATCCCCGCCCTATGTCGAGCGTTCGTAAGCAGTACCCTTTCGATTTAATCGAACCGAAGTGGCAACGTTTCTGGGTCGATAACCAGATCTTTCGGGCCTGGAATCCTGGGGATTCGATCCCCGAGGAGCATCCGTTCGCCCAGCGCCACCCCGTTGCGGCAGGCTCAACCGCCACGTCGTTGCCACCCAAATTTTATATCCTTGACATGTTCCCCTACCCCTCGGGCTCGGGGTTGCATGTCGGACACCCCGAGGGCTACACCGCCACCGATATTCTGGCACGCTACAAACGCGCCCTGGGCTACAATGTGCTCCATCCGATGGGCTGGGACGCATTTGGGCTTCCTGCTGAACAATACGCAATCAAAACCGGCCAACACCCGCGCGTGACCACCGAAGCCAATGTCATCAACTTCAAGCGTCAAATTCAATCTCTTGGGTTCAGCTATGACTGGAGCCGCGAGATCGACACCACTCACCCTGGTTACTTCAAGTGGACTCAATGGATTTTTCTCAAGCTTTACAATTCTTGGTTCAACCCCGTGACCCACAAAGCCGAACCCATCGAATTGATCCCTTACCCGCCGGCACTCCAGTCCGACCAGGAAAGAGGCCTCTACCGAGACAACAAACGACTGGCGTTCGTCTCCGATGCCCCGGTCAACTGGTGCCCAGATCTCTGCACGGTGCTCGCAAACGAGGAGGTCATCGATGGCAAAAGCGAGGTCGGCGGTTTTCCGGTCGTTCGCAAATCCATGCGGCAGTGGATGCTTCGTATCACCGCCTACGCGGAACGGCTCCTGAACGATCTGCACACTATCGATTGGAGCCATTCCCTCAAGGAGATGCAACGAAACTGGATCGGGCGGTCGGAGGGTGCCGAAATAGCGTTCACGGTCACCCACACTCAGACCGCAGAAACGGGAAACACCACGCACGACACCGTCCGCATAAACGTGTTCACCACTCGGCCCGATACCCTCTTCGGTGCCACCTACATGGTCTTGTCCCCGGAGCACAAAGCGGTCGATCACTGGCTCGAGATCGGTGCCGTTCCAGCTCAATGGCCCGTTGGCACGCCCGTCGCCTGGACAAACTTCGCCGCCAACCCCGCCGAAGCGATCCGCGCTTACCGTGAAGTTTGCTCGCGAAAAAGCGACCTTGAGCGCACCGATCTAGCCAAGGAAAAAACCGGCGTTTTCACAGGCGTCTTTGCCACCAACCCTGCCAACTCGGAGCCAGTCCCAGTCTGGATCGCCGACTACGTCCTCGCCACCTACGGCACCGGAGCCATCATGGCCGTACCCGCCCACGACGCTCGGGATCTCGAATTCGCGCACGCTTTCGGTCTCCCAGTGCGCCTCGTGGTCCAGGCTCCTGATGGCCAGAATTCCATCGGTTTTCTAGACCACGGCACGAGTGTTAATTCAGGGTTCCTAAATGGGCTCTCCACGCCGGAAGCCAGGAAGACAATCACGGCCTGGCTTGAAGAAAAAAAGGTTGGCAGGCTGATGGTCAATTACAAGATCCGGGATTGGCTGTTCAGCAGGCAGCGTTACTGGGGTGAACCCTTTCCGATTGTCTGGAAAGACGGATGCCATCACGCTATCGACGACGCAAGCTTGCCATTGCAACCGCCCGCCCTAAGCGATTTCAAACCCACCGAAACGGGTGAACCCCCGCTCGCCCGCGCCACCAAATGGTGCCAGCTCCCCGATGGCGCTTCCCGAGAAACCAATACCATGCCTCAATGGGCGGGAAGTTGCTGGTACTACCTGCGTTTCCTTGATGCCACCAATGCCCGCACTTTCTGCGGCCCTCAGGCGGAGCGCTACTGGATGGGCACTCTCCCTCAACCTGAAAGCTCGCTAAAATCGAGCCCAGGAGTGGATCTTTATGTGGGCGGCACCGAGCACGCCGTCTTGCACCTGCTGTATGCCCGATTCTGGCACAAGGTGCTCTTCGATCTCGGCTACGTCTCCACGTCCGAACCGTTTTATAAGCTCGTCAATCAGGGCCTCATCCTCGGGGAGGACGGCCAGAAAATGTCCAAGTCCCGCGGGAACGTGGTCAACCCTGATGAAATCTTAACCGAATATGGTGCCGACGCGTTTCGCCTCTACGAAATGTTCATGGGCCCACTCGAAATGGTGAAACCCTGGAACACTCAGGGAGTGGAGGGCGTCTACCGATTTCTAGGACGGGTCTGGAGGCTTTTTGTGGATGAAAAAAGCGAAACCGACTTCGAACAGCAACAAACTGTCCAGGGTCGAGACAACCCGGATCTGCTGCGCTTGATTCAACTCGATGCCGCAATCCAGGACATTCCCGCGACACGGTCCCAGATGAAAACCCTGCACGCATGCATCAAAAAAGTGACCGAGGATCTCGATCATCTGCGATTCAACACCGGAATTTCAGCCTTGATGATTTTCGTCAACGAGGCGCTCTCCTGGCAAGTAAAACCCAAAGCCGTGATGCGAGATTTCTTGATGCTCCTGAACCCCTTCTCCCCACATCTCGCCGAAGAACTCTACGCAAAACTGGAACCTAGCGACCCCGTAGGCACAGTCGCCTATCAGCCATGGCCCAAGTTTGACCCCTCGTTCCTGGTCGAGGACACGATCGAGATCCCAGTGCAAATCAACGGAAAAGTGCGCGATCGAGTCCTCGTGCCGAGCACCGCCTCCCAGGATGAAATCCGAAGCGCTGCGCTCGCCTCATCGAAAATCGCGCAAGCGCTCGAAGGCAGAACTATTCTCAAGATCATCGTTGTTCCCAAAAAACTGGTGAACATAGTCCCGACTTCCTGACCCATGACCGGCAGGTGGTGGAGAGTCTGGCCTCAGCAAATGTGGTTGAAATCCCGATCCCGACGCGCCCATCGCAGAAAGGGAACCGACTTCAAAATGAGAACTGCTACCCTTCCACGTAAATGCGCCGCCGACCCGCGCGAGACAGGACCCGGCTTCGGAAGGAGTCGATGAGCACGGCCAGCAGGATCACCCCACTGGTGATTAGTAAGCGTCAAGGGGAGGGCGTCTTCTCTGCCGGGCATGGGGCGTCAGCTTGGGGTCAGTTCTTGTTATTGGATAATTGGACACTCGACACCTTTCGCCTTCGCCGCAGCCGACGGTTGGCGCAAGCGGCAGGTCAGTATGAAACTCGAATTGCGTTCAAGATCTAACTTCCATCTCAGTCCTGCGTTGACCTCGAATCAAGCTCTTTTATTGTTGTGCAAAAAAGGGCATAACACTTCCAGGTCACAGCCCAGCCGACCGCCATTGGTTGCGGGTTGTGATGTGATGTGAAGTCGTGTCCAGAATCTCTCTGTCTCCCCGATTTGTTCGAATAATCGCGAGAAGATCGGATAGTCAGGAACTGACCCCGTTTACTCGCCAACCGGTGTTGTCAATAACATGAACTGACCCCGTTTACCGTTCACGCCTTGCGGCGTTTGGTTTGCAGATTCACGACCGGATGGCCGGAAAGTTTTTGGCGTTTGCGGGCGTCGGCAAAAAGGCGGTCAACGTCGTGTCCGTAGGAGGCCGAGAGTGTGTCTTTAGCGCGCCAGATTTCCTGCAGCACCAAGTCAGTGCTTTGGTTCGGTTTCAGTTTTATTGTCGCGTTACTCATATGGTTCTCCAGTCAGTTCATCCGGCGTGCAAAGCACGGGAAGTGTAAAACCCGATTTCTCCACCAGCCGTCGCAAGCGCGCTTGAATGGCTGCGTTGGCAATATGGCGGCAATTCCAACTCAACAGTATATCCATTTCGTGAACCGTGGCGAGCCCGCGAGCGCAATGTGTGCGGCGTCGCGGTCGGCATCGGCGGGCAGCAAACCGGAAGCTAGGATTTCCTTCGTAAGCGCATTGGCTTCGTCCGTCAGGTCCAGCAGTTTGATTTGAGCCATCACGTCCAGCCGCTGCTGCACCATTGCCGCCTCGCCGTCGGTGATTTCATCGAGAACGACCTGCGACGTGAAAAGTTAGTGCTCGTTCGCGCGTTTCAAATCCCACCAATCTTTGGTGAGTTGCTGACGCGCGGCTTGCAAGAGGTCGCGGGCGGGACGCGCAACGACGTAGCTCGGAATGGTACTTCCGATGTAGATGCGCATGGCTGATTGATAGGACTTTCCTTTCGCAACCTCTCCAAGATAGATCTTGGAGATGGATTGGAGCAAGAAAGAAGGCTGGATAAACGATGAGAAACGGAGTTTGACGCCTTTGTGAGCCCTCGGTGGGCCGTCGACGGCCCACCGAGGGGCTCGACGTCGGGACTTGGTGCTGTATTTGGGACGCCCTCTGTGTGGCCTGAAGCTGAAGGAACTGGCGGCAGCGGTAGGATTGCCGAACTACAGCGTAGTGGCGACCAACACCAAACGCTATGAACAGCGGTTGCAAAGCGACCGCACCGATCAAGCTCAAATGAAAGCGGTGGCTCAGTTGTTGAATTGTGAGATGTGACCCCATGGCCCCCACGTTGAACCATTGCCCTGCCCTACTCAGGTTAGGTTCGGTCAACTCGACAAGCGGAGGGTAAGGAGCCGGAACCGGAAACCGCCCATGCTGATCGGAACGCGCAATTCGAGTTCATTAATGCGCCCACTAAACAGGCTTTAGCGGCTCGGAGATTCTGACGATCGAGATCGCCCTGCCCGTGGCGCCGTCCACCTCAATCAGCGCGCCTTGCAAACGGATGTCCTCCTTGGCCACAGAAAATCGTTGCGGTTGGCAGGTCAAGAATCTTCGAATCACAGGCTCGATCTCGCGACCCAAGACACTCGTGTGCGGTCCCGTAAAGCCGGCATCACACAAAAATGCCGTGCCCCCTGGAAAAATCTGTTCATCGGCCGTCTGAACATGGGTGTGCGTTCCGACAACGGCTGTCACATGGCCATCCAACATGCGCCCCAACGCGATTTTCTCGGACGTCGCCTCAGCATGGATATCAACAAAAATCACCGATGCATGGGGCTTCAGCCTATCGACCTCGGCCTGAACGGCAAGAAATGGGTTTTCGAGCGATGGCATAAAAGTGCGGCCTTGAACATTGATGACGCCCACCGGCGCACATCCATTTTTCTGCAACAGCATGCTCCCCTGCCCTGGCGTGCCTCGAGGATAGTTAGCTGGACGGACGATCCTTATTTCTTCATCTAATAGCTGATTGACCTCTTTCTGATCCCAAAGATGATCTCCCGTGGTCATGACGTCCACCCCGGCAGCAAAAATCTCGGCCGCTGTGTCTGGCGTGATCCCGTTGCCTCCTGCCGAGTTTTCTCCATTGGCAATCACGACGGTGATGTTATATCGATCCCTAAGCCGGGGTACCAGATGTTTTACGGCCCTCCGTCCCGGCTCCCCGACGATGTCTCCGATGAACAATATTTTCACGAGGCGAACACTAGCCGGTGCCACCTCCATGGCAAGGGTGTCTTTAGCTGCGGTTCTCATTTTGGTGATTGACTTTTAATGAACGGCCAAGGGATTGTAATGACCTTATCCCACTGCGACCCACATGAAGAAGAAACTGAGCAATACCCCGCTTCAAACCCACGCTCGCTCAGGAATTTGTCGAGCCTTCACATTAATCGAGCTGCTTGTTGTCATTGCGATCATCGCCATCCTTGCGGGGATGCTGCTGCCAGCCCTTGCCAAGTCTAAAACCAAGGCGCAGGGCATCGGTTGCCTGAACAACCTCAAACAACTGATGTTGGGCTGGCGCATGTACGCCGATGACGCCGACGATTTTCTAACAATTGCGCGCGACATTCCTTTTCCGAATCGGGTCGTCTGGGTGAAAGGTTGGGTGGACTATACTACCGCTCCTGCCAATTGGGATACGAAGGTGGACATCGCAAAGAGCCCTCTCATGCCTTACCTCGGGCATAGCACCACCATTTGGAAATGTCCCGCCGACAAGGTCACGGTTAAAAATAATTTAGGACAAAGAGTACCACGAGTTCGAAGCAACTCGATGAGCCAGGTATTCGACGATGGCTCGTGGCTTCCGTCGTCGTCATGGCGGGTGTATGGCAAGTTGGCCGCGATCGTGAACCCTGTCAAAACGTGGGTGCTGGTGGACGAACATCCCGACAGTGTCAACGACCCTGCATTTGCTGTTCAGATGGCCAAGCCCACCGATAAGACGGCCCAAATTATCGATGTCCCAGCCTCCTATCATAACGGGGCGTGTGGCTTCTCTTTCGCGGACGGCCATTCGGAAATCCACAAATGGCGCGGCTCGCGCATCAAGGTCCCCGTCAAGAACGGCAACCCGGTGCTGGGGCTGCCGTTGGGTGCCGCGGGCGACTCCCTGCAAGACGTTCTCTGGATGTCTGAGAACACCACGGTCTCGGTCAAGGATGGCACCTACCCATAGACGTATTGAGAGCATGAGACGTGCGAGACTTGCTTTCGGATGAGTCCCAAAGTATAACCGCCCGTCGATGCCAAAGCCTACAAATCAGGAAATCGTGGCCCGTTGGCGCGACCAGCCCGCTCCTCTTCTTGCGGTGCTTCACGCCTTTCATGAACGCGACGGTTTTCTGTCATCCGACGCGTTGGACGGGGTGTCGAAAGGGCTCAAGATCCCCATTGCGGAGCTTTACGGCACGGTCACGTTCTACCATCATTTTTCCCTTCAGCCATCAGGTCCAACCCTACGAGTCTGCACGGGAAATGTCTGCCGCCTCCGGGGCGGCCTAGAACTGCTCGAGGCGCTCAGCCCGAAAGGAGCGAAGTCCATGCCCTGCGCAGGGCGCTGCGACGAACCCGTGCCTGTGTTGAGCGGGAGCGAATCGCTTGTGGGCACCTCGATAGACACCCTGCGCGCGAAGCCTTCACCGCTCCCAGCGCCCAATCCGGGCGGGTACGCGGAGTGTATTTTTGCGCACATCCGAGAGCCGGATCGGTCGACACTCGCCGGGTATCGACGCACAGGGGGCTACGAGGCGCTGTCGAAAGCGTTGCGCGAGATGACCCCGGCGCAAGTCGTCGGCATCATCACCGAGAGCAAGCTCGCGGGCCGTGGCGGAGCGGGATTTCCGACCGGCGCAAAGTGGAAGGCGGTGGCCGACGCACCGGGGCATCCGAAGAGCATCGTCTGCAACGCCGACGAGGGCGAACCGGGGTGCTTCAAGGATCGCGCGATCATGGATCACGATCCCCACACGGTGCTTGAAGGGATGGTGCTCGCAGGCTATGCGACGGGCGCGGAACGCGGTTTCATCTACCTGCGGTACGAATATCCAGAGACGTTCCGCACGCTGGAGCGCGCGATCATCGAGGCGCAGGCGGGAGGTTTGTTGGGCCGAGGCATTTTGGATGGCGGATTCAATTTCGAGATTCACCTGCGGCGCGGCGCGGGCGCTTACATCTGCGGAGAGGAAGGCTCACTGCTCAACAGCCTCGAAGGGAAACATCCGTTCCCTCGTAATAAGCCGCCGTTTCCCGTGACCCATGGTTTCGAAAATCTCCCGACCGCAGTCAACAATGTGGAGACGCTGGCTTCGGTGCCGCACATTCTTCGACAGGGCGCGACGTGGTATCGGGGCCTAGGTCGGAATGGCCATGCAGGCACAAAACTCATCAGCCTCTCCGGTGACATTCGGCGGCCTGGCAACTACGAAGTGCCGATTGGCCTGCCGTTGAAGACCCTGCTCTTCGACTGGGCAGGCGGACCTTATTCTGGCCGCACGATCCAGGCGGTGACGATGGCCGGGTTGAGCGGCGGATTCCTCGCGGGCGACGCCATGGAAGTGACGTTGGACGAACCCAGCATACGTGGCAAAGGCTCCTTCCTCGGCGCAGGCGGAATCATCGTCTTCGACGACAGCCGCGACATGGTACGAGCCGCGCACGACGCGATGGAATTTTTCGCGGACGAATCTTGCGGCAAATGTTTTCCATGCCGCATCGGCACGCAGCGGTTGACCGAGCGCCTGGCTGGCGGGGCTGGACCGCGAGATCTCAGCGCCTGGACCGAGGAGGTTCGGGATATCGGCGCGGCGATGCGCGCCACCAGTGCGTGCGGCCTCGGCATGGCAGCTCCGTTCGTCTCGGATAGCCTTTTACAATTCTTCCCTGAAGCTGTACGATTCCACGTGGCAGCCCGACATACTGAAAAACCATGAGTGCGACAGCGACCGAACGTCAGCAGACGATGACCCTCGATGGACAGGAGGTCACATTTGCTCAGGGCGAGACTCTCTACGAGGTGGCGAGGCGTCACCAAATCCAGGTCCCGACGTTGTGCTACGATCCGCGACTGGAAGCATTCGGCGGGTGTCGGTTGTGCGTTGTAGAAGTCAGAGGCGCCAAGACGCCCGTAGCCTCCTGCACCACAAGAGCGGCGCAGGGCATGGTGGTGAGCACAGCCACGCCCGCAGTCGAAAAATTGCGTCAGACGCTCCTGGAAATGGTGGTGTCCGAAAACCGCGAAGTGGCGGTAAATCCTTTGCGCGGCTTCGCGTCGCAGGAGTTGACGACGCTCGTACACCGCTATGGCGCCCAAACGGGGCGGTTTCAAGGGAAGCATTCCGGCAAAAGCAACAGCGCTGATTTGAACCCCTTCATCCTCCGCGACTACGATCTCTGCATCTCCTGCTACCGATGCGTACGCGTGTGTGCCGAGCAGGAAGGTGATTATGCCATCAGCGTGATGCACCGGGGATTCAGGACGCAAATCACGACTGAATTCAACGGGAACTTGAAGGATTCCTCATGCACCTTCTGCGGGCAGTGCGTGCAGACCTGCCCGACGGGCGCGCTGGCGGACAAGAAGGCGTTGCGCGGAGCTGACCTGCCCGGCGAGATCCAGAAGACGAGGACCATCTGTCCCTACTGCGGGGTCGGTTGCTCCGTGGACATCATGACGAAGGGCGACCGGATGGTGGGTATTCAGCCCGCCATGGATGGACCAGCCAACCAAGGCGCGCTGTGCGTCAAAGGCCAGTTCGCGTTCGATTTCGTCCAGCACGATGATCGGCTGAAGACGCCTCTTTTGCGGCAGCCGGACGGGAGTTTTAAGGAGATCGGGTGGGACGAGGCGCTCGACTTTGCGGCCGACGGCTTCCGTAACGCGCTGGAAAAGCACGGTCGGCGCAGCGTGTATGGCATCGCCTCTGGTCGGGCACCGCATGAGGCGGCCTACTCGATGCAGAAGTTCATTCGCGCGGGTTTTGGGACGCATTACGTCGATAACTGTAGCCGTGCTTGACACAGTCCCACTGTCGTCGGACTGGCGACCACAATCGGCAGAGGAGCCATGTCCAATCCGCTCGCGGATATGGCGAAACCGGACGTGATTTTCTGCATCGGCACGAACATGACAGAGTGCCATCCTGTTGCGGCCACCGGCTTGAAGAAAGCCCTGGCTCGCGGCGCGAAGCTGATCGTTGCGGATCCGCGCCGCATCAAACTTGCGGAACTCGCGAACATCTACCTTCCGATACGGGTCGGCAGCGACGTGGCGCTCCTGCTGGCGATGGCGCACGTCATCGAACGCGAAGGGTTGGTGGACGCCAGCTTCATCAAGGAGCGCACGGAGGGTTGGGATGAATTTCGAGAGCACCTGAAGGAATTCACGCCGGAGTGGGCGTCGAAGATCTGCGAAGTACCCGCGAAAGACATCGAGGAGGCGGGGCTGTATTATGGGAGAGGTAGCCCGAGCGCGATCTACTACACGCTTGGCATCACCGAGCACATCTGCGGCGTGGACAACGTGCAGAGCCTTTGCAATCTGGCATTGATGACGGGCAACCTGGGCATTGAAGGTGCCGGCATCAACCCGATGCGCGGCCAGAACAACATCCAGGGCTGTGGCGATTGCGGTGCTGAGACGTTGGTTTACCCCGGCAGCGTGCCGATCACGGACAAGGCGGCGCGCGACAAATTCGCGCATGCCTACCAACGGCCGGACCTTGATCTTGGCGAAGCCATGACGAAGGTGACCGCCTTCAACGAATGTGGCAAAACCCTGCGAGCGATGTTAATTGACGGCGAGAACACCGTGGTTTCCGACCCGGATCGAAACCATTGCGAGCAGGCGTTGAAGAGCCTCGACCATCTCGTTGTGATCGACCTGTTCCTCACGGATACGGCCAAGCTTGCGCACCTCGTGCTGCCCGCAACTGGCTGGGCCGAGACAGACGGCGTGGTTTGCAACACGGAGCGGCGCGTCCAACGCTTGCGAGCCGCCGTCCCGCCGCCTGGCGAAGCGCGACCAGACTGGTGGATCATCGCTCAAATCGCACGGCGGCTTGGCATCCCCGGTTTCGATTTCTCTTCGGCGGCGGAAGTCTTCAACGAGCTGTGCTCTCTCTCTCCGACCTATGGCGGTCTGGACTGGGACCGCGTCTCCAGGGAGAGTTTGATCTGGCCCGTGCCGACGAAAGATCATCCCGGCACGCCTATACTGCATGTCGGCAGCTTCGCGAACGGCCGCGGAAAGTTCCGCGTGCTGGGTTATCGCGACCCGGCGGAGGTGATAGACGAGAGCTTCCCCGTTTGGCTCACCACGGGCCGTCGCTTGCAGAGCTATCACACGCGCACTCAAACAGGCCGCTCGAGCGGCATGGACTATTTGCTTTCCGAGGAAAGCCTGGAGGTCAATCCAGCCGATTTGGCGGCGTGGGGGTTGCGCGATGATGACTGGGTACGCCTCAGCAGTCGGCGCGGTTCCGTCGAGATGAAAGTCCGCGGCACCGATCGATCGCCGCGCGGGACGGTCTTCACCAGTTTCAGCTTCGCCGAAGTCCCCGTGAACAACCTCACCGGCTCTGGATACGATCCCACGACGCACACCGCCGAGTTAAAGGTCTGCGCCGTGCGAATCGAGTTTGTGGCGCGTTAATCTCCTGCGCTCATGGAGCGGCAACAAGCCGCCATTCATGGGTATAAACGTTGAAGCCACCGTTCCTGAGAAAACCCACCAGCGTCTGTCCGCTCTCCCTGGCAAAATCAACCGCGAGACTCGAAGGTGCCGACACGGCCGCGACCAAGGGAATTTGCGCGGCGAGCGCTTTCTGCATGATCTCGAAGCTCACTCGCCCGCTCACCATCAACACGTGGTTCGCAAGAGGCAGCCTGCCACTTAAGAACGCATGGCCCAAGACCTTATCCACCGCGTTGTGCCGGCCAATATCCTCTCGCACTACAACCCGGCGGCCACCAAAAGAAAAAAGGCCGGCCGCGTGCAATCCCCCCGTGCGCTCAAAGGCCGCCTGCCGCTGTCGGAGCTTGTCCGGCAATCCAAGCAGCCTGTCGATGGCCACTCGTCGGCCGGGGTCGCCATGAATCGGAGGGAATCGCTGATGGATGGATTCGATGGACCCTTTGCCGCAGAGCCCACAGCTCGAGGTCGTTAGTTGCAACCTGCCGGCTTTGGGTTCATCGAAACGAACCTCGGGCGCGAGAAACACATTGAGCACATTGTCTCGAGAAGAAGCTTCGGCATTGCCGCAAAGCGCGATCTCAACGACATCATTTCGACGAAGAATGATTCCCTCAGAGAGAAGAAACCCGGCAGCGAGCTCGGCATCATGCCCTGGCGTCCGCATCGTGACAGTGACCGCCGCGCCGCGCACCCGGATTTCAAGAGGCTCTTCCTCCACCAGCACATCCTGCGCGCTGGCCAGCTCCCTGCCGTTCCAACGGTGGATCGATGTGTGTTTCACCCGCATGAAATGAAAACTGCTGGTGCGCATCTCAGATTTTTCCAGATCTTCTCGTAATCGTAATCGTAATCGTAATCGTAATCCTATCCCGGGTTTCCCTCGTGCAACCGGTAATCGGAGTTTGC
Organism: Akkermansia muciniphila; assembly: GCA_945865375.1. Taxonomy (GTDB): domain Bacteria; phylum Verrucomicrobiota; class Verrucomicrobiia; order Limisphaerales; family F1-80-MAGS106; genus F1-80-MAGS106. The sequence continues at coordinate 50 of CAMBEJ010000136.1, read as the reverse complement.
CTTTATCAAGGCGACTAGCATCGAAACGACGCTCCAGAGGCGGTCTTTTC
>CAMBEJ010000135.1 GCA_945865375.1 Akkermansia muciniphila | reverse complement strand
CAATGCGATGAATGGCCCTCGGAGAGCCGGATGCGGGAAAACCGCCTGTCCGGTTCGATGAGGGGCGAAGCGAGACGGTCATTGGCCTGTGCCTCTCAATCCGTCCGCTTCGCCTACTCTACTTAGGAACTCTTCCCATTTTGCGGTAGCTATTGTCCTCCGAACGACACCTCCCGGAAACCGTGAGTTGCACCCGGGAACTGGTGGCATGTTTGGGCGCGTCGTCAGGTGGGGTCCCTTTCAAGTTCCGAAACCCGGCTCCCCTCGCTGCTTGAGAATCTGAAGCAAGACACTCATCGGACCGAACGACTTGTCATCAAAACAGGCGGCAAACTTGTTTTGGTTCGAGTCGTGGAGTTTGAATGGATCCAACGCCTCAGAATTTCACTTCCCAATGCGGTTCGTTGTCCACGTTCCAACGGCGGCGGTTCGGCTCCGTGGGTTCGACCAATTGTTTGCTCAACAGGGTGATGACGTGGCCGTCAGCAAAGGCGACATTCGCTCCTCCGTTATGACGTTCAGGGGAGGGAACACTGCTGATGGAAAGTAGAAATGGGAAAATGTTCGTAAAACCGGGCTGGGGCATCGAGTCGGCGATGGCGATCATGTCAGCGGTGGATTTGACGGCGCTCTCAGAGACTGCGGGGGCGATCTCTCCAGGATTGACCTGCACCCCTAGTCCCAGGTTCGCTGTCCAAGTGGTCGCGTTTGCCGAGCCCACGCCGAACCCGTTATACCCGTAACTCACACCCGCAACACGTCCTGGGGTGGATGGGCTGCGGTGATAAGCGTTGCCGAGCACCCACGTGATGGCCTTTTCAATGGGCCATTCGCCCTTGAAAGTAGGGCACGTCATGATGTTGTAGTTGCTGCCGTAGTGAGGCGCGATGGCCGTGTACCAGGTGGTCGCGGCATTCGCATCGACTGTGTGCGGGAACACGCCCGTCTCCATCACGTACATGTGGAGTGCCAGGCCTAGTTGCCGAAGGTTGCTTTTGCATACCGCATTCCGGCTCGCGAGTTTGGCGCGGTTCAGGGCAGGGGTGATCAGGCTAGCCAGAATCGCGATGATGCCAATGACAACCAGCAATTCGATCAAAGTGAAACCCGTGCCGATCCTGGCTTTAAAATCGGTTTTCATCCCCTGGCTTTCTGGTCCTGGTGGAGGTGCTGGCAACGCTCTGAATCCTTAGCTTACCCCGGGCGATTGCGCAAAGCCTGAGTGATAGCTCGGACGAAGGCGTGGGCCTCTCCCTTCTCGAACGACGGTTTGTTGTTCGCCTGGGTGGGGTTGGTGCCGAAAGCGAACTCGGCCGCGTTGAAACGATCGATTATTTGAAACAAAACCCTCGGGGAGGGGATCAGAGGGCCAGCCTCTGGTGACAAGCCAAAAAGTTCTGGAAGCTGCCGTCGGTGCGCATCTCAGATTTTTCCAGATCTTCTCGTAATCGTAATCGTAATCGTAATCGTAATCCTATCCCGGGTTTCCCTCGTGCAACCGGTAATCGGAGTTTGCCTTTATCGAGGCGACTAGCATCGAAACGACGATCCAAAGGCGGTCTTTTCCTGACAGCACTTCCTCCCCAGAACATCGGCCTTTGGCCACGAGCACATCCAGGGCGGCGGCACTTTCCAATAAACCTCCAGCTTTTCGTGGTCGAATCGGCGGTTCATGGGATTACGATTACGATTACGAGTAGGAGTAGGAGTAGGAAACGCGAGCACGAAAAATCTGAGATGCGCACAAACTGCTGACATCGGCCTGGCTCAGCTGGATTTTTTCTTTGGCTTGTGCAAGGCGCGCCCTGGGAAAGTCAGCTCGGCGACGCCGGACTTGTCGAGTTCACCCAAGCCCAATTCGATCATCACATCAAACTGCTTTTTTGCGGCAGCCGCCATCGGCAACTTGAGCTTCACCTGTTTCGCCAGGTCAAGGCTGATACCGGAGTCCTTGGCGGCGTGCGCTGCCGAAAAGAAACACGAATGATCGCGGTTCTGCATGTCCTCACCATCAGTCTGCAACACGCGTGAATTCGCACCGGTTTGGGAAAACACCTCCCGCAACATCGCGAGGTCCAAACCGAGGGCGGCTCCCAGCCCCAACCCCTCGGCCAAGCCCGCCGTATTGATGTTCATCACCATGTTGACCAGAGCCTTAACCTGCGCAGCCTTCCCTGTTTCGCCGACATACCGCAATGAATTACTGAGCTTTTCGAGAACGGCTCTCCCTCGTTCAAAAGCCTCTGGCTTGCCGCCAATCATGAGATATAAAGTCCCCTCCCGCGCTTGCGTAATGCTCGAAGCCATGCACGCTTCGATGCTCTGAGCTCCAGCTTGGGATGCCCGCGACTCCACCATGAGGTGGGTTGCAGGAGAAACCGTGGCGCAGTTGATGAACAAACGGCCAGCCGCTTTGTGCAACAGACTCTTTCCTTTCTCCGCAAAAATAGCGTCCATGGCGGCGTCATCCGAGACGACTGTGAGGATCACATCTGCCAACTCGGTTACCCGAGCCGAACTCTTGCAGGCTTCGCAACCCAATTCTGCAGCCAGTGCTTTTGCGGCTTTCGGGCGGGCATCGGAAACCGCCGTCACGTTGAATCCGCAGTCTTTCAGGCGACGGGCCATGTTGGCACCCATCCGTCCCACTCCAACCACTCCAATTCGGTCTGCCATAATCTCCTGGAATTAATGTTTTTAGTTCAAGCAATCACCCGCTTGAGCACGCTCCCGCAGATGTCGCCTGGATTTTAATGTTCGGCACTCCGACAAGCACGCTTTTTATCAAAAACCTAAATCGGACTGTCGATCGTTCAGCGGTCGCACGCGCACCGAGCCTCGAAAAGAGCGTCCAATCTCACCAACAAACAGTGCAACTCACGATCCCGATGCACCCCTTCAATGCCTCCGTTCGCTTTAATCTTAGGCTGAAAGCGGTGACACAAACGCGCACTTTGTGAGACATAAAGAGACATAGTGTCACAGTTGTGAAGGCATAATGAGAGATCAAATACGCTTCAATACATTTTATAACTTATTTACTAACAAGATGTTATGTTACTGATAATCGAGCCTGGCATAGGCCTTGCTATGCAGTTCTTACAGAAGAAACTAATTTTTGTAACTCTATGGCGAAAGTGTTGGGCATCGATTTGGGGACCACGAACTCCTGCATGGCGGTAATGGAAGGCGGAGAGCCGCTTGTGCTCGAAAACTCGGAGGGCAAGCGCACCACGCCGTCGGTGGTGGCGTTTTCAAAGACTGGCGAACGTCTCGTCGGAGAGGCCGCCAAACGTCAGGCGATCACAAACTCTCGCAATACGATTTATTCCGTTAAGCGGTTCATGGGTCGCAAGTTTGATGAGATCCAGGAGGAGATCAAGCGCGTGCCTTACAAAGTCGTTCGAGCCTCCAACGGGGATGTGGCTATTGAGGTCGAGGTCGATGGAAAACCGAAGCAGTTTTCGCCCCCGGAGCTTTCAGCGATGATTCTGGGGAAGCTCAAGACTGACGCGGAAGTGCGGCTGGGGGAAACAATCACGCAAGCCGTCATCACGGTGCCGGCCTATTTCAACGACTCGCAGCGTCAAGCGACCAAAGACGCTGGCCGGATCGCGGGACTCGAAGTGCTCCGCATCATCAATGAGCCCACTGCGGCCTCACTCGCTTACGGTCTGGACAAGAAAAAAGATGAGAAGATCGCTGTCTACGATCTCGGCGGCGGGACCTTTGACATCTCAGTCCTGGAAATTGGCGACGGCGTGTTCGAAGTGAAGGCGACCAACGGGGACACACACCTCGGCGGTGATGACTGGGACAACAAGATCATCGATTGGATTCTCGACGAGTTTCGGAAAGAGACTGCAGTGGACCTGCGAAAGCAGCCTGACGCCCTCCAAAGAATCAAGGAAGAGGCGGAGAAAGCCAAGATAGCGTTGTCGAGCGCGCAGCAGTACGATATCAATCTGCCTTTCATCACGGCTGACGCAACGGGCCCCAAGCACATCAGCACCAAGTTAAGCCGGGCCAAAATGGAGCAGATCTGCGAAGACCTTTTCGAGCGCACGATCACCCCCACCCGGAATTGCCTCAAAGACGCTGGACTTTCCGCGGAAAATATCGACGAACTGGTCCTGGTAGGTGGGATGACCCGGATGCCGAGAGTGGTCGAGACCACCCGCACACTCGTCAGCAAAGCGCCCCACCAAGGGGTCAACCCTGACGAGGTCGTAGCCATAGGCGCGGGTATTCAAGGTGGCGTCCTGAAGGGCGATGTGAAAGATGTGCTCCTGCTTGACGTGACCCCTCTTTCATTGGGGATTGAAACGCTCGGCGGGGTGTTCACGAAGCTTATCGAACGAAACACCACCATACCCACTCGCAAATCGGAGATTTTTTCAACGGCATCGGACAGCCAGCCTGGGGTCGAGATTCACGTGTTGCAGGGCGAGCGACAATTTTCACGTGACAACAAGACCATCGGCAAATTTCAACTCACGGACATCCCTCCTGCGCCCCGTGGCGTTCCCCAGGTTGAGGTGACCTTCGACATTGATGCGAATGGAATCCTGCACGTCAACGCCAAGGACCTTGGCACGGGTAAGGAGCAGAAGATCACCATCACCGCCAGCAGCGGGCTCTCCAAAGATGAAGTGGAGAGGATGCGCAAAGATGCCGAAGCCCATGCGGAGGACGACCGTCAGCTCCGCGAGGAAATCGAAACTCGGAACGAGGCCGACAACGCGGTTTATCGTTCGGAGAAATTGATCCGTGACTCAGGAGACAAGCTCCCTCCCGAAGGCAAAACCAAAATAGAAACTGCGGCGCAAGCCGTGAAAGAGGCACTGAAGGGCACCGACGCAGCGGCCATCCGTGCTACGAGCGAAAAGCTGAATGAAACCTGGCAGGCCGTATCCTCGGAACTTTACAAAGCGGCGGGGGAGCAGCGAGGCCAGCCAACCGGAGCCGGGGCGCAATCCACGGGACCGGGCAACACCGGGGGCCAATCCGGCGCTGAAGACAAGGACAAGGGACCGATCATCGACGCCGAAGTGGTCACTGAGAAGAAGAAGTGACCCCCTCACTCAACAACTTTTCCCGCCGCGAGTGCGGCGGGATTTGATTAGGCAATCAAATTAGAACAAAGGAACACCGAAGCTATGGCAATTAATGTAAAACCTCTAGGCGACCGCGTGCTCGTGGAACCAGCCGAGGAAAAAGAAACCAAAAAGGGCGGAATCATCATCCCTGATTCCGCGAAGGAAAAGCCGACAGAAGGCATCATCATCGCACTCGGCACCGGCAAGACCGATGACTCAGGCAAGAAGGTACCTTTCGAAGTCAAGAAGGGCGACCGCGTTCTCGTGAGCAAGTATGGCGGAACCGAGATCAAGCTCGATGGCAAGGAATACAAAATTCTGAACTCTGATGACATCCTTGCGGTCATCGAATAACAAATACAAATAAGCAATTACTACTATGGCAGCAAAACAACTCCTCTTTGACGAAGCGGCGCGTCAGGCACTCCTCAGGGGTGTGAACAAGCTCTCCCGCGCGGTCACAGCCACGCTCGGCCCCAAGGGTCGCAATGTCGTGCTGGACAAAAAGTTTGGCTCCCCGACTGTCACCAAAGACGGTGTGACGGTCGCCAAGGAAATCGAGCTCGAATGCCCCTACGAAAACATGGGCGCCCAAATGGTGCGCGAAGTGGCCAGCAAGACCAGCGATGCAGCCGGTGACGGAACAACCACCGCAACGGTGCTCGCTGAATCCATCTTCCGCGAGGGATTGAAATATGTCACCTCCGGTGCCAATCCGATCGGCATCCAACGCGGTATCGCCAAAGCGATCGAGGCTTCTGTCTCGCAACTCGCGAAGATCAGCAAGAAGGTCAAGGACAAGGAAGAAATCAAGCAGGTTGCCACCGTCTCAGCAAACTGGGATAGCAACATCGGCGAGATCATCGCGGACGCGATGGACAAAGTCGGCAAGGACGGAACAATCACTGTTGAAGAAGCCAAGTCCATCGAAACGACCCTCGAAGTCGTCGAAGGCATGCAGTTCGACAAAGGTTATCTGTCTCCTTACTTCGTGACCAACACGGAGTCCATGGAAGCCAAGATCGATGATGGTTACATTCTGATCTACGAGAAGAAGATCAGCAGCCTGAAAGATCTCCTCCCGATCCTGGAGAAGGTCGCCAAGGTTGGAAAGCCCTTGCTGATCATCGCCGAAGAAGTCGAGGGGGAAGCCCTCGCGACGCTCGTCGTGAACAAACTGCGGGGAACCATCAACGTCTGCGCCGTCAAAGCGCCTGGTTTCGGTGACCGCCGCAAGGCCATGCTCGAAGACATCGCGATCCTCACCGGTGGCAAATGCATCACCGAAGATCTCGGCATCAAACTCGAAAGCCTCAGCATCGATGACCTCGGCCGCGCCAAGAGCATCGTGGTGGACAAAGAGAACACCACGATCGTCGAAGGCGGCGGAAAGTCCTCGGACATCCAAGGTCGCGTGAATCAAATTCGTCGCCAGATCGAGGAGACCACCTCGGACTACGACAAGGAAAAGCTCCAGGAACGTCTGGCGAAGCTCGCCGGAGGCGTGGCAGTGATCAATGTCGGCGCGGCCACCGAGACCGAAATGAAAGAGAAAAAAGCCCGTGTCGAGGATGCGCTCCACGCAACCCGCGCGGCGGTCGAAGAAGGCATCGTCCCGGGCGGTGGTGTCGCGTTGCTCCGCACATTGAGTGCAATCGATGCGCTCAACCTCACCGATCACGATGAGAAAATCGGCGTGGACATCGTCAAACGAGCGATCGAGTCTCCTCTGCGCGCCCTCGCGGCGAATGCGGGCGTCGAAGGCTCCCTGATCGTCCAGGAAGTCAAGAAACGCAAGGGCAACGATGGTTACAACGTCGCCACTGGCTTGTATGAAGACCTCGTCAAGGCCGGTGTCGTGGACCCGAAGAAAGTGACTCGTTCCGCGCTCCAAAACGCGGGCTCGATTGCGGGCCTGTTGCTGACCACGGAATGTTTGATCACCGAAATCCCTGAGAAGGACAAGAAATCTCCTCCTCAAGGCGGCGGACACGGTGGAATGGGCGACATGGACTATTGATCCGGACCCGTCGTCGAAAGACGAAAAGAAATCTCAACGGGGTTGGCTTGCGCCAGCCCCGTTTTTATTTTTTCCAGTCATCCACACTGAGCATGATGCCTGAGGGCATGGTCCACCAAAACGAGGGCAGCCATTGCCTCAACCATCGGCACGGCCCTCGGCAACACGCACGGATCATGGCGACCCCGTCCCTTCAGGGTGGTGTCCTTTCCTGATACATCAACCGTTTCCTGCTCCATCATAACGGTCGCCACGGGCTTAAATACGACCCTGAAGTAAACCGTCTCCCCATTGGATATCCCTCCCTGAACGCCCCCGGAGCGGTTCGTGGTGGTTCTGACACGACCCTCCCTCATACGGAATAGATCATTGTGCTGGGAACCGGTGAGAGCAATCCCTTCAAAACCCGATCCCAAGTCGAACCCCTTCGACGCAGGCAGGCTCAACATGGCCTTCGCCAGATCCGCTTCGAGCCGGTCAAAAACGGGTTCTCCCCAGCCGGCTGGGACTCCGCGGACCACGCACATCACAATGCCTCCCACGCTGTCACCTTGAGCTCTAACCTCCTCAATCCGCTCGATCATCTGCTCGGCAGTGGAGGAACAAGGGCATCGGACGATATTCGATTCTACCTGTTCGAAGGTCACTGCTTCCAGGTCCACTTCCGCGCGGATGTCTTGCACCTGGCTCACGAAGCCCAAAATCTCAACCCCATGCCTTTGACGGAGCAGTTTTTTCGCAATGGCCCCGGCAGCCACACGCCCGATCGTCTCGCGAGCACTGCTCCGTCCCCCACCCTGCCAGTTGCGAATTCCATACTTTGCCTGGTAAGTGTAGTCCGCATGGGATGGGCGGAATTTCCCGGCCATTTCAGAATAGGCCTCAGGTCGAGCATCTTCGTTCCGCACCCACATGGAAATGGGAGTTCCGAGCGTTCTACCCTCGAAGGTGCCAGACAGGATCTGAACGCCATCGGTTTCCTTTCGCGGGGTCACGATTCTCGACTGCCCTGGACGTCGTCGATCGAGGTCCGGTTGGATATCGGACTCGCTCAAGACAAGCCGTGGAGGACATCCATCCACCACAACCCCCACCCCACCCCCATGAGATTCGCCCCAAGTGGTGATTCGAAAAACTTGACCGAAAGAGTTGCCCATTCGGAAACTCTGAAAGAATCGCTTCGGAAGGTCAACTGCACGAAGCCAGCAATCAACAGTTATGTTCCGCCCGCAAAAGCCTTTGGAACGACTCCACCAGCGTCGATCGATAGGAAGAATTTCGTGAAACTCACGCGGATTTCGTGAAACTCACGCAGGGATAAAGCGGGGGGGGCAGTTCTCCCTGCATCGAATGACTCAGATTGTAATCGAATTGGAATTTGGACCTACACAAAAAAAGCCGTCCGCAACGGGCGGACGGCTGACCCAAACAACCCATCATGCGAAGCAGGAGGATCATTCAACAAATAATTAAGCAGCACTCATGCCAATTATGTAGAAGCTCAACAGAAAACGAAGAACCCACAATTCCCAAACAATATTCCCTTGCGCACGACAGGAGCAAAATTAGAACATGCGGTGTGGTCCACCGCGTCAACCACGTCTCAATTGAGCATCGAACCCATCCAGTTCTTTAACCGCTACACCGGCAGGGTGGAGACCGAAACCATTTATGGGGAGAGATTCCTCAGATGGACTTACGGGACTCCTTTGGGAAAGCTGGCTCTGCACATTCTTGTGAAGCGCGCCCTTTTTTCCAAGCTTTATGGAGGGCTGATGAATCGTGAATCCAGCCGGAAACAGATCGCCCCATTCATCGAGCGATACGGTTTGAACGCGGCAGATTTTGAGCAATCCACCGGGTCGTTTGCAACTTTCAATGAGTTCTTCTATCGAAAGCTCAAACCAGAGGCGCGTCCCATTGATCCCGGGGAAAGCACTCTGGTTTTCCCGGCGGATGGACGCCATCTGGCATTTCAACATTTTTCAACCTGCAAAGGGATCTTTGCCAAAGGTCAGGTGTTCACGCTGGAGGAACTCGTCCAGGATAACCTCTTGGCTCGAGCTTACAGCACAGGCAGCATTCTGATTTCCAGGCTGTGCCCTGTCGACTATCATCGGTTCCACTTTCCAGCAGCCGGCACTCCAACCAAACCAACGATGATCGAAGGGCATCTTCTGTCAGTCAATCCGATTGCCCTGGTCCAGAACGTCCGGATCCTGTCGACCAACCGACGTTGTCGCACGGAGTTGCAAACTCAGAAATTCGGACGCGTCTTGATGATTGAAGTCGGTGCCACGTGCGTGGGTGGATTTTCTTACACCTATGCTCCCGGGCAACGGATTAAAAAGGGAGATGAAAAGGGCTTTTTCAGATTTGGGGGATCGCTGACTATGACGCTCTTCGAGCAAGGTCGTGTGGTGTTCGACGATGACCTGCTTGGAAACTCCAGAAAGCTGCTCGAAACATACGCACGCATGGGGGATCGCATTGGCCAAGGCAGTTCATGAAAAGGACATTCCCGTGTTTGTGCAATTCCCATTCAAGTGGAGATCGAGTTGTGTTACTTTGATGCCCGGTCGAGAAATCGCAATGCCAATGACTATCCTGACGCCAACTCGCGCAAGCATACCACTTCTTGGGCTGGCCATCGCTTTGTTGTTGATGGGTCTGTCCTTCGATTGCCGGGCCAGCACAGAGTTCCAACCCCTCCCGCCGTCGGAGGAGGTCATCGCCAAGTTGCTCCACCGCGCCAAGGCAATCGCCTCAGAAACGAATAGTAGCCGGTACGTGTATTTGAAAACCCTGGAAACCGAGGAACTGGACGACTCAGGCAACGTCAAATCTAAAAAAGAACAGCTTTACGAAGTCAAATTGATCGGAGGGATGCCGCATCCCCGCCTTATTCGCGTAAACGGTCGTTCCCTGGACAAGGAGGGGATTCAAAAGGAAAATGCCAGCCAGGAAAATGCTCGACGTAACATGGTATCCGAAAAGCGTCCCGGCCGACGGGACATGATACTCAGTGAAGATTTGCTGAGCCGCTTTCAATACAAGGTTGAGGGACGAGAAACGCTTCTTGGCCGGACGACGTTGATCGTCTCTTTCAAACCCAAGGAAGCCCGTCTCCCCGAAAAAAAACTTATCGACCGTGTTCTCAATAAGTTGAGCGGACGCGTGTGGGTTGATGAGCAAGAATCTGAGCTCGCGAAGATCGATCTGCATTTGACGGAGGAGGTGACTCTGTGGGGAGGAGTTTTAGGCTCCCTCAAAGAACTCAGCATGGTTATGGATCGGGATCGGCTCGCGGAAGGTGTTTGGTTTAACAAGAAAGGGGTTTTCACAATCCAGGGCAGAAAACTGTTTAGTTCTCTTCGGATGCGTGCCCGGGAAACGGCTTCGAAAATACATCAGGAGACCAATTCTGAGTAGCCTGTCTGTCACCGCGGCTGATAGACGGTGATCCGGTCTCAAAACAGTTCGGTGGTTGGAGCCGAACGAAGAAGTTATAAACCACCCATGAACAGGGTTGAAATTCCAAATGGGCTCTTGGAAATTCTGGAGCGCACGCCTGAACTCGGGCAAGCCTTCCTGGTGGGGGGGTGTGTGCGGGATCATCTCCTTGGTTTCCACGTCACTGACTACGACATCGAGGCCTACAAGGTTTCTTACGAGGCGCTCGCCAAAGGGCTCCGACGTTGGGGGCGCGTCGATCTGGTGGGCCGCTCCTTTGGCGTCATCAAGCTTCAGCTGCGTGATGGCAACGCTTACGATTTCGCTCTTCCCCGCCGCGATTCCAAAACCGCCCCTGGCCACAAAGGATTCCAGGTTCAAGTCGATGAGAACATCGAGCCGCGTGAAGCCGCCGAGCGCCGAGATTTCACGATCAACTCAATGATGTTCGATCCAAGAACAGGCTTGTTCATGGATTTTTTTGGTGGCCGTCTCGACCTTGACAATCGGCTGCTGCGACACACGAGCGCGGCCTTTTCGGAGGATCCCCTGAGGGTGTTGCGCGGGATGCAGTTGGCTTCACGATTCAAGCTCGTTGCGGCGCCACAGACATTGGATCTCTGCCGGTCAATCCGTGCGTCGTATCGAGAATTAGCCATCGAACGAGTGCGCGAAGAATGGTTCAAATGGGCTGCAAGAAGCTCTTCCCCATCCCACGGGCTGCGCTTCCTCCGCGAGGCGGACTGGCTGAGCCACTTTCCTGAAATCAACGCGCTCCGCGGAGTCGCACAAGAACCAGAATGGCATCCGGAAGGAGATGTTTTTACGCACACCTGCCACTCTCTGGACGCGTTGGTCAACTTGCCTGAGTGGAGCAACGCCATGGAATCGGATCGTGTGGTATTGAGCTTCGCCGTGCTCGCGCACGATTTCGCTAAACCAGCCACAACACAAACCGCAATGAAGGAGGGCGTCCAGCGCATCGTGTCCCCTGGCCATGAAGAACAAGGGGGCCCAATCGCCGAGGGGTTTCTCAAACGCATAGGCGTCCCGCCGGCCTTCATCCAACGCGTGGTTCCTCTGGTGTCAAACCATCTCGCCCATCTCCAAACAGCGACGGATCGATCCGTTCGTCGGCTGGCCTTACGTCTTCAGCCCGAGACGATTGACCACCTTTGCACGGTGATCAAGGCGGATCAGTTCGGGCGCCCACCGAAACCGAAAGAACCTTCATCGTCCCTGCTGAACCTTCATGAAAGAGCTCGTGAACTCAACCTCCAGAAAGCCGCTCCAAAGCCTATCTTGATGGGCCGCGATCTGTTGGAGCGCGGGCTCGCGCCGTCTCCTCGTTTCAAAAAAATACTCGATGCGGCGTTTGAAGCGCAATTGGAGTCCGTTTTTCTCGATGCTCAAGGCGCTCAAGCCTGGCTGGACAAATACCTCGAACCGACCTTATGAACCGACCCACCTGGCGGAACGTTCAAAGTTCAGAACCCAGCAAAAGCGGTTGAAATCGCCATCCGGACGGCCAACTTCAATGCCTCCATTTTTCGTAATCGTAATCGTAATCCTCGGGTGTTGCCCTTGAAACAGAGGGGAGGATTACGATTACGATTACGATTACGATTGCGAGCAAGAGCAGGGTATTGGGGTCGCTCGAGAACAAGGCTGAGCAGGGTCGTTTGACGGAGTTCAGAAGTTGAAAAGGAACGGAGCACGAGGGTGCCTCTGAAACAAGGAAGCCGACTTCCAAAATGAGAGATTTCAGGCTGTTTCCAGGAAACACAGCGGAAGGGCTACGGATGGCTCAGGGTCGCGATCAGCGCTGTGAACCTGCTTGCAACCCCTCCGTTGCGCGCCAAGCTTTCTCACGCTTCTGCGTTTCTGCCCGCAACAATTCCTCCGCGCTCCAACCTTGGGCCTGAGCGGCGCTCGCCAGATCGAACAACCCCGATCCAACCTGTCGCCGTGTCAGCGGAGCCTGTCTTTTTGGCAAGGCTTGCTTCCGCTTCTTCGCCTCACCCTCGCTCGCGCTCGCGCTCGAGTCTTCGATGATCAAACCAGCTTTCCGGGCTTTTTTCACCAGTTTCTCAGCACGGAGCAAAGCGGGAAGGTGTTTTGGAATGCCATCCAACGCCGAAAAACGGTGGTGCTTGGTTCCAGCCTTTTCTGCCTTCTTGATCTTTTCCCACTGAGCCCAGACTGCATCCACCGTGTTCGCCTTGGATTCCCCGAAGACATGGGGGTGCCGACGGATCAATTTCTCCGTGATCCAACGGCAGACATCGTCAAAATCGAAAGCCCGCCTCTCGCTGGCAAGCTGGCAATGAAACACCACCTGCAGCAGCAGGTCCCCGAGTTCCTCCCCCATCTCCTGGTCATCCTCCAATTCGATGGCGTCGATCAATTCATAGACTTCCTCCACCGCATGGAAACGTAGGGTCTTGTGGTCCTGCTCCCGATCCCACGGGCATCCCTCGGGCGACCGGAGTTTGGCCATGACCTCAAGCAATTGAAGGATGGGCGCACTCGACTTCATCGGGGAAACTCGTCACCGTCAATGCACCGGCTTCCGATACCGCTCGCTCACGATGTCCCAGTTTATGAGGTTGTAAAACGCTTTGATATAATCCGCGCGGCGGTTCTGATACTTGAGATAGTAAGCGTGCTCCCACACATCTATGCCCAGTAATGGAGTTCGTCCGGAGGAGAGTGGGCTGTCCTGATTGGGGGTGCCCTCCACAAGCAGTTCCCTGTTGGGGTCAAGGCTCAGCCAAGCCCAGCCGCTCCCGAATTGTTTGGTGGCAGCTTCGGTGAATTTTTCCTGAAAACCGGCGAAACTTCCGAACTTCTTGTCCACCGCCTTCCCCAGCTCGCCCGTGGGGTGTCCTCCTCCGTTCTTTTTCAGCAACTGCCAAAACAGAGAATGATTTGCGTGGCCACCGCCATGATTCCGAACCGCAGGCCGGATCCCTTCGGGAACCGAGTTCAACTCCCTGAGCAATCCCTCGATAGACTTGGAGGCAAGGGCTGGCTTATCGGCGACCGCCTTGTTCAGATTCGCCACATAAGTTGCATGATGCTTATCGTGGTGGATCTTCATGGTTTCTGCGTCAATGTGGGGCTCCAAGGCGTCGAACGCATACGGGAGAGGCGGCAACACGAAAGGGCCGACGGCCTCCGCAGCTTGGGTACGACTGAAAGCAATCGAGGATCCTACACTGAGCCCGGCGCTCAAGAGCGCGGTCTTTTGAATGGCTTGACGACGGTTGATCATAAGAGTGAGTGACTGTTTGTTAAAGGACTTTGACCCAATCGACTGAAAAGCACAACTACGCAAAACCTCAGGCCGCCGATCCCCTAACAAGTTCCATGGCTGCCTGGACCATGCCTTCCGCCGTCATCCCATGTTTTTGGTAGAGTTCTTCGGCGAGGTATGCTGACTGACCAAACTCACCTGGGATTCCGAGCGACTTCATTCGGTGCGGCACACCTGCGAGGGCTAGCGCATGGGCGACCATGGCACCCATGCCTCCCAACACTTGGTGGTCTTCAATGGTCACCACCCGCCCGCCGCAGCGCACCACCGCAGCGCCGATCGTTTCCAGATCTACCCGGTTGACGAACGGATTATTGATCACGGTCGCCTGGATTCCCGTTTCCGCAAGTTGTTGACCCGCCTGGATGGCCTTGCCCAACAGCGGACCACAGCCAATCAAAACCACATCGGCTCCCTCCCGCAGCACCTGGGCTTTCCCCCAGGGATAAGCATCCCCTTCACGCCAGGTGAGCGGATAGTTCTCGCGCCCCACGAAAAACAGGGTGTTCTCCCCGTCCCCACCGCTGGAACGTATCTCAGCAAAACGCTGGATCGCCGCGTACATCAAAGCTTCAGCCTCCGCAGCGCAAGACGGTGCCACAACGATCGTGTGAGGCAAAGCCGATGTGGCCGCGAAATAGGTGGTTGCCTGATGGGAAGCCCCATCCGCCGCATCCTGAAATCCCACATGAGAAAAAATCGCGATCACCGGGGACTGGGAAAGAGCGGCCATCGTCAACGGCAGATTCCCTTTGGTGACACCAAACTGGCCGAAGGTGTCCACTATGGGAATGAACCCGCACTTGGCGAAACCAGCCGCGGTGCTCACCATGTTGGCCTCGGCGATTCCGACCTCTATGAAACGGTCCGGGAAGCTCTTGTGAAACGCGCTGATGCCTGTGGAGCCCTGCACATCGCAGGAGATCGAGTATACCGGAAATCCCTCCTTCGCAGCGCGGATGACACCCTTCGCAAGCCCCGACTGCACCTTGTCCGTTTTCACAGGAGGCTTCGCGGTCCCGGCGGCAGCAGCCGCTTCGGCCTTGGCCTTTTTAACGGCTTCCTTCTGCTCCCAGTCAGTTCGCAGCGACCGTGCCCAATGGAGGAATTCTTCAGGCGGTTGTCCTCCGTAAATCTCCCTCACAAACTCAACTATCTTTTCCCCGTTCGCAAGGGGGAATCCGTGCCCACCCGCTGCGTTTTCTTCCGTCGCTTTCACGCCGTAACCCTTGATGGTTTTGACCCAGACGCACACAGGTTTCACCGGATTTGCACGAGCCAACGAAACCGCCTGTTCCAGGGCTGCATACACCCCAGGGAGATCGTGGCCCTTTTCAACATGAATGACATGCCAGCCCAGGGCGCTCAGAGCGCCAAAGCTTGGAGCCATGCTGAAGGAGTCCTTTGTGATGCGACCCGAAAGTTTGGTGTCATTGTCGGAAAGCACCAACACGAATGGGTTGACCTTCCCCTTTGCGGCGAGTCCAGGCACCGCCGCAAACGCCTCTTTCGCCTCACCCTCCATCGCGGCTCCATCAGAAATCGTACAGATCGTGACCCGGTCATTGCCCGCGACCCGGTCGGCGAGGGCCAATCCTTGGGCCTGGGGAAAAGCCGAACCGAGCGGACCATTGCTCAAGAGAACCCCTTCAGGATTCAAGTGCGACTCGCCGTGTCCGGTCAGTTTGCTCTGGATCCCGCGAAAACCCTTGAGATCTTCGAACGTCATGCCGTCAAAGCCGTAGTTCGCCCTCAACGCGTAAACTCCGTTTTCCGTATGCCCTGCGTCGTTGACAAAATTGAAGGCCTCGTACCAAGGCCGATTTGTGGTGGCAAACAGGGTGGCGTGAATCGCCGCCATGATTTCCGCGAATGCCGCAGGGCCACCCCAGTGGCAGGCAGCTCCCCCGTTCACTGCATGAACATTCATCAACGCAACCAACGCACGCGTCGCCCGTGGATCTGCAAGCAGCACGTTTTCCCCTTTGGAGTTCGGGATGATGACCGAATATTTTGGTGGCGCGGCTGGGTTTTTCGCCAGTTTTGTCTTCAACGGAAGTGGCTTTAGGGCGGGAGCTTCCAAGGGGTTGATAGCGGTGTTGTCGGCTGCCATAAATGAAAAAATCAGAGTGACATTCTATTTGTTCTTAAAGACTTTGAAGCACGAATCTCCCAGGGGCTATGGGACCGTGCCATGTCCCGAAAACGAACATGTTGGCGGTGTTCCATAGGGGCGAGTCGAATAGGTGCCGCTCGATGGACAAAGAGGGAATATCTGAGCTTTGAGGTAGGGGATGATATTCTGAGGGAGCACATTTTCACCAGGGCTCTTTCGGTTCTCCAACGCCCATTGGTTGATGGCGGTCTGGATCATGAAAAGGTTTTGAGCGCAGGTTTCGGCCTGTATCCTGTTTTTGTCCGCTTTCAGATCTTCCAGCTCCGTCTTCAGCTTGGCGTTTTCTTCGACGACGTTAAAGTGCTCGACGGCGTTCACTTCGGGCTGCCCCCCCAACGCTGCCTGAACAACGGCCTGCACTCGCGTGGAACCAGAGTTTTGCGACTTCAACGTGCGGACCTCGTTGCGCAGTCGATGCAATTCGGCGTTCTCCGTCCGCAACCGGGCTAGCTCGTTCGGACCCTCGGCAGCGCTCGCGGCATCGTCGGTCTGCGCCTTTAATTGATCAAGCTCACCCTGCTCAGTGCGGGCAACATTCAGTTCTTCAGACAGCCGCCTCTTCTCCTGAAACAGGAAAGCGGATGCCACAAAACAAGCCACAAAAGCCAACCAAGGAACCCAAAGTTTCATGAAATTTCAACGGAAGGTGGTGCGCGCGGCGGGGATCGAACCCACAACCTACGGCTTCGGAGGCCGTCACTCTATCCAATTGAGCTACGCGCGCATTTTTGCACCGGCGATCCAAATCTGAACCGAACTAAAACATTACCATAAAACCTTCCCCCTCTTCCGGCAAGCAAATCCACACGGGTGCGGCAGTTCCGGGCGCATCTCAGATTTTTCGTGCTCGCGTTTCCTACTCGTAATCGTAATCGTAATCCCATGAACCGCCGATTCGACCACGAAAAGCTGGAGGTTTATTGGAAAGTGCCGCCGCCCTGGATGTGCTCGTGGCCAAAGGCCGATGTTCTGGG
>CAMBEJ010000134.1 GCA_945865375.1 Akkermansia muciniphila | reverse complement strand
TGAAGCTGAAGGAACTGGCGGCAGCGGTAGGGTTGCCGAACTACAGCGTAGTGGCGACGAACACCAAACGCTATGAACAGCGGTTGCAAAGCGACCGCACCGAGCAATCTCAAATGAAAGCGGTGGCTCACTTGTTGAATTGTGAGATGACTCCATGGCCTCTCTCAATGGTACCTCCATCCGGTTCATGGAAAGACGGGCGGGGAGGAGAACTCCGTCCGAAAAAAAAACCGCGTTTCGGCTTGAGCCCGCTCGTGAAAGACGAAACACTTGCAACCATATTTCCAGATTTAGACATCACATTGATATTGAACCTTGGGCAAGCCAGGGCATGCGTGGCATCCTGCAGACCAAGCATCAACCTTCGGAGGGCGTTCTGACTGCCTTTTCAAAGCACTTGCTTGTGCTGACGCAAGTCTTCCTCAGCACCGTTGCCCTTCCTGCCCAGGCCGCCGCAGCGCGCTCGGATCTCACGTTTGAAAAGGACGTCCGACCCATCCTCAAAGCCCATTGTTTTCATTGCCACGGTGAAACTGAGAAGCCCAAGGGTGGCGTCGACCTGCGCCTGAAGCGCTTCATGCTGAGCAAGACCGATGACGGGACCGTTCTGGTTCCCGGCAAGCCTGGGGAGAGCTTGATGTTTAAACTCGTGGCTTCCGGCGAGATGCCCAAGGGCGAAAAGAAACTGGAACCTCAACAAATAAAAACCCTGGAGCGCTGGATCGCGGCAGGCGCCAGGACCTCGCACACGGAGCCGGAGTCGTTGCCACGGGGATTTCACATCACGGAGCAGGAAAGAAACTTCTGGGCGTTTCAGCCGATTCGGTCCGTCGCCCTTCCCAAGACGAAAAAAGGCGACCCCATTCGATCGCCAGTGGACGCCTTCGTTCTTGATAAGTTGCGTGAACAAAAACTGAACTTTGCCCCGGAAGCGGACAAGCCCACGTTGATCAGGCGGCTGTATCTCGACCTGCTGGGGCTGCCCCCGACCCCCGAGGCCGTGGAGGCCTTCGTCGCGAACACAGCCCCCAACGCCTACGAGACGCTCGTCAATCAATTGCTCCAATCGCCGCACTACGGCGAGCGCTGGGCTCGCCATTGGCTGGACGTCGCCGGCTACGCCGACTCCAACGGGTTTGCCGACACTGACAGCGTCCGTCCGCACGCATGGCATTATCGCGACTACGTGATTCGTTCGTTTAACGAGGACAAGCCCATCAACCGGTTCATAACCGAACAGCTCGCGGGAGATGAACTGGCGGAACTGTCCACCGCCAACGCGTCCGCCGCGATCTCCGATGCCGTCCGCCTAGAGCTATTGACGGCCACGGGCTTCCTGCGCATGGCCCCGGACGGAACCGCCGACGAAGTCCCGGACCAAAATCTCGCCCGCAACCAAGTCGTCGCCGAAACGATCAAAATCGTCTCGACATCGCTTCTCGGACTCACCACCGGATGCGCCCAATGCCACGACCACCGTTATGATCCCATCTCCCACGTGGATTACCACCGGATGCGCGCCCTGTTCGAGCCCGCTTACGACTGGAAAAACTGGAAAAACCCCAACCAACGCCTGATTTCCCTCTACAAGGAAGAAGACCGGAAAAAAGCGGATCAAATCGAGGTGGAAGCGCGCCAGCAGAACGAGGTCGCCGACAAGCTCCGGAAAGAGTTGCTCGAAAAAGTGTTCGAGAAGGAAATTGCGAAATTGCCTCTGGAAACCCGCGAGAAAGCACGCGTGGGACGCAATACACCGCGCGAAAAGCGGACGGACGATCAGAGGGCTCTTTTCAAGCAATACCCGAGCGCGGACGTTCAGGGCGCGCTCGATTTATACGATCCAGAGGCTCAAAAAAAAGTCCAGGAAGAGAACGCCAAGGCGGACAAGCTGCGAGCCACCAAACCCGCCGAGCCTATGGTAATGGCCTTGCTGGAAACACCGGGGCAAAAGCCCGACACGTTCCTGTTCGCGCGCGGGGATCACGAGCAACCCAAGCAAAAGGTGGGGCCCGGCGAATTCTCGGTGCTTGAGGATCGCACTCAATTGAAGGAGCTTCTTGAATCAACCGCCGCACTGACCAACCTCCCCACATCCGGACGACGCCTCGCCTTTGCCAGAGCTTTGACGGAAGGCCGACATCCGTTGGTGTCGCGCGTTTTTGTGAATCGAATCTGGAAGGACCATTTTGGCCGGGGGCTCGTCAACACGCCCGGCGACTTTGGCTGGATGGGCGAACGCCCAACTCATCCCGAATTGCTCGACTGGCTTGCTTCAGAATTTGTGGCGGGTGGGTGGAAGCTCAAGCCCTTCCACAAACTGCTCGTCATGTCGACGACCTATCGCCAGTCTTGCGTGAGCTCAAGATCGTCCCAGCTCGATTCCGACAACCACTTCTACGCCCGCATGAAGCTTCAACGCCTCGACGCCGAAACCCTGCGCGACGCCGTGCTGGCTGTCAGCGGCAAACTCAACGAGACCCTCTACGGGACCCCGGTTCCCATCGCGCAGGACGGCTCGGGACGCGTCGTCGCAGGACAACAAAAGACCGATGGTCGGGGCGATCCCACGATCGTGGAGCCCATCGGCGACCAGGAATTCCGCCGGAGTGTTTACATCCAGGTGCGGCGCAGCCTGCCGGTGACGGTTTTGGAGACATTCGACGCCCCGGTCATGTCTCCAAATTGCGATGCCCGCCCACACACCACCGTGACGCCTCAGTCCCTGATGATGCTCAACGACACCTTCATCCTGGCTCAATCAAAGCACTTCGCGGAACGTCTCTGCCGGGAGTCCCCAGGGAATTTGCGCGCCCAGATCAACCGGGCCTGGAAGCTGGTGTTCCTGTGTGAGCCCCCGCCAAAGGATCTCCAAAACGCCTTGCTATTCATCGCCGAACAAGGGGAGAGCATTCGCGCTGCCCAGGCATCCGAAGCGGCTTCAAAACGGACAGACGCTCGGCCAGATCCCCAAACCCTCGCCCTAGCGAGCTTATGCCAGGCGTTGATTTGTCAAAACCGGTTTCTCTACGTGGAATAAGCCGCACTCCTATGAACAACAAAGGCTCAGGTTTCTGTTCCCGCCGTCATTTCTTCAAAGCCAACGCCTACGGGCTGGGATCGGTCGCCCTGCCCTGGCTCCTGCGTGACGACGGGCTTCTTGCCGCTCCTGTCAAGCCCCACACAGGCCCAGCGAAGTTCGATCTAAAACCCAAAATGCCCCCTTCGCCGGGCAAAGCCAAGGCCATGATTTCGTTGTTCATGATGGGCGGTCCGAGCCACATGGATCTGCTCGATCCAAAGCCTTTGCTCGCCCAATACGATGGCAAACCGTTCCCAGGCGACATCAAGTTCGACAATGCCGCCGAGGCCAGTTCAAAGGTTTTCGCCAGTCCTTTCAAGTTCAAGAAATACGGTCAAAGCGGCATCGAGGTCTCGGAGTTGCTCCCTCATCTGGCGGGCATCGTCGATGACATCAGCGTCGTCAGATCCATGCGCACGGGCGTCAACAATCACAGGGAATCGTTGTTCGCAGTCAACACAGGAAATTTTCGAGCCGGCCGCCCCGCCCTCGGAAGCTGGATTTGCTACGGTCTGGGTTCGGAAACACGCAATCTTCCCGCCTACGTGGCGCTCACCGATCCACGCGGTCTTCCTCAATTCGCGCAGGAACATTGGACCAGCGGATGGTTGCCCTCCATCTACCAGGGCACCCAGATCCGCCCCACCGAGCCCCGCATTCTGAACCTCGATCCTGCGGAGCATCTGCGGGGGCCTGCTCAAAACCGTCAGCTCGCCTGGCTGCAACAAGGCAACCGGGAACACTTGGCGGGACACCCCGGTGAACACGATCTAGAGGCACGCATCGCCACGTACGAACTTGCCGCACGGATGCAAACCGCCGCCAAAGAAGCGCTCGATGTGTCGGGAGAAAGCGACGCCACAAAAAAACTCTACGGCCTGGACAAGGAATCGACCCGGGACTACGCGACCCGCTGCCTCATCGCCCGTCGGCTCGTGGAACGGGGGGTGCGTTTCGTTCAAATCGTCAACGTGGGTCAGTCCTGGGATCACCACGGGGGACTCATTACAGCACTGCCAAAATCGTGCAACGCCGTCGATCAACCCTGCGCCGCGCTCGTCAGCGACCTTAAATCCCGGGGATTGCTCGATTCCACGCTCGTCCATTGGGGAGGCGAAATGGGTCGGCTGCCCGTGGTGCAAAATGACACCGGGAGAGAGAAGGCGGGTCGCGATCACAACACTTATGGGTTCACCATCTGGCTGGCTGGCGGGGGAATCCGAGGAGGGTATGTGCATGGGGAGACGGACGAATGGGGCCAGCACGCGGTCAAGGACGTAGTGCATCATTACGATTACCTCGCCACCTTGCTGCACCTTTTCGGATTCGATCATCAGCACCTCATCTACAAACGGAACGCGATCGAAACACGGCTGACCGACAACCAGCCCGCTCGGGTCGTGAAAGAGCTTCTGTCATGATCTTCTTCAGGCCAGCGTCAGCGGCGTCAAAAGTGTTAAACTTCTCGATCACAGAGTTGCGCTTTAACAAAACCCAGGCGATACTGTCCCGCACTCCTATCTTATGAAACGCTGGCACGGCATCGCCGTTCTCCTTGGGGTCGCAATGAACGGGCTCACCGGCGCTGAGACCCACTGGTGGTCACTCAAACCCCTCCAACCCACCCCCGTCCCCAAGATTGCCGGGGTAAACTCCCACTGGGGCCGAAACCCCATCGATGCTTTTGTCCTGCAAACGCTACAAACCAACCAGCTCGCCCCCGCTCCAGAGGCCGACCGCAGAACTCAACTCCGACGGGTCACATTCGACCTCACCGGGCTCCCTCCAACTCCAGGTGAAACCCTTGCTTTCCTGAAGGACCCACGTCCCGATGCGTACGAACGAGTGGTAGACAATCTCTTGTCCTCTCCGCGATATGGCGAACGTTGGGCGCGGCACTGGATGGACGCCGCCCACTTTGCGGAAACACACGGCCATGATCAGGACCGAATCCGCACCAATGCCTGGCCCTATCGCGACTACCTGATCTCCTCCTTCAATCGCGACACGCCTTATGCCCGTTTTGTCAACGAACAGATCGCGGCGGATGCCCTCCACCCGGAATCCCCCGGAGCCATCCCGGCCCTGGGGTTCATCGCCGCGGGCCCCTGGGACGAGAGTTCCCTTCGTGACATCCGCGAGGACACTCTCGACCGCCAGATAGGGCGATACCTCGACCGTGATGACATGGTCACCACCGTGATGAGCACTTTCGCCAGCGTCACAGTTCACTGCGCACGCTGCCACGACCACAAGTTCGATCCTGTGTCCCAGGCAGACTATTACTCTTTGCAAGCCGTGTTCGCGGGCGTGGACCGCGCCAACCGCGTTTTCGACACCGATCCGGAAGTTCACCAGAAACGCCAAGCGTTGATGCGTGAGCGTCGCGCCCTCAAAGCCAGGGAACCCTGGGTCCTGGAGAGGATCGCTTCACTGGAATTTCAAAAGTTGGTCCGTGGATGGGCCTCCTCCCAACCTGTAGAAACCGCCCCACCCTCAAAGATCGACAAAGATAAAGAGAAGGATAAAGACAAAGCCAAAGAGAAGGAAAAGGATCCCGTGGCGCAGATCCTGGCCAAGCCAGAGAGCACCAGGAGATCTGATGAAGTTCTGGAACTCGCGAGCCATGTCTGGAAGCAGCAGATAGAAGACCGCCTTAGGTTGCTCCCGCAACCCTCCTACGCCTACGCTGCCGCGAGTGACTTCATTCCCGACGGAAGTATGGTTCCTGGCTCCAAACCGCGCACCGTGCATGTGCTCAAGAGAGGCGACGTGCTTAAGCCAGGAGCGGAGGCGAGCCCGGGATCTTTGACTTGTGTAACGTGGTTGCCATCCCGGTTTCAAGGTTTCGAAACAAAGGACGAATCCACGCGCCGAGCCGAACTTGCCCTGTGGCTCACTCACCCCAAAAACCCACTCTCTTGGCGATCCATCGTCAATCGCGTCTGGCATCATCACTTCGGTCGTGGCATCGTCGAGACCCCAAACGACTTCGGTCGAATGGGGTCCCTTCCCACTCATCCAGAGCTGCTGGACTGGCTGGCCGTGTGGTTTCGCGACCAGAACGGATCCTTCAAGAATCTCCATCGACTCATCCTCACGAGCTCAGTTTACCGTCAAAACGCGTCGGGCAACGAACTGAGCCTCGCCCGCGCCGAACAACTCGATATCGACAACCGCTTGCTCTGGCGGATGAGCCGCTCACGCCTGGATGCCGAATCGATCCGAGATGCCATCCTGCAGTTCACGGGCCGGCTCGACCTCCGCATGGGGGGCCCGTCAGACCGCCAGTTCGACATTAAGCCAGGAATCCACGTCACACCCGTCGTCGATTACTCCAAGTTCGATGTCGATGCCGATGCGGGACGGCGGCGCGGGATCTACCGATTTCTGTTTCGAACGCTCCCCGACCCCATGATGGACGCGCTGGACTGCCCAGCTGGCGACCAACTCACACCCGTCAGGAACGCGTCCGTAACCGTGCAACACGCCCTGTCCATGTGGAACAACGTCTTCCTTTTACGACACGCGGAGCATATCGCCTCGCTTGTCGCTCACGACAAGTCCGATGAACCGAACCAGATCAACCGCTTGTTCGAAATAATCCTCAATCGTCCTCCATCCAACACCGAAAGGGTTGATGTCGCCCGTTACTCCCACGAGCACGGTCTAGCAAATGTGTGTCGGCTCCTGCTCAACTCCAACGAGTTCATGTTTGTGAACTAACTCCCGGTGAACTTCGTTCTCAATTTCAAATCTCAGATTGTTACTTATCAATTCTCGCTCTTGAACCAACCCCGCGCATGACCCCTTGCTCAATTTCAGCTGTCAGCTCTCAGCTTTCAGCTTTTCCCCTCCCCAAACTTCCATGCACGTCTCTTTAAATCTCAAATCTCAAATCTCAAATTTGAAATTGTCGCTCTCCCGCCGCGAGGCACTCCAACGCGCGGGCGGGGGCCTCGGCGCCATCGCCCTGGCTCAGTTGCTCGGTCGACAGGGTTTGCTCGCTCAAGCCCCGGGTCAAACTCAACCATCCGCGCTCGCAAAAAAAGACCTCAACGGGGGCATTCACCACCGCGCCAAAGCCCGCCGCGTGATCCAGCTCTTCATGAACGGGGGTGCCAGTCAGATGGACCTCTTTGATCATAAACCGGAGCTTTTTAAACGTCATAACCAGCCCTTCGACCCCGGCTCGGGCGTGCGCGTCGAAGCCGCAACCAGCGAGCCCGGGAAGGTGTTGAAACCCGTTTTCGAATTCCGCCAACACGGCCAGTGCGGACGCTGGGTGAGTTCCTTGCTCCCCAACCTGTCGGCACATGTCGATGAGATGGCGTTCCTCATGGCGATGGCCTCCAAGACCAACGTTCACGGCCCGGGCAGCTTCATGATGAACACTGGGTTTCTTCTCCCTGGATTTCCCTGTTTGGGGGCCTGGAGCAGCTACGGCCTGGGGAGTCTCACGGACAATCTGCCCACGTTTGTCGTCCTCCCCGACGCGAAGGGACTTCCCTACAACCAAAAGGGAAATTTCACCGCCGGCTTCCTTCCCGCGAGCCACCAAGGCACGCTCATCCAGGCTAGGCCGGATTCCGGAGAATTCTCGTTGAACGACCTCAAACGCGCCTCAAATTCGAGTTACATCACAGATGAATCCGAAAAGCAGGGGCTCTCTCTGCTTCATCAGCTCAACCATGAGCACGCGCGCCAAAACAACTCCGACCCGCAGCTTGAAGCGCGAATCCATGCCTACGAGCTTGCTGCTCAGATGCAAGTCAGCGCTCCTGAAGCGTTCGATCTGTCCCGCGAATCCGCAGCCACCCGTGAGCTGTACGGCGTCGAAGACAAACCCACGGCTGATTTTGGGAAACGCTGTTTGCTCGCCCGTCGGCTCATCGAGCGCGGGGTTCGATTCGTTCAAGTGTGGAGCGGCACCGGCGGTCCCACTGGAAACTGGGACAACCATGCGAATATCGAAAAAGAACTGCCTCCGATGTGCGCTTCCACAGACAAGCCCATCGCCGCGTTGCTAACCGATCTCAAGTCGCGAGGTCTGCTCGAGGACACTCTAGTGCTTTGGAGCACCGAGTTCGGGCGCATGCCTTTCTCTCAAGGATCCACGGGCCGCGATCACAACGGCGGCACCTTCGTGGGCTGGATGGCTGGGGCCGGAGTCAAAGGCGGCACGGCGTATGGCGAAAGCGATCCGTGGTCCTGGAAAGCCGAGCGTGATATCACCTACTGCTACGACTTCCATGCAACCGTCCTCCACCTGCTTGGCATCAATCACGAAAAACTCACCTTCCGCCACAACGGGATCGACAGACGGCTCACAGACGTCCACGGTGAGGTGGTTTCAAAGGTTATTGCGTGAACACCGCGCCGCCCTCCAAATCGCGACTCTCAACTCACTTTCGGAAAACTGTCGTCCCTCAGCGATCGCCAGGGCTCTTCCATCGACTTGTCAACGATGCCCGGTTCCGCCGCGTTTGAAGGCGACAGAATCGCCAGGAAAACCAGCTTTTCCGCAAACGGGTTGTAGGTGCCGTGAACTTCCCCCATCGGAACGAACGCCATCTCACCCGGCCCAAGAAGCTGGTGTGTTTTGCCCACCCACTGCTCGGCCCGGCCGGATAGGATGAATATCAACTCTTCGCGGGTCGGATGATTGTGAAAGGGATGCGAGCGAAACGGGTCCATGTTTGCCCGAACCAACAATAAGTGCTCGTTCTGAACCACGTCCGAACGACACAACCACTCCTCAACCGTCCATGGCGATTCAAATCGAACAGCCTCGGCAAGGGTCACGAAACGCCGGGTCACAATTAAAGATTCTGCGAGATTCATCCCTCTTTCAATTCACGTTCACTCTCCAGTTCATGCAGTCCGCACGTGCGGATTTCAGATTTTTTCGAATCTTCTCGTACTCGCAGTCGCAGTCGTAAAGCCGATTCCCCTCGTGCAATCGGTCAACGGAGTTGGTCTCAATCAAGCCGACCAGTTTTTCGTGGTCGAATCGGCGGTTCATCCGATTACGATTACAATGACGAGCAGGAAACGCGAGTACGAAAATTGTGAGATTCGCTCTCACCCGCGCACGCCTCTCAGATTTGACCCTTAATCCGACAATTCATTTCACCGCAAAGATCGCAAAGAACACAGTTGGAACCTAAACGGATTATGGGATGTCTCTCCTTCGGTCTTCCTTCGTTCCCCTTTCCGTGGTTGACCCATGCCCCTCCCTGTACTCCCCTTCTAAAAAATCTTCTCCGGCTCCGGTCTCCTATCTCGACTTCACCTGCGTCCAAACCTCATCGTACAGCTTGGTTTTGGAGCCCAAATCCTGAAGGAACTCGAGCTTTTTCATCACGCCGTCGTCTGGATAGAGCACGGGGTTCTTCAAAAACTCGGGTTTAATGAATTCCTTTGATGCCCTATTTGGCGACGAGAACTGGGTGAAGTTTGAAACGCGCGCCCCCACCTTCCCATCTAGCATGAAATTCACGAACGCCTCGGCCAGATCCCGATGCGGTGCTTTGGCGAGGACCGCCAGGTTGTCCACCCAAATCTGGCTCCCTTCACGTGGGATGAAATAATACGTGTCAGCGTCCTCGGTGATGCCTCGGCCCGCTTCGCCGCTATAAACGATCGCCGCGCGTGCCGTTTTTGCCAAGACCCGGTTCTTCCCGCCCACGCTCCCCTCAAACGCCACCGCCCGCTTCTTGGCGTCCACAATCAGATCCCGCGCCTCTTTGAGTTGCTTCGGATCCGTCGAGTTCAGGCTGTGTCCTCTATACTTTAACGCGGCTCCGATTTGGTCCCGCAACGAATCGATCAACGCGATGGGCCCAGGTTGCAATTTGCTGTCGAAAAAAATCCCCCACGATTCCTCGATGGGTTTGCCACCGCTCTTTCGGGCATACACCCCTACCGTCCCCCATTGATACGGCACACTATACCCGTTGCCTGGATCATACGGCGGATTCAGAAATCTGGCCTCGAGATTTTTGAGATTTGGCAACCGCTCCGCCCGCAAGGGAGCGAGAAGCTTGAGGTGAATCATCGAAGGCACCAGATGATCCGGCGGCACCACCACGTCATACTGTGCCACCCCGCCGCCTTGGATCTTTGAAAGCATGCTTTCGGCGTCTTCATAGAGATCCACAACAACCTGGCAAAGAAACAGGCGTTCAAAATCTTTGACCACTCCCGGATCGATGTACTCGCTCCAAATAAATAGGTTCAACTTCTGGGCTTCAGCCGAAACGGCAGGCAAAGACAAGCTCGTGAAAAGCCACGACACCAAGATAAGTTTCCGCATCACCCCATATAGCACCCCGAGCACCAGTCATCCAATCTCAAAATGCAAAAGACCAACTGGCGCGATGCACCCAAAATTTGTCGATCACGGAGCAGGACCCGCGACAACCCCATGGGGACGCTCCGAAAGTCTGACCTCAGTAAAAGCGGTTGAAATCGTGATCTGAGGGCGCACCCTGAATTCCTCCATTTTTCGTAATCGTAATCGTAATCGTAATCCACGGGCGTTCCCTCTGAAACAGAGGGGTGGATTACGATTACAATGACGATTACGAGAGGATCCGAAATGTGTGAAGCTCGCCATGGGCAGATGAATCGACGATTTTGCTCTCGCCACAGCCACGGGTTTGCTCTACACCAGAACCGCACCAGCCTTGCTGGATCCAAGACACAAACCCCAGTCAGGCGCGCGCCACCGAAAACCGCGCGAGAACGTTGCACAATGAAAGCCAGAGTCACCATCACGCCAAAACGCGCCGTCCTTGACCCACAAGGCAAGGCAGTCCAAAATGCCCTCGAACATATGGGCTATTCAGGCATCGGCGCGGTCCATGTCGGTAAATTCCTCGAAATAGAACTCGCTGACGGCGACATCGATGAGAGACGCCAAAAACTGGACGACGCGTGCCGCCGCTTCCTGAGCAACCCAGTCATTGAGGATTATCGCCTTGAGATCGAGTAGTTCGATTCTATGAACTTCGCCGTTCTTCAGTTCCCAGCATCCAACTGCGACCAGGATTGCCTCCACGCAGTCCGCGTGATTGGGCACAGCGCCTCTCTGGTCTGGCATAAGGAGAGTTCACTCGGCGTGGCCGACGCGGTGATCATCCCTGGCGGCTTCAGCTACGGGGATTACCTCCGGTGTGGCGCCATCGCCCGGTTCAGCCCGGTGATGCAGGCCGTTCAACAATTTGCATCCCAAGGCGGCTTGGTACTCGGCATCTGCAACGGCTTCCAAATCCTTTGCGAAGCGGGACTCCTCCCCGGCGCGCTCGTGCGAAATCGTTCGCTCCAATTTCGCTGCGAACAGGTCTTCTTGAAAACTCTCGCCCACGATTCTCCATTCACATCCCGGATACCGGCTAATAAAACCCTTCGCATTCCCGTCGCGCACGGCGATGGATGTTACTTCGCCGACACCGCCACCCTCGCCGCACTCAAGGCGAACAACCAGATCCTCTGGCAATATTGCACCGCGCAAGGCGAGGTCACAGACGATGCAAACCCCAATGGTTCGCTTCTCAACATCGCGGGGGTCTGCAACCCAAACCGCAACGTGGCCGGCCTGATGCCCCACCCCGACCGCGCATGCGAGTCTCTTCTCGGCGGCATCGATGGTCGCACGCTCTTTGAAAGCATGGCGTCCGCCCTCATCCGGAAGGCTGCCTGATCCAATAGGGGTCTCGACCAAGGGCCTTCACCGCAGGATTGCACGCACTCTGACAAAACGACGATCCGCTTCCGACATCGGTCGTGACATCACGAAGGTCGATTCTGCCACACCGCTTCCGTCGAACAGCACCCGGGATCCTGGGTTCGGCAACCAGTCTGAAAGAGCTGTCTTGGACCAAGTTTGCAAATCTTCAGAAGTCTCCATCGTGTAGTCGAACAACTCACCAGCGGGCCTGCGGAAGCGCTCGTTAAAGTAGGCGACTCCCAATTTTTTTTGCACTCCAAAGAGTGTCGCTGGTCGGCTTTTTACATCCATCGGATTGGTGCCAAACGCCAGCTCTGTAAGGTTGTCCACACCGTCCTTGTCAGGATCGTCGAGTGGACCCTGCTTTAGGTTCTGGAAATGAAACATCTCCCAATCGTCCCACAAACCATCGGCATCCACGTCCGCTTTCTTGGCCGCAGCCAGAAACAGTTCCCTTATTGTGGAGTAGTTCCCCGGAACGGACATATCATGCGAAGTGAGGTTCAAGAACCCTACAGGGCGGTTTAGCGTGTCCAAGATCTTCACGTCTCGGTAGCCCGCACCCCACTTTCCTCGCACATCATCCGCAGCCGTATCCTGGAGCCATGCCAGACTACCAATCATCGGGATCAAATCGTTTGATCTCGCGGAGGTTTTGAGATTCACACCCACAATCTCCACATGAATCGCGGAGTTCATGCGGCTCAATTCCTGCCCCAACTGCACCAGGTACCCAAACTGGGCACGACAATAACTTCAGCCAGAATCACCAAAGTAATAGCCCGACACTTGCAAAATGTGGTCCCGAGGGGACACCGTCTTCGTATAACGCGGCGAGGCTGAGTTTTCATCTTTCAACTGGAAGTCGGGCATCGGCTCCACCGCGTGCGTCACGTTCTCAGCAAACCACAACACCATCACCAGTGTCGCGAATCGGAGCTTCATGCTTCTCAGTTTGGAGCGAAAGAGGCTCCTTGTCAAAAATTCGTTCGAGCAGTCCACAGTTCTCACGAACCTGCCCTGAACCCCATGGCAGGCTTCGGTGTGCTAGACCAAGCCCTGATTCCGTCAGTCCGCAGAACGAACCCCGACCGTTTAGACGCCGGTTCGACTGAGGTTGGCCTCACCATAAAGTCCTAAAAATCTAGCCATAGATCTCTGAAATTTGAACCACGGACTCGGACATGGGAATTAACCACGGAAAGAATACCGAAATGGAACCGACGGGGGCAACCCAACGAATACAAAGCGGAATTATTCGGTCTCTTTTCGGTTTTTCTTCCGTGGTTCTAATTCTGAGAGATAAATCATTGAGAGTCGGTGAGCAAGAATCTAGCCCCAACAGGCCTTCACCAGTCATTCTTCTCCAGAGGCGCCCGGGTTCCATGCTTCTTCACCAACGCCTCACACTCCGCCAACGATTTCATCCCGTTAGTGCAGGTCGGGTCAGACAGCGAAGCCGCCGCCGCACACACGGCGGTGTGCAAACACTTCTGCAAGTCCCATCCCTCGTGAAGCCCTAAAAGAACGCCAGCGCAAAAAGCATCCCCAGCACCGGCCGCGCCCGCGATCGTTTTCACAGGAAGTTTCAACGACATTTGCCAGCTATCCTTCCCATCTCGGGTCCTTGCAAACCCGCCTTCAGGGAAATGGATCACCACCACTTCCTTCACCCCACACTGCAACATGGCACCTGCCGCATGTCGCAAGGCGACCGTATCCAAGCTTCCGTCCGCCCGCCGAATCTTGAACCCAGTTGTCTTGCCTGCCTCAATCTCGTTTAGGATGCAATAGTCAACGTAGCGCAAAGCCGGCGTCACCACGCGAGTGAACCGGTCGCTATCCTCGCTCACCACGTCCACGCTCGTCTTCATGCCCGCAGCCTGAGCCTTCGCCAAGAGGGCAGCCGCTTTGGTGCCGTGTGTCTTGTCCGCCCGGTCCAACGAATCCAACAAGAGAAGATAACCCAAATGAAAAAGCCGTGCCTTGTTCCTAGAAAAGTCGAGCTCTGAACCATCCCAGAGAGCGTTGGCCCCGCGATTGTGAAAAAATGTCCGCCGGCCCCCGGCCTTTTCGGTCATGACGTCGGTGTAAGACGTGGAAGCCAGTTCCGTCACCTTCAAATACTTGGTGTCAATCCTGTGCTTGAGGCAGCGCGCGAGGACTCGCTCCCCAAGGGCGTCTTTGCCTACCAACCCTGCCCCATAAAGCGGGAAAGTAGCACCCAAAATAGACAGATCCACCAAGACGTTAAAAGGCGCTCCTCCGGTGCCTTCATACTGCCCTTTGATATTCGCAAGCTGCTCCCTGTTCGGATAGACGTCGATCAGTTTGACCTGGTCGATTATCCAGTTTCCACCCGCCAGAATCCCCGACCGTTTCAAGCCCTTTCCTGTCTTCATGTGTTCTAGAACCTCAGTGGTACAGGCTCTTCGTACCTGAACACCGATGATCTCAATCCTAATGATCCAACTGTCGCTTGTCTGTAACGAAATTCTGACTCGAAACTTATCGGGTGCAACTCACGTTATCCGAGGTCGCCTCCCCTGACGCGGGTATCCCGCCGCTTAACCACGCTGAAGTGACAGTAGAGATAACACGGATAACACGGATGAGGAAAGGGAGCTGAGATAGGTGCTTTATCCGTGCTATCCGTGTCATCCGTGGTTAGGAACTCTTCCCATTCTGCGGTAGGTATTGTCCTCCGAACGACACCTCCCGGAAACCGTGAGTTGCACCGGAACTGCTGTGTATCTGCTCAATTCGCTGGCGAATCCGGGTCAGAGCCTTTACAACTCACGGGCTTTTGAATGAAAAAACCTTCGCTCATCATTATTTTCCTGACCGTATTCATCGATCTGATTGGGTTCGGCATCGTGCTGCCGCTTCTGCCCACTTACAGCAAACGATTTGGAGCGGAGGGTCTGTGGATAGGCTGTATCATCGCCTCCTTTTCCGTCATGCAATTCATGTTTGCACCGTGGTGGGGACGGCTGTCGGATCGGATTGGACGCCGGCCCGTGCTGCTGGTGAGCAACGCGGGTTCGGCATGTTCTTATGCCATTTTTGCTCTGGCGGCGCGTTACAGCGGTGACACGGGTCTGGCCTTGCTCATTCTGTCGCGAGTGTTCGCCGGTATCTGCGGTGCGAACCTGTCTGTGGCTTCGGCCTATATCGCAGACATAACCCCGGTGGAGACAAGGTCAAAAAGCATGGGTTTGATCGGGATGGCGTTTGGCCTCGGATTTATCCTCGGGCCTGTGCTTGGAGCCTTGAGCGCCGGGTGGTTTGGGCTGTCCGGTCCCGGTTGGGTTGCGGCGTCGTTTTGCTTGATCAATTTTCTTCTAGGATGCGTCATCCTGGTGGAGAGTCGTCAGCCGAGTTCCGAGCAGGCAGCCAAGCGGCCGCGCATGAAACAGTGGATGCACACCCTGACCAAACCCAAGGTGGGATTCTTGATAGGCGTGTATTTCCTGGCGACCTTTTGCTTCGCCTGTTTCGAGAGCACGTTCAGTTTATTTTTGTGGGAGAGCCCTTACTTTCTTTATAAGGAAAAGGATGTGGGCTACCTGTTTGCGTATTGCGGCATTGTGTCGGCCCTTGTTCAAGGAGGCGGAGTAGGGCGCCTCATCAAGCGATTCGGTGAGCCGAAATTGATCGCTTGGAGCCTGGTCCTGGTGGCTGTGAGCCTGGGCATGCTGCCTTTCATGACCAGTCTCGGGGGTTTGTTATTAGGGCTGGGTCTATTTGCCCTAGGCTCGGGGATCAATCGGCCGCCCACCTTCGGGCTGATTTCCATCAATACATCGGCAGCGGAACAGGGGGAGGTGTTGGGAGTCGCCCAAAGCGCGGGGAGTCTGGCCCGGATCATTGGCCCGGTGTTCGCCACGTTCTTTTACGGAATCAAACCGGCGGCACCTTATTTCGCATGCGCGTTCATCGCGTTCATGGCTGGCTGCATTGCCTGGCAGTATCTTTGCAAACCCGCCGCTGCGACTCAATCCGGATAACCTTGCGGATGGTTGCCATGCCATGCCCACGCCGAGGCCACGATGTCTTCGATCTTGGGAAATTTCGGTTCCCACCCGAAGGTCTCGCGCGCTTTAAAAGCACCCGCGACCAGCCTGGGCGGATCTCCAGGGCGACGAGATTTTTCCACGAGCGGGATCTCTTTGCCTGAGATCCGGCGGCACACATCGATCACTTCGCGAACCGAATAGCCCTCGCCGTTGCCCAGGTTATAATAACCAACCGCGCCGGGTTGCATCGCGAGGATGTGGGCTTGGGCGAGGTCCAGGACGTGGATGTAATCCCGGATGCAGGTTCCATCTATCGTCGGGTAGTCAGTCCCGTACAGTTCGGCAAACGGCGATTGGCCCATCGCCACGCGAAGCACATTCGGGATGAGGTGGGTTTCGATGCGATGGTGTTCGCCTCGAGCCTGAGTCGCTCCTGCGGCGTTGAAGTAACGAAACGCGACAAACTCCAATCCGTGGATCTCATAGTACCAGTGAAGCATCCTCTCGAACATGAGTTTGGACTCGCCGTAGGGGTTGATGGGGCGCTGAGGCATGTCCTCGGTCATGGGGATCCGATCCGGCGGGCCATAAGTGGCGCAGGTGGAGCTGAAGACGAACTTTCGCACCTCCGTTGAAACTGCGGCTTGGATCAAGTTGAGTCCGTTGGCCACGTTGTTTCGAAAATATTTGGAAGGGTTGCTCATCGACTCACCGACCAACGCGCTCGCGGCGAAATGGAGCACGACTTCAGCGCGGGCACCTTGCATGGCCTTGATCAGCTCTGGCGGGTCCGAAAGATCCCCCAAGATGAACCGTGCTCGCTCATCGACAGCGGAACGATGTCCCTCCGTCAGGTTGTCGAAAACCGTCACCTGATGGCCCGCGTTCAGCAGTGCTTCCACGCACACCGAACCGATATAGCCCGCGCCGCCGGTCAGGAAGACGTTCATGGAATGATTCTACTCCCCGGATGGATCGATGCACAAACTGAAATTTCCGTGTTCATGGGGTGCGGGCGCATCTCAGATTTTTCCAGATCTTCTCGTAATCGTAATCGTAATCGTAATCCTATCCCGAGTTTCCCTCGTGCAACCGGTAATCGGAGTTTGCCTTTATCAAGGCGACTAGCATCGAAACGACGCTCCAGAGGCGGTCTTTTCCTGACAGCACTTCCTCCCCAGAACATCGGCCTTTGACCACGAGCACATCCAGGGCGGCGGCACTTTCCAAAGCGGAGCCACGGGCATTGTCAAAATATCGGCAACGATCCGCTCCAGTGAATTTTCCGTTGCCTTCGGCAATGTTCAGAGGGATGGAGGTACTGGCCCGATCCAATGGGTCGGTC
>CAMBEJ010000133.1 GCA_945865375.1 Akkermansia muciniphila | reverse complement strand
GGTCCCTTGACGATGGATCCTGAATCCGGCAGATCGATTCACCGCAAAGAACGCAAAGAACGCATAGGGAAAGAGTTGCGAACATCCAAAGCATCACCCGGCAGGGGAGCTTCATTCGGCTTTAATAACTTGGTAAGTTCTTGTCTTTGGGTTCTCTGCGTTCTTTGCGGTGAATTCAATTTCTGTTTTCTGATTGAAGCATTTGCGATTCGAAGCGCGGTTGCTCAATCGCTACTTGAAAAAGGCTTTGCATCTTCCTGTATCCACACCGAGCCCTCATTTCTTTTCCTTTTCGACCTGCATCAGCACCAACGCGTTCGCCATCCCGCGTTCGCGACCTTCCGAAGGATTGTTCATCACGTGGCCGTAAACCCAGCACGTCGCAGAACCTCCTCCGTCCAGGCTCATCGCTTCGTCACAGCCTAGCTTTAGCATGTAATCAGACAATTCCGAGAACGTCATCCCCACGGACAAGTCCAGTTGCCGACCGTCCACTTCTACAAAGAAAAAGGTGTCATGGTTCCAACCCAAGGCGGCGCGCGGGTGTCGCACGTTGGCTTCATCAAGGGGGACGGATTTTCCGCTTCTTATCAGCGCAGGCCCCCCACCGATCGCGGTTTTGACACCGCCCAGCGCGGGCGATGTCGCCGTCGAGATCCCCAGCGTCGCCCCCGCGGTCACGGCGGGAACTCTGGTCGCGATGTTCGGTCCCAAAGACAACACAAGGGTGCCTGGAGCGATAGGACTGTCCCCTCTTTTGCGTATTTCCCGGACGCGCGCGACATAATTTTGACCCGCGCACAGAGGCAGCCAAAGCCCCTCGCCGCTGTGTTCGAGAATCAATTCAAGCCCGCCCGATGTGCGGCTGGACGCCCCCACCACCGACGTATAGAGGACGGCCTGATCACGATTTCTTTGTTCGTTTAGCCCAAAAGGAGTCTTGGTTCCATTTGGCCAGGTCACCTCAAATTGCGAAATGACCGTGCCCATCTGGGGGCTGCCATTGGTCTGGACCCAGAAACACGTCCAGTCGCGTGGGGCGCTGACCAGCTCGCCCCGCATGATTTGAAGTCCTTTGGGGTCCCCCGTATACGCGGAACGGCTGTTGTAATAATCCCCGTTGATCGCCGCCACAGGCCTCCCGGTCTGGGCTGGAATGGTTCGCAATTGCTCGCTCAACGTGGTCAGCCCGAACTGATTTCCCCTTGCCAGGCTTGAATGGAGTTCAAAACGCGGATCCCCCCGGTTCACACGGATGATGTGAATGGACCAGGGTCCCGAAGGGATTTCATCATGCTGGTAGGAAAAACCGTGGGCCCCGCCCCCCCGGGTTGCGGGTCGATCCGCTGCGCGCACGACACAACAATCCAAGCCCGAATCAACAAGCCAGAGCAGAACAATCGCCCACGCTCTGAAAAAAAAGATCTTCCTAGAATTATGCATTTGACACTTTCAAAACTTTTCGTTTTTGAATGCCACGGTGATGGGCATGTCTGCGTTCATGGGCTCGGCGCTTTCTCACCCTCAGAGGATCGCAGTGCGCCAGCCTTGGGGAAAGCGGAAAAATCAAACCCTCTGACCGCTTTGGCCGCGAGCGTGCCCAGGGTCTTTTGCAAACCATAGATATTCCCCGATTGTTGAGGGTGAACTCGGTTGGAAAGCAAGATCCAAAAGGTTTCTGAGAAAGGATCAATCCAAAGGCTCACGCCAGTAAACCCGGTATGACCGTAAGATCCGATTGGAAACAAATCCCCGCGAGGTCGGCTGAAATCTGAGTCGATATCCCATCCCAAACCCCGTCGTTCCCGGATCGATGGGGGGGTTTGAGTCTGCACCATGAGTTTGACGCTTTCCGAGTTCAGGATGCGGACACCATCGAGTTCGCCCCCGCGCAGCATCATGCGTGCGAACCGCGCGAGGTCAGCGGCGGTTGCGAAAACGCCCGCGTGACCGGCAACACCCCCCATGGCCCGGGCTTTCGGATCATGAACCTCCCCCCGAAGCACCGCTCGGCCAATCCGTTCCGTCGGGGCAATTTGTGGCCGTCTGGTAGGTGCGGGCAGAAAACCCGTGTCCTTCATCCCAAGAGGTTCGAAAATCTCTTTCTTCACAAAAACATCCAGTTTCATGCCCGAAACCCTCTGTAGCACCTCCCCTAAAATGATAAAATTCAGATCGCTGTAGAGATGCGCCACACCAGGTGGTTTGGAAGGTTTTTCAGCGTCTATTGAAGCGAACGCAGCCTTGGGATTAGACCAATCTGGAGCGTGACTCAGCGTTCGACCGAAGCCGGAGGTATGGGTCAGGAGATGTCGCAACGTGATGGACTCCTTCCCCCCCGCCTTGAACTCCGGCAGAAACGCCGCCACGGGATCATCCAGCTTCAGCTTGCCGCGCTCCCGCAGGATCATCAGTGCGGGCACCGTGGCTAAAACCTTCGTCAAGGAGGCCACATCGAAGATCGTGTCCTCAGTCATGGGTTCAATTCCTGGCACCACGGCCCTAAGTCCGAACGCGTGGTGGTCACTCGCGCCCTTCGATTCCACCCACAGAACGCCTCCTGGAAGTTTGTGGTCCTCGATTGCCTGACGGATCTCCGATCCCATCTGCGCCAGGGTGTCAGGATCCAATCGGTCACCGGATCTCAGGCACGGTGGGAGGAGTAAGGT
The DNA here is from genome assembly GCA_945865375.1 of Akkermansia muciniphila. Taxonomy (GTDB): domain Bacteria; phylum Verrucomicrobiota; class Verrucomicrobiia; order Limisphaerales; family F1-80-MAGS106; genus F1-80-MAGS106. The sequence goes on along the minus strand of CAMBEJ010000133.1, from coordinate 14,525 downwards.
GGCCAGCAAGACGGCAAGGCCCGTTCGATGGGAGAGGATGCACGAAGCGCGAGCGCGTCGATTCCACGCAACCTGAAGGCAGTTTGGATTCACATCGCATTTCTCAGGGCTGCTTTGCGAGCCTGTAAAACCGGTTTCGCAAAGCGGCGTTGAGCACGACTGATCGTTGCGTCGTTCCTTCGACCTAGCCCCCTGAACCGTTTTGATCATCGACTGATTGGAGCACAAATCCGCTGACTTTCCAGGTCAATCTAGACCGGCCTGTTGAAGCGGGCGCATGTCCGAATGAGGTCGACAAGCTCTGGGCTGTCGTCCGGCCTGAGACCTGCTCCAGCGCTCCAAACAAAAAGCGCTTGTCGAAAGCCAAGCATTTGCGCACAAACAACGATATGCCCTGGTTTGTTATGCTCATTCGATGCCTGGCGGTCTGGTTCACACTCACCCATGCGGTCGCCGCCCTGACCGGTGCAAACGGATTGACCCACCTCGACGATCCAGACCCGTTCCATCCACACCTGACTTTTCCAAAGCTGATCACCCCGCAATGGGTTGCAAAAACGAATGTGGAAGCCGTCGTGGTGCTTGCCATCGACGACATGGGACCGAACACAGCCCCTTACGAGCATTACCTTCGGCCCGTGATCGAGCGGCTTAAGAGAATCGATGGACGAGCACCCATCAGCATCTTCTGCAACGCGGTCACGCCCACCAACGCCCAGATTCAGACGTGGATCAAAGAAGGGCTTTCGATGGAAGTGCATACCCTCACGCACCCCTGCCCCATTCTCGCAAAAAATGATTTCAAAACCGCTCACAACACTTTTCATGGAGGCGTCGATTTGTTGAACCAGATCCCGGGCAATCGACCGGTGGCCTTTCGCACGCCTTGCTGCGACTCCATCAACAGCCCAAGTCCGAGGCTGTACGCGGAAATCTTTAATCGCACGAATGCCGCAGGCCAGTTCCTCGAAATTGATTCCTCCGTGATGGTGGCGCTCACTTCGAAAGACCCTGCGCTTCCGAGATCGCTGACGCTGGATGATCAAGGCCGTGATCGTTTTCTCCGGTACCTCCCGTTCCCCGCTTTCAGCACCACGATTGAGAATTACCCCTACCCTTACGTGTTGGGCCAGCTCTGCTGGGAATTTCCCGCCATGGTTCCCAGCGATTGGGAGGCTCAAAATATTCAGGGGCAAACCAACCCAATCACTCTCAAGGACTGGAAACTCGCTCTGGACGCCACTGTGATCAAACAAGGAACCCTCAGTTTTATCTTCCATCCGCACAACAAATGGAGTTCCAGCGAGCAATTCGTGGACTTCATCGATTACGCCGTTTCGCGATACGGAGAAAAGGTGCTCTTCCTCAACTTCAAGGAGGCATTGGACCGTTTGAACAACAGCCTTCTCGATGGGCAATCGCTCCGCAGCAAATCTGGAGCAGACAACGGCGTGCGTCTTGCCGACCTCGATGGAGATGGATTTCTGGATGTCATGATTGGAAACGATGAGGTTCGACGGACGAAAATGTGGGATCCGATCAACAGAACCTGGGACACCACAGAATTTCCGACATCTTTTGTGGAATCAAACTCGTCTGGCCGCGTCCAGTCGTCAGGGACGCGGCTCGGCATCGTCTCCCCGTCCGGAACCCTCACGCCGCTGATGATGACTCGGAACGAAAAATATTCCGGCGCTTGGATTTTTGAGAAATCCAGATGGAAACCCGCACCCGAGTTCCTGGAGGGTCTAGTGACGGATGGCCGACCCGCGTTGTTCTCCTCAGGCGGCGTGGATCTTGGGGCGCGGTTTCGTGACTTTGATCACAAGGGCGCTTGCGAGCTCATCCTGGCCAACCCAAGCATCCATGATGCGTTTGAGTGGCAGCCGATATCCAAGTCGTGGAGACCCGCTTCGAAAGGGAGTTTCCCAAGCGAACTCGCAATCGTGGATGCGGAAGGAATGGACAACGGAGTCCGATTTGTGGATATAAACGCGGATGGGTTCGAGGATCTGCTGGTCTCCAACCAGGAAGGATTTTCCCTTCATCTTTATGTGCCCGAGCTGGTTCTAGGGTGGTCCCCGGGTTGGACACGGGAGGTCTTTCGAGGGAGCCGAGGTGGCACATGGGAAATTCCGGCCTTCGTCCGGGGCGGTTCTTTTCGGAATAACGGAGCGTGGTTTCGGAATCAGCACTTGTGGGTTCAGAATGAGAATACCGCCCATCTACCCGATCTGGTCGATCGCCGTTCCTTCGCGGAATTGTTGCGAGGCCCTCTTCCCAAGCTTCTCTCACCGGAGGAGTCCCTGTCGAAGATCCGCATCCAAGATGATTTGAGCATTGAATTAGTCGCCTGCGAGCCGCTCATACAAAGTCCTGTGGCGATGGATTGGGACGCAAAGGGACGACTCTGGGTGGTTGAAAACAGGGACTATCCCCTGGGCTCGAGCACCAACGGCCACCCTTCTAGCGTGATCAAGATCCTGGAGGATCAGGACGGGGATGGGCGGTATGACAAGGCCACCGAGTTTCTAGGCGGGCTCAACTTCGCCAACGGACTGTTGCATTGGAAAAATGGATTGCTGATATCCGCCGCGCCGCATGTTCTTTTCGCGGAGGATTCGGATGGCGATGACAAGGCCGACAAAACCACTATCCTGTTTGAAGGTTTCAAAGAAGGTAACCCCCAGCACCGGGTCAACGGGTTCGAATACGGTCTGGACAATTGGATCTATGGGGCCAACGGCGACAGCGGCGGGATGATCCGTCGCGGACATGGCCAGGGACCGGTGGTGGCTATTTCAGGAAGAGATTTCAGGTTTCGTCCTGGAACAGGCGAGTTCCAGACCCAAGCTGGCATGACACAGTTTGGCCGACACCGCGATGATTGGGGAAACTGGTTTGGAAACAACAACGCCACCATGGCCTACCATTTTCCGTTCCCAGAGCATTACCTCGCGCGCAACCCGTCCCTGGTTTTCAAGTCGATGCGACAATTTCTTGGGCAAGAGCCGGACGGGGGCCGGATCTTCCCGATCAGCACCCCCTACCAGCGCTTCAACCTAGTGGGCGCAGCAGATCGCTACACGTCCGCGAACAGCCCCACGCCTTATCGGGACTCGCTGCTTGGAGCGGGATTTACGAATGCACTATTCGTCAGCGAACCCGTCAACAACCTGATCCACCGAGAGCTCTTGGAACCCGATGGCGTCACCTTTCGCAGCCATCGTGCCGAAACCGAAGCGCAGTCAGAGTTTGTGGCCAGCTCAGATCCATGGTTCCGGCCCGTCCAGATCAAGACCGGACCTGATGGAGCTCTCTACTTTGTGGACATGTACCGGCTGATCCTGGAACACCCCGAATGGATTCCGGACGATGTGGAAAGGGTTCTCGATCTCCGGGCCGGCGCGACATCCGGTAGGATTTACAGGATTCGACCCAAGAATAAGACGCTACGTAAAATCCCGAACCTCGAGAACGCAGCCTCATCAGATCTGGTGGGTTTGTTGGAAAGCGACAACGGATGGACACGAGACCACGCGCAACGGCTTTTGATCGATCGAATGTCAGACCCGATTTCTCAATCCAGGACAATTCCGCTCCTCCGCGGACTGGTGCGCCAAGGGATCAAGCCTTTGGGCCGGCTGCACGCCTTCTGCACGCTTGAAGGATCGGGCGGGCTATCCATCGCAGACCTGCTGGTCGGCCTCAAAGATGCTCACCCTGGTGTGAGGGAACACGCCGTCAGGATGGCGGAACCCTTCCTGCAAACCCCTCATGCATCATCCCCGCTCTGGCAACAATTGGTGGCTCTGGCGGACGACCCTGAGATCAGAGTTCGCTACCAGCTCGCCTTTTCTCTGGGTGAAGGCCCGGGATCGACAGAATCTGCTGAGGTCCTTGCTCGCATTGCCATCAGTCACCCTGACTCAGCTCACATCCAAGGGGCCGTGCTCAGCGCGTCCTCCAAGATGCCCGAGAAGATTCTACGTCATTTGTTTGCGAGTGAATCCAACCTGGATCGAATCGAAGAAACCGTCACGCACCTGACGGCCCTGGCGCACGCCACTCTGTCTCCCCAGGACCGCAGTGCCATGGTGTTGAAGATCGTCGAGCACGGACGCCACGAAATCACCACACTGAATCTGAACACCTTGACGACTCTCAAATTCGATTTCGGGGCAGAAACTGGTCTCACGAAAGACAGCCTCAACGAATGGAGAAAGTCGTTGCGCAAGATTCTTGGTGAGCCAACTCAACCCTACGCGAAAACTGCGGCTGCCATTCGCCTCCTGGGCAGGGACCGAGACCGCGATGCGGACACCGAGACCTCGATTGTTTCCAGACTGGATGTGGTGGCTTCCCCGGAGATCCAGGATGCCGTGATTCAAGTGATGGCTGGCAGGCCTTCATTACAAGCGTGGTCCTTCATCCTGATGAAACTGCCGCACCTGACTCCACAAACCGCACGCAAAATTCTGGATCAAACTTTTCGACGGAAGGAAACAATTCTCGCGCTGGTTACCCTGCTCGAAAGGGGGTCCATCAGACCCGAAAGTATGTCGACTGGCACCAGAGCCTTTCTCACAGGGCATCCCGAGAAGGAAATTCAGGACAGAGCCAGGGTGTTGTTCGGCAACTCCAGCAACGACTCACGAAAATCGCTCGTCAGGCGTGCCGTCACCGACGTGGATCGCTTGGAAGGAAACTCATCCAATGGGGCCGGGGTGTTTGCGAAACATTGTTCGCTGTGCCACGCGTTTATGGAAGCCGCCAACGCGTCGAGATCAAACACTAACCCGCTCGGCCCGAATCTCGCAAGTCTCGTCGATAAATCGAGTCTGAGATTGATGACTTCGATCCTCGATCCAAATGAGGCGGTGGAGGATCGCTACAAGGCCTTCACTGTGACCCTCACGGACGGTGATGAAATCACGGGGCTTATCCTCGAAGAATCCGCAAACTCAATCACCCTGGGCACGATCAACGGCAACAAAAGGGTGGTTACACGAAAGCAAATCACGGGCATGCACGGCGGCATGGTGTCACTGATGCCTGAAGGATTCGAGTCGGCTCTGACCTCACAAGACTCGGCCGATCTTCTGTCCTTCCTGCGGTCGGCTCCCTCGATTGCAAAACCAAACCCCTAATGATCAATCAGTAATCGGAGCTGAGATATCTTGATGGGTTAACTGTGATCCATCATGCCACGGCGAGTTGTTTTCAAAACGGCTTTCCGCTTTACTCAGACCATGGTTAGCCTAAATCATTGAGGCCCATGAAGTGGCCATCTGATTATCACATGCATACCCCCTTGTGCCACCACGCGGTCGGCGAGCCCGCCGACTACGCCGCACAGGCGCTTGCGCTGGGTTTTTCGGAGATCGGAATGTCCGACCACAGCCCAATGCCGCGTGACGATTGGGACGACTGGCGAATGGCGCAATCGGACCTCGTTGACTACGCCGCGAAAGTCAGCGCAGCACGGGCGGCGCATCCCAGCCTTTCAATCTTGCTGGGGTTGGAGGTCGATTTCATCCCAGGCCTTGAAGAGTGGATAAAGGGCCTCGCTTCGCGCTTTGACTGGGACTATTTCATAGGCTCCGTGCATTACGTGTCGGGAGATTTTGATCTGGATAACCCTAAAAAGCTCAGCGAATGGAAGAAGCGGGATCCCTTCGAGGTATGGTCACTCTACTTCCAACGGCTCACTCAGGCGGCAAGCTCGGGCCTCTTCGAGACCATCGGCCACGCGGATCTCTGCAAAAAATTCTGTTTTTATCCGAAGGAAGATTGCACGGCTCTCTTCAACACCTTCCTGGAGGCTTTGGCGGACTGCGATGTCGCGCTCGAAATAAATACTGCAGGCCTCAGAAAAGAGTGCCGTGAGATCTACCCTTCCCCTTCGTTCCTGAAACTCGCTCGGAAGCACAGAGTCCACATCACCTTCGGTTCCGATGCCCACGCTCCGTCAGAAGTGGGCGCCAATTTCAGCGACGCCGTCGGTCTGGCCCAAGAAACGGGGTTCACTCACTGGTGCCGGTTCAAGGGAAGGCAAAGAGAGCTGGTTCCCCTGAGCTAAGCTGAGCCGCGTTGCAGGGAATCAAGCCGTGCACATTTCAGAAGATTGATTTCAGAACCCAGACCCAGAATGTTCAATAAATCCGCTCCCAAACATCTGAACTCAGTAAAACAACCCTGTTTAGGCTGATGCTCGAGCCACTCCAATTCCCCGCTCCTAACCGTAATCCACCCTTCTGTTTCAAGGGCAACACCCGAGGATGACGAGTAAGGTACGCTTGCCGAAGGCACAGAGAAGAACGGGGATTTACCGCGGAAAGCGGACCGAAAAGAAACCGAATAATCCAAGTGGGCAACGATCTGGATTTCAACTGCGGACCCGGATTCAGTTAACCGCAAAGAACGCAAAGAACACAGAGAGGAAGAGTTGGGATGGGTGCCCGCGAATGAACGCGAATCCACGCGAATGGAACCTGTGGTGGAACTGCCCCCCGTTCGGAAGCAGAGAACATGGTTCTCAGGGGAAATGATTCGCGTCAGTGGCGGCTCACTCCTCTTATCTTCACGGAAAAGTCTGAGAGGAGCACACGCACCACTCATTTCCAGAAAACAACTTGCCCCGCTCGGGTTCGGCGAGTAGTCTCTAGCCCTGTTGTCTGATCCTAAGACCCGCGCACCACAGATGCTTGAACCGCACCTCCAAAAGAAGCCTTTCTCCCCGGCGCGAATCGGCGCGATCATCGCTCTCAGCTCCGTTCTCGGATTGACATTCAACGCCTCGAATCCGCTCGGGGTCAGGTTTGGAGCCCAGGAAAAAGGCCATCGCTCGGAACAAGGGGAGAAAAGTGCTGAGTCCGCCTCGTCGTTTGTGGCCACAAATGTCTCACAGCGTCCGATCCAAACGCCACCAGTGACCCGGGTCCTCGCTCAAGGACCGACCGTCCAAAACCCGATTCCGCAACCAGGAATTTTTCCCCAGCCAGCGACCGCGCCTATCCCAGCCACTCCAGGCACTGCACCTCTTGCGCCCCCCCCGCCCTCATTCAAAGCTCCCTCCCCGATTGCTTGGGCGCAGGTCAAACCGATCCTCCTTGATAGAAGGTTGGTGTTGGTGGATGCACGCGCTAAACCCATGTTTGACGCCGGGCACATTCCTGGCGCTGTTTCGCTTCCAGAAATCAGTCCACCGGAAGACATCGCTTCCTTTCAAAAGCAGCATGGAGCCAGCGCGCATGTGGTCGTTTACTGCTCAAGCACGAGTTGTTCGCTCTCATTCAAATTGGCCAACAAGCTGGCCAAGGATTATGGGTTCACCAATGTCCAGTTCATGACCGGTGGCTATATGGAGTGGCAACGCGAGAACGCCCTGGAGGCAGATTCGGCAAGCTCTATCACCGCTTTCCAACCACCCGCATCCTTCCCACTCCCTGCCGCCCCGCCTGTCCAGACCACTCCCATTCCGGGTCCGAATATCTCATCTCGACCCTTTCAACTGCCGCCTCCATTTCCGATTGCCCTGTCAGGATCTGAAGCCACGCCCCGCAACAGTCCTCAGCCTTCGCCCAAACCGCAGCCATGACAAGTCCGGGCGTCGAAAGCCGAACCATGCTGGCCTTGCGGTGGGGACTTGGCCTGCTGCTTTTGTGGGCCGCTGTTTCCAAGATCGCGAATCTGACCACGTTCTTAGGTTCTCTTTACGCCTACGAACTCCCCTTGCCGAGCAGCAGCCTCAAGGTTGTTGCCATCGTGCTACCTTGGGTCGAGCTTCTGTGTGGACTTCTGCTGCTTGCAAACGTCTGGCCGGAAACGACCCTCGTTCTCGTTGGCGTCTTGTTTGGCGTCTTCGTTCTCGCGACAGGCCAGGCTTGGGCGCGCGGGTTAGACATTGCCTGCGGCTGTTTTGATCTGAGCATTTTTGGGGTTGATAAGGAGCATTCCAAACTGATCACATTCATCGAAAGTCCCGGGTTCGCTTTCGTTCGGAACGTGGCACTCTCAGGTGTGGTGCTGGTTTTGGCAAAGAACCTGAAGGCTTCTCCAGACGTTCCCAATAAGGAGTCGCAAGTTTGGCGAAAAGTGGCAGCGCCCCAAGCTCAAAGCGGCCTTCCACTCAAAGGTCACAACGGTCGAAAACATCTGCGCAAATCGTAGTTCAGTCTGACCAACGCGGCCAGAATCACGTGGGTATCCAGAATGACACGGTATCGTTTCATGCAGGCTTGTTCTTACGATTTCAATTCAGCCTTCAGTCAAGAGGATCTCCCGCGCCCCCATTTCGCGCGGATGCCGCTTTTGGAAACAGGATGTAGGCCTTGCTCCAGTGGACGTAAGCCTCTTCGGTTCGGATCGAGTAATGCTTGAAACGGATCACTTCCCGGACTTGATCCAAGAGTCTGGATTTAGGGTTGGCGAGGAAAAGCCCAAAGGGACCGACCGCCGTCTTTCCTGATTTCAATACGCACCTCCAATACGCCGGATGTTGTTGTGGACAAACGTAAAAGCAAGAATAAAGTTCCCTGAAAATGCCTTGTAAGGCGTCTGTTAGGATGGATAATAACAATGTTCGGCGGCTTCGAGCGTCATGCGCTTTTTCCGGCACACTCAGCTTCGCCGGCGGTTCGGGAGTTGGGGGCGAGCTCAGAGCGAACAGATGGTCGTGCGGCCCACGGCTGGCGCAGGTTCGATCACGGCTCGGCGAGTCGGCTCGTTGTGTTGGCGAGGCCGGAGCATGTCGACGAGTTCATTCGCGCCACGGCTCGCGCCAATTCGAGATCGGCTTGGCCATGGCGGCACGTCGGAGACTTCGGACAGTGATGATTTCGTGGACGAGCGAGCCGCCGAACTTGCCGCCAGGCGTCCCGGTCGCGGCGTTTGCGGGTGATTGGCGGCTGTTTCTGCGTTTGCCACGGTGCGCTGTCTGCGGCGGTCGCTCACCTGAGCCGTTAGGCGAATCAAGATTGCGCGCGATCAAAAAAGTCGTGTGATCTTGTCTTGATATGAGCGCCATCGAAGAGATTCACCAGATGCCTCTCCACGAGAAGATCCTGATCATAGAGGCTATTTGGGATGCTATTTGCCGTGAAGAGGAGCACCTGCAAGTGCCTCTATGGCATAAAGATATCCTTGATGAACGCGAGCGCCTGATCGCAGAAGGAAAGGCTCGTTTCATCGACTGGGACGATGCCAAGAAGCAAATCAGTGCAGCCACTCGATGAGGCTTCAGATTCTCGATCTTGCCAGGGAGGATCTGATTGAGGGATTTCATTTCTACGAAGACAAAGAGAAAGGCCTTGGAGACTATTTTCTGGTCAACCTTTATTCCGACATCGAGAGTCTGAAGGTATTTGGAGGCATTCATCGGATGGCATACCTTGGATTTCATCGGGCTCTTGCGAAGAGATTCCCCTTTGCAATTTATCACACCGTTGAAGCGGATTTTGTTCGGATCAGATCTGTGGTGGACTGTCGCAAGAAGCCTTTATGGATTCGGCAACATCTTCGGTGCGTTCAACAATTCGCTCGACCCAACAGCCGTGATCGTCTCGGTTTGGTTATCGTTGGTAACTCGGTTGGTTTCTGGGCAGTCAGGCGGGCGCTGTCCCGTCTGTGGGTCAGTTCACCTCTGAGGGGATCAGGCAAGAGGTTTTTGGATTTTTTTCATTTGAGTTTTGATGGGGCTTTTTCCGACTTCGATTTCGCCAAAAAGTGCGACCAAAGGGCTTCCTGATTTTGTCAGTGCGGCTTCGTAGACCTCTTCTTTGTAGACGCTTCGATCTTGCCAGCAGCGCCAGATGATTCGTTGCCATTTGTAGGCCAAGGCGCGGACAGCGGTGTGGAAGCCACAGCCTTTGTTGCGTTGTTGCAAATAGAATGCCGCAGCCCACGCGCTGCGGTGCCTTTTTGTCATCAATTAAAAGCGGTAAGTAGCAAAGGGTTACGTTCACGCTGTCCTTGGTGACATCAATGCGCTCTGTGATGGTTTCGACAATTGGTCGCTTCTCGTCAAAGGTCAAGTTTGGCCAGCGCGCGTAAAGGTCGGCGGCTTCCGAGACAACGGTTTCGCTTGAGAACTGGTCTATTTGCAGCACGTCAATTTCTGCTTGGAGGCGAGGGAGTTCGTTTTCGAGTTCCTTCTCGCGGGCGGCCAGTGTGTCGTAAAAGCGACCGAAGGCTGCGCCCTGAAGTTCGTTCGATTGAAAGGAACGGTAGAGGCGATCAATCTCGCTCTTTACCTTGTCCAGTTCTTTGACGTGGGCATCGAGTTGGACTCGCTTGTCGGCGGTGGAATCAGAGGCTTTCTTAAGGGATGCTCGGATCTCATCGCCGGAGAGCGAGAAGCCTTTGAGCTGCTCGTAAAAGATGCCTTCCAGGACTTCGATGGCGATCTTGTTCTTGCATCGCGAGCAGATGTATTTGGGTGAGTTCACGCGCGGATACATGCGTTGCCCGCAGTGGCAATAGGTGAGGCCGGAGAAGAGATGGACGGGCCGGGGTCCAGGACGTTTGTATTCGTCGGCCCGCGCGTCGAGGATTTGATTCGCTTCGTTCCATAGTTCTTCCGTAATGATCGGTTCGACGGTGCGATACACCCATTCCTCTTCCGGCTTGGGAACACGATTCCCGCGCTTTCCTCCGTTCCCAGTATGATTGACAATATGCACTCCCTTTGCCGTTGGGTTTTTTATAAGCCGCTTCACGGTTGAGAACCCGAACTTGTGACCTTCCCTGGTGCGATGACCGGCATCATTCAGGCGAGTTGCAACGGTCCGAATTCTCTTCGTTTCGATGAACAGTTCATAGATGAGCTTCCGAATCGGCACTTCAGCCGGGTCGGGGACGAGTTCGCGCTTTTCGTAACGGTATCCGAAAGGCGCTTTGGCGTTCAGCGGCTTTCCCATCTTGGCGCGCGTGGCAAAAGACGAACGCACACGATCAGCGATTTCTTCGCGTTCCCACTGTGCCATGGCGGCGATCATGGTGTAAAAAAGACGACCGGATGGGGTCGAAGTGTCGATGGATTCCTGGAGCGAAATGAGGTCGCAGTTCGCTTGCCGGAAGATGTCTGAGAACTCCAGCAATTCTTTGGTATTCCGAGCTAGGCGAGCGAGCTTGGAGAAAATGAGGGCCTTGATCTTGCCGGAACGGACATCCTCAAGCATTCGAATACATTCGGGATGCTCGATCACGGATTTGCCGCTGACACCGGAAAGATCATAGATCGTCTTTACGGGCCAAGCTTTTGATTCGGCATAAAAGCGGGCGCGCTTTTCGTGGATGAGGGGACTTTCTCCTTTTGCCTGGTCTTCGCTTGAAACCCGCACCCAAATGCCGACGTTTCGAAGCGTGTTGCTTTCCAAGGGTGTTTTCATTTGGCTTTGAGCGTAGCCGTTTCAGCTACGATTGCAAGAAAAACGTAGCCTTTTAGGTTACGTTTCGTAAGCTCGATGGAATGAGAGATGGTGAAGAGCTCGACGCGGCGAGTCTCGCGGCACTCGCGAAAAAGACCCGTGAAAGCGCGGGCAAGAACCGGGCGCAGGCGGCGCGCGACCTTGGCGTGTCGAGGCCTTCGATTTTCTATGCGGAAGAACATCCCGAGCGCCACCTGTTCCAACTTCGAAAACGAATCATCGAGTTCTACTCTGACTTTACCGTGATCGGTCCGACGTATGTCCTCAAAGGGAAGCCAACCGACCGCCTGGGCAATGGGGACGGAGTTTAGCATCCTTTTTCTCCTTTGAGCCGGTTCAGTGACCGTGCCGTAATCGAGGCAAGCATCTCACGGCGTTTCTTGGTCTCAGCTTCGCTCATCGTTTTGAAGGTTACCTTGGTTTTCTTGCCGTGGGAGACCCCTTCGTTACCCGCCGATTCGGCTGCTAACTGAAGCAGGATGGTTCCGATGTCGTCGGGTCCCGCCACTTGCACCCGGTTGAGTTCGTCCTTCGCGAGTGCTCCGCGAATTGCTTCCTCGACCTTTGACAAATGGGCCTTGTCCGCGCAGAGGATAACAACCTGGTCGTATCCAGCCTTAATGCACTTCCGAAAGTTCTGAACTTCGTGTTCCGGGGTCGTCGTGACGGAAATCTCAAACGCAATCCGCTTCCCCCCTTTGCACAAATGCACGTCAATGCTTCCCTCGCGATCATCGGTCTGCTTTTCGACTTCGACTTCAAAGCCCATTCCGACAGCCATCTCCTTAACGAGATGTTGCAAATACTTGTGCCGGGCACCGCCGCGTCCAAGCAGAGGAATGTCGGCGGGCGTTTTCGGAGAGCGTTTGATCGGTTGGTTCGCCGGTCCCGGACCCTGCGGAGGGGGAGGTTGATCCGAGGAGGTCGGATTGCGGGGCGGAGCGGGCCTCGGAGGGTCCGGGGCACCCGCCCCCTTCACGGTGGCCGGATCGGAGGTCGGAGGCTCTGCGTGGGCTGCTGCTGATCGCGCTTCGATCTCGATCCGGGGAGTGCCATACTTTTTCCTCGTCCGAGCCAGTATCTCCTGCCGCATGCGCTCCGCGAGCGCATCGTTTGGCGGCACGAGCGGCGGGATCGATAAATTAAAATCGAAGTCGGCCCGTTCGATCCGGCAAATGGCTTCGCCGATCCCCAGACTTTGAAGATCCGCCGCCTCGAAAAACGAGAAGCCGTCAGAGAGTTTGCGAGCGTCATCGTCGCCTACCCGAAAGCAGACGCGCGTGTATGGATTGCTGAGGACCGCGCTCGACACTTCTGGATCACGCTGAAGCTGCCTTAACTCCTGGTGGGCAAGGATGAGACCAACGTGATATTTTCGGACGCCGGTCAGGATCGCCGCCATGGAAGGCGTGATGAAATTGTGGCACTCGTCGATATACAACCAGAAATCTCGCCGAAGCTCTTCCTTGATGCTCTGACGGCCAATCGCCATTTGATGTAATTTCGAAACCAGGAGCGTGCCCAAGAGATAGGCGTTCTCTTCGCCGATATCGCCCTGCGAAAGTTTGGCTAAGAGGATTTTTCCGCCGTTCATGATTTCCGCGAAATCGAGACGATTTTCCTTTTGCGACACCATGTAGCGGATCGGTTTGGGCCGCAGGAAGGTGTCGAGTCGCGTGAGGAGGGGTGCTTGGGGTCTTCCGGTGAGAAGCGGGAACTCCTTGGTCCAGTAATACACGATCTCGGGGTCCCGGACGGTCCGAAGGAATTTCGCCCGGAACGCCGGTTCAACGAGAAATCGGCGGAGGTCCGCCAAAGTCCCTCCCTCCGAGCTTTCGAGAAACGCAAGGATCGCATTTCCGAGCACCGAGGTCATTTGATCACCCCAACTCGTGGATAGGCGACGAAAGACTGCTACGAGGTCTGAGGAAATGAGATTCTTCTCGATGTCGGAATGCGCCGAAAGGATATTAAACCCTATGGAATACTCGGGATCACCGGGATCAAGGAGGATCACGTCGTCAAGGCGCTTCTCTGGGATGAGCCCGATGATTTTTTCAATCAGGTCTCCATGGGGGTCCAAAACTGCTAAGCCTGCGCCATTCTGAATATCCTGAGTGATGAGATTAAGCAGGAGCGTCGACTTGCCCGTTCCTGAGGTGCCAATGAGGTGCATGTGGCGGGTCCGCTGGTGAGGCTTCAGCGTCACCGTCAATGTCTCCCCTTCGTGGATGTTGGTGCCGAGAACGATCCCGGAACCGGTCGCGAGATCCGGCGCTTCCTTGCTCCGCCTGGCTTCGCGTTTGAGCTTTTTCGATCGAACCGAAGCGGAGGGAAGGTGCGCAACGGATGCCAGTTCCTCGCTATTGAGTATCATGCCGCTCCGACGCGACGTCCGCTCTAGGAGTTCGGCGACAGAGTGACTGAATTCCCGATCATCGCTCTCAAGAGGAATGAGCTCGTTGGTCTCTGGGCTGCCGAATTGCCGCAGCGCTCCACCCATGTCCTTGACGATGCTCCAAGCACGGCGCTCGGATGGGCTACAGGAAGCCACTCGGACCGTTGCGGCAAAGAGAGGCCGCCTGAGCTTCTGTTTGGCAAAGGTGAGAACTTCTGGGGCATTTTCAAAGAAAGGTTCACCATTTGAAGTCGTCACTGCCCGCATGATGCTTTCGCCCCAGGGATGCCGCACGGGCTGAAACATCACCTGGAAAATACCGATCTCATTCTGCTCTAGGCGCTCCAACGCTCCGAATAAGCCGACCAGGGGATCGGTAGCCATCTCCCTGGTGGTCCGAAGCGGAATCATGAACTCTTTGGCTAGGCCAAATTCGAGGACCACGGCGTAGCCGGATTCCCGCCGGAGCCATTTCTCTCTAACTGTCTCAGGGGCCGGGGCGACAACCGCATCAGGAAAGTGGGCTTTGATCTGTGAAGCCACCGACTGCGAATCGCACCGCTGCGCAACTATTTGAGAGACGATTTCCTTGCCAGTGCCGATAACCTCAAAGGACAGGGCATGTTTGCAGTAACCCAGACTGAAGAGACATTGTTCGAAGACGTCCGTCTCTGCATCCCCGTCGCGGGGAAGCACGA
>CAMBEJ010000132.1 GCA_945865375.1 Akkermansia muciniphila | reverse complement strand
GGAACTGGCGGCAGCGGTAGGGTTGCCGAACTACAGCGTAGTGGCGACGAACACCAAACGCTATGAACAGCGGTTGCAAAGCGACCGCACCGAGCAATCTCAAATGAAAGCGGTGGCTCACTTGTTGAATTGTGAGATGTGACCCCACGGCCTTCTCTATCTCACTCCGGATTTTTTCAAGTGGATCAAATCAAACACATCTCGCGCCTGAGTCTGGGTCCGGTGAATGAGGGCGTCGATCTTCTGGTTGAGCGCCGCCGCTTTGGAATAGTGCGGCGCCAGGACGGGCAACAGATCGAGGGACGCGCAGAGCTCCGGGTCCGCCGGCTCAATGATGACCTGGCCGGAGGATTCCCTCCTGGAGAACTCCAGTTTCGTCGGAACCTCAGCCCCAGTGGCGATGATTCGCAATCCAATCTTCCAGCGTTGGGTGGTGGAAGTTTGCTTTGCCTCGGTGTTCCGCTCGATCCTGATCCCGCGCGCCTCCAAGCTCGCTAGAAAGGAGCGCATTGCAAAAATGCGCCGCACGTTGTTCGTCAGCGCCGCCGCGCTGGCGGTATGAATGTCCAAATCCATGTCCTCTGAGAGCCGGATGCTCTTGAGGAAAAACGGAGATTGCATCCCCCTTTCAAGGCGAAGAGTTTTCGGTCAACTCGCTCCCCCAAATGCCGGAGAAATAACAAGTGAAAAAGTTCAATTGCGCGGATGGTGTCCACGGAGATCATAATACGTGTTATCGACACATTTGTCGATAACGCGGTTTCAGCGCCGCGTCAAACCAAGGATCACAGATGAACAAAAGCGGGAATTTTATCCGCCCGCGTCCGCGGTCAGCTCCAACACCAGACGGTCGGCATCCCTGCATTCCTTTTTCATGCCGCAGGAACGTCGATAATCTGTCTGTCCCCAGGAACGGCACCGGCAATTCGACAACGGTTCCGCAACGCCGGGGTGGCCGAGGCCGATGCGAAAGGGTGTCTCGCCCCTTCAGGGCTGGAGGCAATGGGCGAATGCCCGACCCAGGGCGTCGCTGCGCTTTGCCCTGGGCTGGCATATCCCGGCCTTTCAGGCGTGCGAGAGCCAATCTGTCTGTCCCCAGGAACGCTTATTTAGTCCCCAGGAACGTGTCTGTCCCCAAGGAACGCTGTCTGTCCCCAAGGAACGCTGGGAATGTGTCTGTCCCCAAGGAACGCTGTCTGTCCCCAGGAACGTGTCTGTCCCCAAGGAACGCTTATTTATCTGTCTGTCCCCAGGAACGCTTATTTAAGGTGACGGCTTGCATGGAAGCAGGTTTGATCAAGAGATGTCGGTTGCCGGTGTCCGATTGCGAAGCGGGTGTTGTGTCTGGAGAAGGGCTATTTATGGAACGTTATCAGAATTTAATTGGCGGCGAATGGATCCCGGCTCGTTGCGGCGCGACTTTTCGGACGGTGAACCCGGCCGACACGAGGGACGAGGTGGCCGAGTACGCCCGAGGCGGAGCGGAAGAGGCAGAGATGGCGGTTCGCGCTGCGAGGGACGCTTTTCGCGGCTGGGCGGCCACGACTTCGGTGGCGCGCGGCCGGATTTTGAGTAAAGCCTCGCAGCTGATCGAGTCGCGCAAGGCCGAGCTGGCCAGGCTGCTGACCCGCGAGGAGGGTAAGACCCTGACGGAGAGCACCGGTGAGGTCCAACGCGCCGCTGATATCTTTCGATTTTTTGGAGGGCTGAGTTACATCCTGGGAGGGCAGACAATTCCCCACGATCTGCCCCACAACCTCTTGTTCACCACTCGGAATCCATTGGGCGTGTTTGGTTTGATCACGCCCTGGAATTTTCCGATCGCAATCCCAGCCTGGAAACTGGCCCCCGCGCTGGTGTGCGGCAATGCGGTCGTGTTGAAGCCCGCATCGCAAGCCCCAGCCATGGCGCTGGAGCTGGGTCGGATTCTACAAGAAGCCGGCTTGCCTAAAGGTGTGCTGAACGTCGTGGTGGGCGAAGGGAGAGAAGTGGGAAGGGAGCTGGCGTCGAGCCCCTTGGTGGCGGGCGTGTCATTCACCGGTTCACACTTTGTGGGGCATCAGATCTACCAGCAGTTGGCGGTGCGGATGGCGCGGGCTCAGATGGAGATGGGTGGGAAGAACCCCACATTGGTCCTTGCGGACGCGGACCTGGATCTGGCGGCGACGTTGGTCATCCGTGCGGGATTTGGCCTGACGGGCCAAGCTTGTACCGCGACGAGCCGCGTCATTGTGGAGCGTTCAGTTTTGAAAGCGTTCACGGAAAAATTGGTCGCGAAAGCGCGGGCGTTGAAGGTTGGGAATGGGTTGGCTGCCGGAGTGGAGATGGGGCCTGCCGTGAGCCAGCAAGAATTGGATGGGAATCTGTCGCATGTGGAGGCGGCGGTGGGGGAAGGGGCGGTGCTGTTGTGTGGCGGACATCGTCTGATAGAAGGAGATCTGGCCCACGGATTTTTCATGGAACCTACGGTGATCGGCGGAGTGACGCCTGGGATGCGATTGGCGACCGAGGAGGTATTTGGTCCGGTGGTGGCCGTGATGGCAGTGGAGGACTTCGATGAGGCCCTCTCTGTCGCCAACGGTGTGGACGTGGGGTTGTCTGCGTCGGTGGTGACTCGGGACATCCGAAAGGCGATGCTTTATTCGGAGCGGATTGAGGCTGGGGTCGTGAAGATCAACCAGATTTCGACAGGGCTGGCGCTGCAGGCGCCGTTTGGTGGCGTCAAGAAATCGAGCACTGATTCATTCAAAGAGCAGGGGGTGACGGCGATCGATTTCTACTCACGAATCAAAACTGTTTATCTGGATTACTCCGTATGAAGCTTTGTCGATTTGTGGTGGGAACGGAAACACGACCCCGGGTTGGTCTGGCGGATGAGGAGGGGGACGGGCACATTGTGGATCTGAGCGCCGAAGGCATCCATTCCTTGACGTCGATCCTGGAGTTTGAGGATTTGACGGGGGAGTTGGGGCGGTTATCCGGGCTGGCTCTGCCCCGGTTCGAGTTGGGTGCGATCCGGTTTTTGGTCCCTGTGGAGCACCAGGAGGTCTGGGCGGCGGGAGTCACCTATTGGCAAAGCAAGAAAGCCCGGATGGAAGAATCTGACTTCAGCGCGACCGCTTACGATCGAGTGTATGATGCGGAGCGCCCTGAGATTTTTTTTAAATCGATGCCGGAGAAAGTGGTGCCGACCGGGGAGGCTGTGGGGATCCGGCGGGACGCCCGATGGAACGTGCCTGAGCCGGAACTGGTTCTAGTGTGCAACTCGCGCGGGCAGATAGCGGGTTTTAGCATTGGGAACGACATGAGCTCCCGGGATATAGAGGGCGAGAATTTATTGTATCTGCCCCAAGCGAAGATCTATGAGCGCTCGTGCGCGATGGGGCCGTTTGTGGTGGTCGGGGTTTCTGAATCGGAAGTCCGGGAGTGGAGGATTTCGAGCTGCATTACACGGGAAGGAGCGGTGGTTTTCCAGGGCGAGACGACGGTAGGCCAGATCAAACGTTCGTTTGCGGAGCTGGCATCGTTTTTGTTCCGATCCCAGAAATTTCCCAACGGGGCCTGTTTGTTGACCGGGACCGGGATTGTGCCAGAGGACACGTTCACCTTGCACCCAGCGGATGAAGTGACGATTAAGATTTCGGGGATTGGCACATTAACAAACCACGTGGTGGTCGTTTGAGTTGGTAGAGTGTCGCCCGCTGAGGGACGTGAATTGGGGAGTCAGGTCCGGTTTGAGTGGAGTTACATGGGCTGTTTTTCCTTTCGATGAGCGTGGGTTGAGGTTCAAAGTTGGATTCTGGTTTGACGGTTTGAATTGAGGGCTATGAAACACGATAACTTGGTCAGATTACGTTCTTTGATGATGAGCCACATCGCATTTGGGTTGTGCGCTGCCGTGCTATTGGCATGCGGCGGGATGGCTCGTGGAGAGTCCCCTGAGTTGCGTGCCGCTGGGGATTCCATCCGCCCAGACGACCTGCTGAGGCACATCAAGGTTCTCGCATCCGATGAATTCGAAGGACGCGCGCCGGGTGGTGTTGGGGAAGAGAAAACCGTCGGATACCTGGTGGAGCAGTTCAAGCGGCTTGGGCTCAAGCCGGGCAATCCGGACGGCAGCTTTATACAAAAGGTGCCTATGATTGGCTCGACCGCGTCCACGGAATGTTGGTTCTCCAAGGGGGGCGCGTCGGAGGCGTTGCAATTTCCTCAGGATTTCGTGGCATGGTCCCCACGTTTTGAGCCTAGCACGGAGGTGCAGGACAGCGAGTTGGTGTTCGTCGGTTACGGGGTGGTGGCACCGGAGTATGGTTGGGATGATTACAAGGGGGTGGACGTCAGGGGCAAAACGCTGGTGATGTTGGTCAACGATCCTCCGGTCATGGATCTGCAAGACCCAACGAAATTGGACGAAAAAAAGTTCAAAGCCAAGGCGATGACCTATTATGGCAGGTGGACTTACAAGTACGAGATCGCGGCTGAAAAAGGGGCTGCGGCGGCGATCATCATTCACGAAACGGGGCCCGCGGGATATCCCTATTTCGTGGTCGTCAACAGCTGGAGCCGGGAGAACTTCGGATTGAAACCCGCGCCAGGGCAGAGGGCTCCAGTCTCGGCTGCGGCCTGGATTTCCACTGAGCGCGCCAAAAAGCTCTTTGCTGATTCGGGGAGGGATCTCGAGGCGATGAAGAAGGAGGCGGTGCGGCCTGACTTCCGGCCGGTGTCGTTGGGGGTCAAAGCGCGCTTCAAAATGCGCAGCACCCTGCGTGAAGTGGAATCGCGAAACGTGATTGGGCTGCTGGAGGGTTCGGATCCAAAACTCAAGCGGGAGTATGTCGTGCTGACGGCCCATTGGGATCACCTGGGAAAGAACGGCACGCTCCAAGGGGACCAAATCTTCAACGGCGCAGTGGATAATGCCTCGGGCACGGCGGCGTTGTTGGAGTTGGTGGAAGCCTTTGGGCTGGCGACACCGAAACCCAGGCGGTCGGTGTTGTTTCTGTCCGTGACGGGCGAGGAGCAAGGGCTTTTGGGGGCAAAATACTACGCTGAACACCCACTTTACTCCCTCGGAAAAACCGTTGCCAACCTGAACATCGACGGCGTGAACCAATGGGGTAAGACGCGAGACATCAGCATCATTGGGCGCGGCAGTTCGTCTTTGGAAGATTTGTTAGAGACCGCGGCAAAGGAGCAGGGGCGGGTTGTGAAAGCGGATGCGGAACCTGAGAAAGGATTTTATTATCGATCGGATCATTTTGAGTTCGCGAAGATGGGAGTGCCGGCGTTGTATCTGGATGAGGGCACGGACTATGTAGGCCAGGGCGCGGAATTTGGGATGAAGAAGCGCAAGGAATACACGGAAAAAGATTATCACAAAGTGTCTGACGAACTGAAACCGGACTGGGATTTTGGTGGAGCTGTTGAGGATATGAAACTGCTGCTTGAGGTAGGGTATGCGGCGGCCAACATGTCGGCTTATCCCGAATGGAAGCCGGGATCAGAGTTTAAAGCGCGCCGGGAGGAGATGCTGCGGAGACAGCGGTGATGCGGCTGCAAGTTGCGGGAGAGGGGGCGGTGATGATTGAGACATTAAGGAGCCAGGCGGGGGGCCGGGCCACTGACGAATTGTCCAAGCTCCAGGCAGCGGTGTCCCGAGGCTGTTCAGGGCAGAGCCGAGACGGCTCTGCCACTTTACCGACAGCTTCGGGAGGCGCGGCTCATGCCGAGGCGGCACCACGAGAGACAGGTTGAGTTGGGAAAATCCCGTCACGGCCTCTGTTCCATTGGACTTGCGCTGTTTCGGGAGTGGGGTACGATAATTCTATCAAGCGTCGCCGAATTTTCCTGGCCTTGTGGGGTGTTGGGGCCTTGCTTTGGGGGGGGGGTACTGCGTCTATCGCGCGCACATGAATCTCGTAACGCTCGATGTACGGAACATGGATGTCCGCCGGGTGGTATCGAAGATCGAATGGCAGACCTGGGAGCATATCCTGGTGAACAAAGCTGTTGGGGGACAAGTGACATTAAAAGTGAAGGACGTTCCCCTTGATGAAGTTCTCACGATCGTCGGGCTGCAGACCGGGGCGCGTTGGACGGGTTTGTATCCGATTTACTCCACGCGGAAGGCGGCTCAAACATTTCAGAAGGTGGTCCGCGGAGAGATTCCAGCGCTGGGGAGCGGGTGGTTGAACCTGCTGAAGACACCGCTTTGGCAGCGGGGCGGTGGGAGTGCTGTTTCAGGCGGCGTCTTGCCCCTCGAAACACGGGGCAAGACGCCCCGTCAACCGGCAGTCTGGAAGCCCGTCCCACATTGCGCAGGCGTTCACGTTGATCGAACTCCTCGTGGTCATCGGCATCATCGGGATCCTCGCCGGGCTTTTGTTGCCGGCCCTAAGCCGCGCGAAAGGCAAAGCCCTCGATACGAAATGCATCAGCAACCTGAAGCAACTGGGAATCGCGCTCACGATTTACACGGACGATCATGGAGGTAAGCTGCCTTTTGCCGAGCGCCGTCCGACGACGCCGATCACTCCAACCAACGTTTTGCCTCGGATCGTGGATGTGCTTTCAAACAACGTGGGTGGTGTGCTGGCCGTTTTCCAATGTCCCAAGGATCGTTACGATTGCTTCAAGAAGGAAGGTTCGAGCTACGAATGGAACTATCAGGCGAATGGGAAACCCATCGAGCTCCCCGGAGTGATTTCGGGACTCCAAATGACGGCCTCGCTCGCCCGCCTCATGTACGACTACGAGAATTTTCATCCGGGCAGCCCCAACGGAACCAAGAACGTCCTTTATGGTGATGGCCACGTGGCACCGATACGATGAGAGATCACTCCATGAACCTGTCAGAATCATGCCTGGACCGAGCTGCCGAACCACGTCCCAGAACTTCGTTAGTGGGGATTGCATGGTTTCGCTGGGGAAGAGTTTTCTGAAATGTTTCCATCAAAGTGATTCGGCATCGGAGCAGGGTCACGAAGGACACTCTTGCACGCAGGAGGGGGAATGGGCGCACTGTTATTTCATACCTGGAAAAACGTGAGTGAAATCAGGATTCGGACGCGCCGATTCAGAGGAGTGCCCGCGAATCGCGCGAATCTGAAAGAGGGAACGGGGGGATGTGGACCTAATGAAATATCCTCCGTGTTCATTCGCGTCATTCGCGGGCACTCTTTTTTTTGGGTCATCTGAGAACTGCCGGCGTGTTGGTGACGCTTCTTGCTTCCGCGATGGGGCGTGTTAACAATGACTTCATCTCCCCTTAGGGTATTATTCCAGCAGGGAAGAGACGACGAACGAAGTCCGGATTCCAAGCAGTGATGATGACTCGGAACACGCGAAAAGCCATGACATCCTATCCATGCGCAAAGGTTCTCATTTTGAAAGACGCGGGGCAGATCTGTGACCTGCCGGTTCGCGGAGTGCCCCAATTCGCGCGGGGCCGGAGGCCTCCGCAAGTGGCGGACCGGGCTAATAGGGAGGTCTGCTCAATTTCACCGTTCACAATGAGAACTGCTGATCGACGACCTACGGATTGGGGTTTACTTTCGCGGCGAACATCCCGGCTTTTCCTGTTGTTCGTCGGGCTGAGTTTAGGGAGTCTTCAACGGTCCTTGGCTGCGGCCAATGTGGTGCTCTGGGATACGACCTCCCGCTTTACCGACAGCGTCGAAGTTGCGGACAGGACCCATTGGAAGCCCGTGCCCAGCGACTTGTTCGCTCTGGAAGTCGATCCTCCCAAGGCCGCCTCGGATCCGGGCTACTACGGGAGGGAGTATTCGTTCACAGGGGATGCGGTCGTCGAGAACCGCAGCCTGTCGGCGATGTTTTGGTCGTCCAAGGGCCGCGTCGTCCTGTACTCGAGAACCCAAACCACGGCGTCTGGAGAAGCCCCTTCAATTAGCGCGAGTTTGGGTGCGAAGATCCTTGAGTTTGCGCCGTTGCAAACCTGGAGCCAGCCATCGACGATCAGTCGTTGCGACATCCTGCGCAATGCGGGCGATGAAGTGGCTCTGAAGGTGTTCTTTTCAGCGAAGGGCTCGCCAGAGATGTCCGTCGTCTTCTCCTTTGGAAAGACAGAGATTGTGGCTATAACCCCTGACGAAAAGATGAAGGGAATCAGGCTGGTGAGTTCTATGGAGCATGGCGTGGTGCCCAGCTTCATTGGCGATGATCTTATTTTTTCTCCCAGGAATTACCCATCGAACGACACGCTCTCGCTTCCTTCGGAGAATCTTTTCCTAGGGTTGTTGAAAGGGGAAGAGTCGGTGCTCGTGATGACGTGGCCAAAGGGAAAGCAGCAGGTCAAGCTAGGGTTGCGCAGCGGCCAGGATGGGAGGCGTGTCATTGAGTTCATGGACTTCGAAAACGACGGGCAGAGCCTCTATCTGGCTGCCTTGCAATCGCCCGGCATCTGGCACAGGGAGGAGCTGAAGCCCTCTTTTCTTGAGAAAGATGTGGCGATCCAATGGAAACGGCCTTTTCCGGCAAAATGGACGACACAATTGGCTGAAGCAGGTGTGAAAACCACTTTTACATTTCGAGAATCCAAGGGGCAGATATGGCGAGGTGTCCCCGGTTCGTACAGCTACCCTACCTGGTTTGATGGGGATGCTGCGTTTTACCATCTGAGCAAAAAGGTGCCGCCTCAGGGCGAGTCTCTCATTTATTTCCGGGAGGGAGACCAAACGCCCTACGCGATATCGACGCCTGTGGACATCTTGAAGGCGACCCTCGGGAGGCAGATGTCGGATGAGTTGCTCGATCTTGCTGGCCGGAAGTTGCGCACGCACCATCGGACTGGCGGCTCGGGAGTTCATCGAGGCTGCACCTGTGGTTACACGGAGGCCATTCAGGCAGTCTTTGAAAAGGGGGAGGAGGTCGCAAAGCGGGATTACATCTCAGCAGCTCTGGACGACATGGTGTTTTTCGTGCGGAGTCACCTGGAGCGGATAGACGAATATCGGCATTTTGCGGAGGACATCATTAAGTTCCTGCGAGCCAGGGCAGGCACCGAGCTCGAGCTGAAGCCGTATGCGGACAGCCTCGAACAGATCGCGCAACAGATCCCTCAAAAGTACAGTGTGCAGTTGGAGAACATGAAGTCGCTAGGATACGCGGATGAGCTGACTCGCAGAACCCTTGCCTTGACTCAGAAGAAGGACCCGAAAAACCTGGCTGCCTTCATGGATCTTCTCAAGGAATGGAGATCCATGGGTGGAGCTCAAGACTCTATTGTGGCCGAGTGTCACTCGATTGCGAGGCAACTGTTTCAAGAGGCGGGCTACGCCTGTGCCAATCTGCCCAAGGCCGTGGAGTTGGCACAAGAGGTTCGAACACGGACACGGCAGTGCCTCAGAAACCCGGACGGCTACGAGATATGGCCGAATTATTAGCCAAGGAAAAATGAGATTCTGACCGCGGAATGGAACCGACATAAAACCGAATATAAAACCCGTGCGGCGTGTCGTTATCCGCGATGGGCTATTTGGGCTGCTTTTGGGAAACCATGAAGAATTTGACGTTCGATTTACTTGCTGCGGCGGCCGTGTTGGCGATGATTCCGGGTTGCGAACGTCAGGCCCCAATGGAGCTGGCAAAAGCTCCTCCTACCCAGTCTACCCAGTCTAACCAGTTAGCGCCCGAATCCAAAAGCACGGGGACCAACAACCTGGCTGTGGATTTCAAAGCAGAGCTGATTCCGATCTCAGGAGGCCGGTTCATGATGGGAGACAAGAACGAAGTGGATGCAACACCTCACGAGATAGTCGTGAGCGCATTCCACATGGACAGGCTCTTGGTAACTCAGGCGCTGTATCAAAAAGTAATGGGCTCGAATCCTTCGCGTTGGAAAGGAGACCAGAACCCCGTGGAGCAAGTTCGATGGTCCGATGCGGTAAAGTTCTGCAACAAACGCTCCCAGATGGACAACCTCCAGCCGTGCTACGACCTGGAAACGTGGATCTGCAATTTCGAGGCAACCGGTTACAGACTGCCCACGGAAGCTGAGTGGGAATACGCTTGCAGGGCGGGGACGACAACAGCCTACTTCTTCGGCGATACCGCTGCTAAGCTGGGCGATTATGCCTGGTTTGAGAAGAATGCGGGCGGGCGTCCCCGCCCAGTGGGGCAGAAGCAACCCAACCCGTGGGGTCTCTTTGATATTTGTGGCAACGTCTGGGAATGGTGCAACGATTTTTACAAAGTGGACTACTACCAAGAGTCGCCGCAACAAGATCCCAAAGGCCCCAAATCGGGTGAAACGAAAGTGGTTCGAGGTGGAGCGTGGAAATTCAACGAACAGAACTGCCGTCCAGGGTATCGTTACAACGAGAATCCGGGTTATGCGGATGTCTGTTTCGGATACGACATCTACGGGTTTCGGTGCGTGAGAGCTGCGGCGGGTGTCGCCGGCGGCAAGGATTCACGCTGAGGGTGTAGGGCCTTCAAGATCCTTTTGAATTGCTTGACGTGATGTGGCCGATTGATGCATTTGACCCCGCCCTTCGAAGCTTTGTTGTTGTCTCAAAGTTCTCTGGAAGGATACCCTTCGGCTCGTGCTGAAAAAGGAAATGTCTCATAACGACCAGTTCGCCACTACGGGTGGGTGCGGCGCTGCTTCCCCGTTGCCTCCGCCCCTGGCAGGCGCGATTCAACCCGCCCTCACGGCGCTTCCAAGATCGAGTCGCCTTGATTCCTTGGACATCCTGCGGGGTCTGGTTATGGTCCTCATGGCCTTGGACCATGTCCGTTATTTTTTCACCAACGCGAACTTCAATCCCACTGATCTCACGCAAACTTCAGTGGCTCTTTTCCTGACGCGGTGGGTGACACACTATTGCGCCCCGGTGTTCGTGTTCATTGCCGGGATGGGTGCCTTCCTTTCGAAGACGCGCGGCAAAACCTTGCCAGATCTTTCACGATTTCTGTGGACGCGCGGCCTGATGCTCGTCGTCTTCGAGTTGACAATCGTGCGGTTTGGATGGTCGTTCAGCTTCAGCTTGGATTCCATCGGCGTTCAGGTTATCTGGGCGCTTGGGATTTCCATGATTTGTCTGGCGGCCCTTGTTCGTTTGCCCGTTCGTGTGGCAGGCCTTTTTGGTGTTGCGATGATCGTGGGGCATAACGCATTCGATGGGGTTCGACCGGAGACATTTGGATCCTTGGGCTGGCTCTGGAATGTGCTGCATGTGAGTCGACCGTTCCAAATCACATCCTCCTTCACATTTATGCCGGCCTACCCCCTCATTCCATGGATCGGTGTGATGGCGGCGGGGTACGCATTCGGTGGGGTGCTGTTACAGGAGCCCGCGAGACGGACAAGAATCTTGATGACCTTGGGTGCCAGCCTTGCCGCTGTGTTTATTCTCATCAGAGCGTTGAACGGCTACGGGGACATGGCTCCTTGGTCACCGCAAAAAAACGCGAGTTTCACCGTGTTCTCCTTCCTTAACACCACGAAATATCCACCCTCGCTGGACTATCTGCTCATGACGCTGGGCCCAGCAATTTTCGCCCTGGGTGCTCTGGACAAAGGCGCGGGAGCTTTGGGACGATTCTTGGTCGTGTTCGGGCGTGTTCCCATGTTTTTTTATATTCTACACCTTTACATGGCTCATTCGTTGGGTGTGGTTGCCGGGATGCTGCAGGGCTTAAGCGGTTCGAAGGCTCGCGGTTTCGATTTACCAGTCGTTTATTTCGCCTGGATCGGCGTTGTCCTCGCGATCTATCCTCTCTGCAAATGGTATGGGGATCTGAAGCGGCGGCGCACGGACGCTTGGCTGACTTACCTGTGAAAAAATGCCGGATTAGAATCGGGTGGGTCGCGGCCTTGACAGGGGTTTGGCTGCTTGTTTCCACCCCGAGATCTTCCGCCAGCGTGGATTATCTTCGAGAGATCAAGCCGCTGCTCAAAGTCAGGTGCTATTCTTGCCACGGTGCGTTGAAGCAAAAAGGGGATCTACGCCTCGATACACTCGACTCTCTCCGTAAAGGGGGACTGCACGGGACACCTCTGGGAATGCCGAACCCGCTCCTGCTGGCGCGGGTTTCGAATCCTGACGAAACCGAAAGAATGCCGCAGGACGGGTCGGCATTGTCCAAAGAACAGATCGGAAAGCTCGCCGAGTGGGTTTCCGAGGGCGCTCCAGGACCTTCCGCTGAGGAACCTGATCCGGACCCTCGTGCTCATTGGGCGTTTAAATCTCCCCAGCGGGCACTCTTGCCCAAAAACGACTCGGCTGCGAGGCCTCCAACGATCATCGATTCTTTGATCGCCTCTCGTCACGCGTCCAGGGGTTTGATTCCGCAAGCGGAGATGCCTCGTGAACTCTGGCTCCGGCGCGTTTATCTGGACACCGTTGGACTCCCTCCCACGGTGCGGCAGATTGAGGAGTTTCAGAACGACACGTCTGCCGTGTCCCATTCCCAGGTCATCGACCGGCTCCTGTCGTCGCCTGAATTTGGTGAACGCTGGGCCCGGCATCTGATGGATCTCTGGCGTTACAGCGATTGGTGGGGGCTCGACGCCCAGTTGCGATACAGCCAGAAACACATCTGGCATTGGCGGGATTGGATCGTTGAGTCGTTGAACTCCGGGAAGGGCTACGACCGAATGATCGTCGAAATGCTGGCGGCGGATGAATTGGATCCGGAGAACCAGGATGCCTTGAGGGCGACCGGATTTCTCTGTCGTTCCTACTATCTCTTCAACCGCACCACTTGGCTTGACGAGGTGGTGGAGCATACCAGCCGTGCTTTCCTTGGTCTGACCATGCAATGCGCCAAGTGTCATGACCACAAATATGATCCTTTGGAACAGGCGGATTATTATCGGATGCGCGCGGTGTTTGAACCCTATCATGTGCGTGTGGATGCCTGGCCAGGAGAACCTGACTTCGAGAAAAATGGATTGCCCAGGGCCTTCGATCTGAACCTGAACATCCCCACCCACATCCATCGGCGTGGGGACGATCGCCAACCCGACACAAACCGAGTGATCCATCCTGGCATGCCTGTTTTGTTCGGGGAACTGGAGGTGAAACCTGTGGTCCTGCCTATCTCGGCCCACAGTCCTGGGCTGAGACGATACGTGTTGGAGGATCAGGTTCGGGCCGCCGAGAACCAGATCGCCGAGGAGCGAGTCGGCTTGAAGCAGGCAAAGGGTCGGCTGGAGGCTCTTGTGAGCCAGAACAAGAAAGAGAAGCCCAACGTTCTCGCAACGGCTTCGCCGAGCGCGGCCGAAGATCCGTTGGCTGACGCAAATGCGGCCGTCAAAGTGTTCGAGCGCCGATTGGAAGCGGCGGAGATTAAACCCATCGCGCTCCGGGCTTCCTGGGCTGCGGACGCCTGGAAGCAGGGTCTCGAGAAATTCTGGACCCTGCCTGGTGTTCACATGCCGCTTGAACCCGAGGGATGGGTCCGGGAGGCAGCTTTGGCGGATGCGAGGCTTCGGCTGGCCCAGACACAAGCCAATCTCGCCGCCGCCGAGAAGGAATTAGCCACAGCACCCAAGGAGAAACAGAACGACATCCAAAAGCGTCTCAAGACCGCACGGGAGGTCATCGAGAAGGAGTCCAAACGCGTCGAGAACCCGGATACCCACTATCGTTCGTCTTCTGGCGCGCTCAAAGCTTTGGTAGGGCCCGAGGATAGCTTTGATAAGAACCCTTCGTTCTACCCCGCGCAGAGCACGGGCCGACGCCTCGCCTTGGCGCGGTGGATCGCGAACCGAAAGAATCCCCTCGCGGCCCGCGTGTTCGTGAACCATGTTTGGACTCGGATTTTTGCGGAATCCATGGTGGGGGACGTTTCGGATTGGGGTCGGCGCGCCGCCCCGCCGCTTCATCAAGATGTTCTGGACACCCTCGCTGTGGAGTTCGTGGACAACGGTTGGGAGCTGAAGCATCTTCTTCGCGTGATGCTGAACTCCCGCCTCTACCGCCTGGGGTCCACATCTAAAGGGGCCGATCCCGCGACGCTCGCCGCTGACCCGGAGAACAAGACCTACTGGCGTATGAATTCCAAGCGCCTTGATTCGCAGGTCATTCGTGACGGCCTGTTGTTTGCGTCGGGGCTTTTGGAAAGGGATGTGGGCGGCCCCTCGGTTCCCGTTCCATCAGGAGAGAACAGCCACCGTCGCGCGTTATATTTTCAGCAGCACGGCGAGTTGGAACATCGTTTCCTGGCCGCTTTCGATAATTCCAATGTTTTCGAGTGCTACCGCCGTCCTGAGAGCGTGACGCCACAACAGGCGCTGGCGATGGCCAACAGCAAGCTGACCCGGGAATGCGCTGAAGCTTTGGAGAAACGGCTTGCGTCGGATCTCGTGATGAGGAGGGAGTTCGGCGGAGCAAAGCGTCCTGCCGACGCGGAAGTGGATCGCCAGTTCACCCGCGCCGCCTTCATGACGTTGCTGGCGCGATCCCCCAACCCGGGAGAAGAGGAGGCGTGTTTGGAATCCTTGGCGCGGCTGGGCCCCGTACTCTTTAGCGACGTGGAAGCGGCCCGGGCGCGTGTCTTGTTTCTGCAAGCCCTGATGAATCACAACGATTTTGTAACATTGCGATGAAACGACCCTCTTTTCTTGAGCTTCGTGGCCACTCAGCCCGCCGCCGTTTTTTGAAGGGCTTGACAGCCGGCTTTTCAGGAATCGCCCTTCGCAGTTTATTAGCTGAGGATTCTGGGTGGAAGCCGCCCACCGGCTTGGCTCATTTCCGTCCCCGAGCAAGGCGTGTCATCTGGCTTTTTATGCGCGGAGGGGTGAGTCACATGGAGAGCTTTGATCCCAAGCCCGCTTTGAACAAGTATGCGGGCAAGAGCATTTTGGAGACGCCGTTCAAAGGGGTGCAAACTTCCGAGAAATTAAAGAAGGTGCGTGTGGTCGTGGTCAATGATGCCAATGGGCAGCAACGCAACACCCTTTATCCCCTGCAAGTGGGGTACCGCCAGCATGGCCAATGTGGCGTCGA
Source organism: Akkermansia muciniphila (assembly GCA_945865375.1). GTDB lineage: Bacteria > Verrucomicrobiota > Verrucomicrobiia > Limisphaerales > F1-80-MAGS106 > F1-80-MAGS106. The sequence goes on along the minus strand of CAMBEJ010000132.1, from coordinate 2,334 downwards.
GATCAGCGACTGGTTTCCTCACATCGCATCCTGCGCGGACGACATCGCTTTTCTGCGTTCGATGTGGACCACCGACGACAACCACGGCGCTCAAGTGCAGTTTCATTCCGGTCGGCACATGCTGGATCCTCGCGAGCCCACCATCGGGGCCTGGGTGACGTATGGTTTGGGGGCCATGAGCGAGGATCTGCCGCGGTTCGTGAATATGGGACCACGCTACTTCGATGTCCGTGATGGTCATTACCTCGGCCCTGCTTACGACGCCGTGAATATGAAAGTGGATCCGAAGAACCCTCTGGCGTACGCTTCACCAGAGGTGGCTCTGACTGATCAGGAGCAGGCTGAACAGTTCCATCTGGTTCACCGGTTGAACACCCTGGCCTCAGAGGAGTATCCCGGGGATGGGATGTTGATGGCACGGATCCGTAATTACGAACTCGCGTTTCGGATGCAACGAGCGGTGCCCGCTGTGCTGCGAGTGGACGAGGAATCGGTGGCCACGAAAAAACTGTATGGGCTGGATGAAAAAGTGACGGAACCCTTTGGACGCCAGTTGCTGGTGGCGCGGCGGATGGCGGAGCAGGGGGTACGGTTCATCCAAATTCAGCACGGAGACGGCGCAGCCGGGGCATGGGATGCGCATTCTGGGTTGAAGACGAATCATACGGGGCTCTCCGCCCAGGTCGATAAACCCATCTCGGGATTGCTCAGAGACTTAAAATCTCGCGGTTTGTTGGATGACACTCTCGTCGTTTTTGCGACCGAGTTTGGGCGCACTCCAGGCTCTCAAAGCGGGGATGGACGGGATCATCATCCTTACGGGTTCAGCGTCTGGATGGCCGGGGGTGGAATCCAGGGTGGAATCATCCATGGGGCCACCGACGAAATTGGATTCCACGCTGAGCAGGACCCGCATTATGTGACCGACGTGCATGCCACGATCTATCATCTCCTGGGTTTGAATGCGCGGCATCTCGAGATCCCAGGACGGAAGCGCCTCGATCGTGATTACGGTGAAGTGATCCGTCCAATTTTGAGTTGATCGACAGGCGCTGGTAGCCGCCGAGATAACGAGGCGGACGTCCTGAATTAGCGAGGGTGCCGCCTCCTCACGTCGGCTGCTACGAGTGAAGGAAGAGCGGCTTGGGACAGACACCGTTGCCCCCCTTCGCCGCGCCAAGGGACAGACTAGGTATTCAGGCGCTGGTAGCCGCCGAGGTAACGAGGCGGACGTCCTGAATTAGCGAGGGTTCCGCCTCCTCACGTCGGCTGCTACGAGTGAAGGAAGAGCGGCTTGGGACAGACACCGTTGCCCCCCTTCGTGATCGTTGTTCCCGATCAAGGTAAAACCGTCCTTCGTCTGCATTGGCGGCCATTCAATGGGCATTTTGCTGGCGTACTTCGGGCGTGATCTACTCCGGCAAAAGGATGCGATTGGTTTCTCCGCGAATCGACAGGATTGATTGTGTGCCTTCGGCAAGCGTGCGCCAGGGCAAATTTCTTCAAAAGCCGCGACGGGCGAGGTCATTCGCGTACGATTCCGCCGCCCCCTCGGGGAATGGCGCCGCAACGAATGTGATGAGCATGGGTGGGCTGGCTTGTGAATAACTTTCCCAGCGTCGGACTTGAGGGGAGCCAGCGAGGGGAGTTGGATCCTGGTCCAGGTTGAAGAGCCCAACAGCAGCGAGGGACTCGGTTGGGCGATGTCGCGCGCTTTGGGAGTCGGCCCCTGGTGAAGTCAACCCGGAGGTGGCACGTGGCCAGGGCTTGTGGTGTCTACCCTGAGATCTTGCCCCGTTGGGCTGTCGCGATCAACCGGTTCGAGCTTTGGACTCCTGTTTGGGATAATTCCAGGGCATCCAAAGGCCCGGATCGGCGATGACCGCCTTGGGATTTCGGACCACGGCCAGCAGGTAGACAAAGGGATTGGCGTCGTTGGCGCGGCAAATCTGGATGAGACTCATGAACAAGTCTCCCACATAGGCTCCCCGGGCTGTGCGATAGTGCAAACTGTTTTTCCGATGGAGGATCGACATCTTCAACATCCTCTCGGTAACATTATTGTCGACCGGAGCGCCCGGCACCCGCAAACTGATAGGAATTTGGTTCCGGATGTTTTTCAGGATAGATCTTGGAGATGGATTGGAGCAAGAAAAAACGCTGGATAAACGATGAGAAGCGGAGTTTCAGAGTTCCTGATCCCTCCGCATCATTCCGAACGATTGACGGATTTGTCACGAGACCATTCCAGAAGTTCTGCGTTAATTTGCAACGAGTTACGCTCGAAAACCACACTTGTGGTCTCAGGAAAGGTTCAGCGCAGTTTCCGAGGGA